>JAZNGY010000001.1:0-39384 GCA_045576695.1 Akkermansia sp.
TTCATCTTACCCCGGGTTCCGCCGCTGACGCGGCTGCACCCGGGGCTAGTGGTCCGCCGCCCCGCTGTCACGGGGCTTAGGAATTCGGCTCACTTTCGTTCGCATGTATCTGCCCGACAAACTCCGATTTATCAACCGAAAAGTTTATCAGAGCGTTTTTCTTTCGTGTACATTAATGTTGAGTTTTAACCATGTCGCCCACCTGTTTGTAGGTGACTCCGCTTTCCGTAACGGTGGCAGAGTAGGGGGCTGAATAGCCTGATAATCCGGCGCGAAAAATGAATGTTCCGTTTGATTGCCAATGTCCTCCTTCAAGCACGTAACGGGTGCTCTCTTTGACTTCTAAAGGAATAACGCTCAATTCGCTCAGCTTGGAAACAGGACAAAAATGGTAGGTCCATTTGCTGACCGGATAAACGAGCCAATTGCCGTCCGGCGACCAAGGATGTGTCATGATGTTGCTGAGGTAAAGCGAGGGTGTTTGCGCATCTTTCAGGCAGATAGTGTGCCCGGTATCGGAGACAAGAATGATTTCCCGCACCACACCGATGTCTTTTTGCTCTTTATGTTTCAAGCCGCGGTACACCAGCTGCCATTTGCCGGTTGGTGAGGGGCAGCGCAGTTCGGTGTTCTCAAAGCTGTCATCCTCGTAAATCAAATGCTCGCGCACCTCGTTTGCGAGGCTCAGCGAGGCACAAAATAGGCTATAGATTAGTATTGTTTTCATAGTGGGAATGGTATTAAAGTGGTGCTTCGTTGGGCCAGTGGTGTTTGGGGTAGCGGCCCGCAAGGTCTTTTTTCATTTGCGGGTAGCCGTTTTTCCAGAAAGAAGCAAGATCTGAGGTCAGCTGGTAGGGGCGCTGATTGGGGGCAAGAATCTCTACCAAGCATTTGATGCGGCCATCTGCAATGGTGGGTGTCTGCGGCACGCCGAACAACAGTTGGCACTTGAGCCCGAATGTGGGTGTGCCGTCTTCGCGGTACAAGAGTTTGACCTCTCTGGCATTTGCCAATTTAATGGCCTTGGGCGCATAGCGGTTCAGGCATTCTTGCTGCCATGGCGAGAGCCATTCGCGCAGTACCGGTAATACGGGGCGTGTGGCTATATCTTTGTAGCAAACGGCCCCATCACACAGCATGGTGATGGCCACAAGGCGGTCTTCTTCGCCGAACTCGGGCATCTCCAGCTCGGGCATGGCGTTGCGCAGGCATGCAAGGCGGTTAATCCATTGCAGTACATGGCCATCCCACCCTTCCAAACGCAAATTACCGCGCACTACCTGGTCTGCCAGCAGCGGGGCCGCGGCATCCGGGTGGGCATCGCCGGTTTCTTTTTCGGTGAGTACCAGGTCGCGGTACAGGGTGCGGTGGTAATTGAGCACGCGTTTTCGGGTGCTGTCGTACACGGCAATGTCATCCTCATGCGTGGGTAAATCGCACACATTCAATTTAGTACATCGAGAAATACGCGTTTCCACACTTTTGCCGCCTATTTCTGCAATCTCGGTTGCCAGCACGCATTCCGTATCGGGTTGCAAGGCGATGCCGTCTGCCAATTTACCGCTGCGGCGTTGGGTGAGTCTTGCCGTCTGGGTTGCCGTGCTGTTGCGGGCCGCCACGTTTTCGGGATAAGCGGTCAGCAGGGCTTGGGTAACACCTTCTCGGTGTGCTGAAAAATCGGGGTCTGCGCGGTGTTGCGTCAGTTGGCGGAAGGCTGCGCGAATCTCTCTGGCGGCTCTGCCCATGATGCCGAGGGCCGTGCAAGCGGCGGTGTCTCCCTTGAGCTGCTCTGCACGTTCCAAGGCGCGCCATTCTGCCTGAAAATCCGTGTAGTCATCCTCATGTCGCAGGGATTCATGAAAGCCGCTGTTCATGGCAATGCTTTCGCTTTGTGTCAGGGCGGCAATGGCGGCCATCTCCGTTTCGCAGCCGTACTCTTGCCCGGCTACCAGCATGCGCGCCGCGACCGGGGGCAGCGGATAGCGCATCATCTTGCGGCCAATGGCTGATAAGGCTCCGTTGGGTTCTACTGCACCCAGATTGACCAGAAGCTGCCAGGCTTGGGCAAATTGTGCTTCGGTGGGGGCATCCGGCCAAGCAAAGCGGCGCAAACCGTCTTGCCCCACGGCACCCCAGGCCAACAGATTCAGGAATGCTGCCGAGATGTCAGCCCTGTGTACCTCGGGCGAGGGGAAGGGGGCGCGGCGGCGGTGATCTGCCTCGCTCCAGAGGCGTATACATTTGCCGGGGCCCAGTCGCCCGGCGCGGCCTGCGCGTTGCTCTGCCTGCGCGCAGGATATGGGGGTAATATGCAGGGTAGAGAGCCCTCGCACGGGGTCCCAACGTGCTTCTCTGGCCGTGCCGCTGTCTACCACAGCGCGCACACCTTCAATGGTGAGGGAGGTTTCTGCAATGTTGGTAGAAACGATAACGCGCGGGCAATGTCCTTTCTCAACGGCTGATGCTTGCGCATCGGGGGGGAGCTGGCCGTGCAGGGCGTATACTTCTCGCCCCCGCATCCAGCTGACGTTCTCGAGTATCTCCACCGTGCGCCGTATCTCGTATGCACCGGGTAAAAATACCAGAATATCACCCTCGGTTTCTTCGGTCAGTTTGCGCACGGCTGCTGCGCATTGGTCCCACACGGGCGGGGCATTCACGTAGCCCCTGTTATCTCTCACGGGCACGGCGGGCATGTAACTTACCTCTACCGGGTACATGCGGCCCTCGGCTCGCAGCACGGTTGCCTGCGGCAGATAGGCTTGCAATTTGTCCAGCTCCAGCGTGGCCGACATCACGAACACGCCCAAGTCTTTGCGTGTACTGCGTTGCAGCTCTAAAGCGCGGGCTAAGCATAAATCGCCGGAGAGGCGCCGCTCGTGCACTTCGTCAAAAATGATGGCGCTCACGCCTTGCAGGTTGGCATCATCAGTCAATCTGCGCTCCAAGAGGCCATCGGTCATGAACAGAATGCGGGTCTCGCTACTGCATTTAGAATCAAAACGCACGGTGTAACCTACCTCGGCACCCAACTTGCACGGGTATTGCCGCGCCACAAAACCTGCCAACAGGCGGGCCGCCAGCCTGCGCGGCTGCACTACAATGATGGTGCCGCGGTCTCCTACGCCGGCATCCAGCAACATGCGCGGTATGCGGGTTGATTTACCGCTGCCCGTGGGGGCGCTCAGCAGCACGCAGAACCCGAGCTGCCGCACGGCCTGCAATACTTCGCTTCTGATGGCGTCTATGGGTAGCGGTGTGGTCATACGCAGGGGGTAAGCAGAATGACGGCAGATTGCAATGGGCGATTCCAACGCAGGGGCAAGCCGCTGTATATCAAATCTTTGCCTGTTGTAGTGGTGTTATGCGCAGAGCAATGGTAGCCCGTGGCATCGGGCATGAGTTCTTCTACGCGGTAGGTCGTGTTTTCACAAATGCCTCGCAGCAATAAGCGGGTGCATTGGTCGGTAAAGGCGCGTTCTGTGGTATAGGCCAGCACAAGGGCTTGTGTGCCATCCGTGTACAGTAGGGCGCAGTCTGTGCCCTCGTATGGCGAGCTCAGTCTGTACAAGTCTCCCAATTGGGTGAGGGGGGCGAGCTGTCGGTACAGGCTCAGGCGCTGTTGTATTTCGGCGGCATCTTGCTCGCTGATGTTGCGAGGGTCAAGCTCAAACCCGAGTCGGCCGGCCATGGCTACATCAAAACGGAACTTCAGTGAAGTGCAGCGCCCCGTGTACAGATTGGGGCTGACGGTAACGTGGGCTCCCACCGCGTTGGCGGGGAAGAGGTGAGACGCGCTCCACTGCATTCGCAGGCGGTCAAAGGCATCTGTATTGTCGCTCAGCCAGAACTCCTCGTGGTATTGGGCTGCCCCGTGGTCCATACGGCCGCCACCTGCCGAGCAGCATTGGAATGTTACCTTGGGGAAGGCTGAACGCAGACTGCGCATGATGCGGTAGTACGCGGCGATGTAATCGAAATAGAGGTTGGGGTGTGGTGCATCGGTAAGCATGCGGTTGCAGTCCCACTTCACGTAGCTGATGTTGGGGTTATTGCTCAACACATGGGCAACACTGTTGATGATGTAGGCTTCCACCTCGGGCAGTGCAAGGTTGAGCACCAACTGGTGGCGTTGCTGCGTGGGGGCAATGCCGGGCAGGTGGATTGCCCATTCGGGGTGCGCGCGGTAAAGTTCACTTTGTGGGCTTACCATCTCGGGTTCCATCCAGATGCCAAGGTCCAAAGCCAGCTCCTCCGTGGCGTCATTCAGCGGCTTGAGCCCGCGCGGCAAGCGGTCCGTATCCGGCTGCCAATCGCCCAACGATGTGGTGTCGTCCGTGCGTTTGCCGAACCAGCCGTCATCCAGCACAAACATGTCGATGCCGAGGGCTGCTGTGGCTTTCATCATGCTCAGCAAGGCTTGCTCGCTGATGTTAAAATGCACCCCCTCCCAGCTGTTGAGCAGTGTGCGGCGTGGTTGCTCACCGTGCGGTATCACACAGCGGCGCAAGTATCGGTGCAGGCGGCGGGTGGCATCGCCTTTGCCGTGCAGGGTGGCCACCAAAAGCGCTTTCGGCAAATCCAGCCGCTGCCCGGCTGCTAAGGTGTAGGGGGCTTGTGCAAAATCGTGCCCCAGCCCCATAAAGCCTACGCCTTGTGCATTGTGGGTAAATTGAATGGCGTAGTTGCCGCTCCAGCACAGGGTGGCCAGCAGGCAGGTGCCGCTTTCCTCTTGCGCGGGGGCGTTGAGCGAGAGCAGCATGGCAGGTATGCCTTCTTGCGCCGCCTTAATGCCCGTGCATGCTTGCGCGCACAGGGTGTTGCCGCGCTTCACTTCCTCTTCTTGCAGCATGTGCTCACCCGCCCATACGCCACGGAACGTGGTGGCATGGTAATGGTGGGCTTGTTGCTGTACGCTCAGTGAATAAGCGCGTATGATTTGCAGGGTGCCGGCCGTGCCGTTTACTATGCTGACTTGTTGAGAATAAATGCCTTCTTCCGATAACTGCGCTGTAATGCGTATCTCTATTTCGGGGTGGCGTGTATCTGCTAAGGTGAGCTGCAATACCTCGTTTGCTGCGCTGTAGGAAACAAGCTGTGGGTCCAGCCCCATGCTGCCATCCGGCAGCAACAATTGCAATGCATATTCCCCCGAAAGATGTTTGGCCGGATACCCTACGCGAGATTGGTAGTCCGTTAAATATTCACAGCAAACGGGCAATGATTCGCGGTGTGATACAGTGAAATGCCCGTTTTCCCAAATAATGCTGCCATAAGGATAGTGAATGCTCGGGGCTTCGTTCATGAAAATAAATGTTCGCGTTTATTCGTATTTGCGGGCTTCTCTGCGGGCACGGCGCAGGCGCTCTCGCTCGTCAAATGCTTGTTTGCCGATTTTTGATTCTCTGTCGAGGTCTCGGGCTGCTTCCAGCGCAGCAATGGCCTCCAGCAGTTTGGCCTCGGTGTAGGGGGTATGGGCACCGGTGTAGCCACGGCTGTATTGCAGCAGCAAAGCAGGGTACAAGCAACGGTAGCCTATGAATTGTTGCTGTTCTGTTGTGGCATGAGGATGCTCAATCAGTTCCCGGCATTCTGCCACAATCTTTGACAATGTCGCATCGTCAATTTCTTCGACACACAGCGTTGCACATAACAGGTAGAGCCTTGCTGATAAATCGCGTTCTGCTGCGCGAGCCTTGCGCTCGGGGTGGTCGGCTTGCTCTTTTGTTGCTTGTATTTTTTCCGCTGTAAGACCTTCCACTAGCAGTACGCCGTACGGGCCTTTTTCATCGCTCACAACAAGACAGGGCAACGCCGTTACTCCGGCATATATGGCTTCTGCCTGCAGTTGGGCTTCTGCCCTTGTGTGGCATTCGGTGGGTAGCACCGTTACCTGCAAGTCTGCGTTTTCCGGGAGTGCGGCTTTAACCGGTTTTTCAGCCGCTTCCCGTTGGCTTTCGTCTTTGATGTAAACGAGGTACGAGTCAGCCATGCAAGGGCTTGTAAACAAGATAGCTGTTATTCCGCAGAATAACAGTCGGCGCAGCATCTTGTTGGCTCGGTTTGCTTGCATGGTGCTTATACTTTGCTGATGGTGATGCGCTTGAATCTGGATTCCGTATCCTCAGATTCCGTTGCAATGCCTTCTATTTTGGCAAGTTCATTATGCACCAATCGGCGTTGGTAGGCATTGAGCTTTTCCATAAGCAAAGGCTTGCCGGTTTGTAACACGCGCTCTGCGCGAGAACGGGCTCGGCGCAGCAATTTGGCTTCTGTTCGGGCGCGGTAGTTGTCGCAATCAACTCGTACTCGCGGGGCATCTGCCCACTTGGCTTGCACCACGCGGTTGACGAGGTATTGCAAATCATCCAGCCGGTCGCCTTCTTCGCCTATGAGGAATCGGGCATCCGTGCTGGTTATCATCACGCATACGCCCTCGTCAGACGGCTCGGTGCTCAGCTGAAATTCAAAACCCAGTGATGAAAGAATCGAGTTGGCTGCATTCGCAGCCAACTCGGCAAGATTATGTTCTGTATTCTCCATGTGTGGATTACTCTCTGTCGCCTAAGAAGCGAAGCAGGTACAGGAAGATGTTGTAGAAATTGATGTACAGACCGAGCGCGCCCAAGATGGCACCTTTCTCGCGAAGCACTTCATCCTCAAAGATGGCACCTTCGGCTTGCAATCTCTGGAAGTCGTATGCCGTGAAGAGGGCAAAAATGACGATGCCGGCAATGCAGATGATAAAGTCTAATTGGCTGCCGCCGATGAAGATATTAGCAATGGAGGCGATGATAAGCCCGATGAGCAGCATCATCAGCGTGCGGCCCAATCCGCTCAGGTTGCGCTTGGTGGTTAAGCCATACAGCGCCATGCCACCGAACATGCCGGCTGTGCAGGCAAAGGTCAAACCGAGTGATTCGTTTGTGAAAATATGAAGAATGGGGCTAAGCAGTGCTCCTTGCACGGCAGAGTAGGCTATCATCAACACCTTAAGTGCGCCGGAGGTAAGCTTATTGGCTGCAAAGCACATAATCAGCACGATGACAAGCGGTACAAACATCAGCACGGTGTAGTTCTCCATTATGGAGAGCATCAGCGCCAAATCGCTTTCCACATAAATAGCCAAGCCGGCAGATATCACCATGGAAAGGGCTAACCAGGTGTATACCTTGTTGAAGTAGGTGCGCACATTGTCGGCAATGTGTTCTGCCGTACGCTCTTGAAGGGTTGTATGTTGTTGGTATTCCATGGCCTTATTCTATCATATCAGTGGCTGTTGTCAAGAACCGATAAAAACATAATTCTTATCAGTATGTCTCGGAGATTATCAGTTATTGTCAGTCAATAATAAATAAAGCAGCCGACGCGAACGCCGGCTGCGCAAGTTTTACTTGTACAAACTGCAAGCGCGAGAGCTGCAAGTTGGAGCAAGGGCGATTAATAGTGACCACCGCGGGGCCCGTTGAACCATTTCCAGGCGGTTTCAACGATGTGCAGTGCGTCTTGGTGCTTGGGTACCCACCCCAAAACCTCTGCGGCCTTGCGGGCGTCTGCAATCAGGCGGGGCGGGTCGCCCTCACGGCGGGGGCCGTATTCCACGGGGGCTTTCATGCCTGTTACTTTCTCTGCGGCGTCGATAATCTCCTTAACGGAGAGCCCCTTGCCGGTGCCGAGGTTGAACCAGTTGGTGTCGCCACCCTTCATCAGGTAATCAAGCGCGCGCAGGTGGGCATCTGCCAAGTCGTCTACGTGGATGTAGTCGCGGATGCAGGTGCCATCGGGGGTGTCGTAGTCGGTGCCGAATACGGTGATGGCGGGGCGCTCGCCCTTAATGGCTTGCAGAATAACGGGGATGAGGTGAGATTCCGGCTCGTGGTCCTCACCAATTACGCCGTCTTCAGAGGAGCCGGAGGCGTTGAAGTAGCGCAAGAATACGCTCTTGAGGCCATAGGCGCGTTCGCAATCCTTACATACGCGCTCGAGCATGAACTTGGAGGCGCCGTAAGGGTTGATGGGGTCTTGCTTCTCTGTCTCGGGAATGGGTACCTGAGAGGGGATGCCGTAAGTAGCACAGGTGGAGGAGAATACGAAGCGCTTGCAGCCGCCCAGCATCATGGCCTTGAGGAGCACGAGGGGCTTGGCAATGTTGTTTTCGTAATACTTGATGGGGTCTGTCACAGACTCACCTACCTGAATGAAAGCGGCAAAGTGAATCACGGCATCGAAATTGCCGTTGATGAGCAGGGGGTATACCACGGCGGGGTCGCCGAGATCGCCTTTTACCAAGGTAACTTCTTTATCAACAATAGCGGCGGGGTGGCCGTATACCATGCTGTCAAGCACGGTGACGTCTGCCCCGGTCTTAACAAGCTGGCGCACGGTGTGAGAACCGATGTAGCCGCAACCGCCGGTAACGAGTACTTTCATGATGTTATTTTCTGGGTTTGTGAAATGGTTTACAGCATGGCTGCCAGCATGGCCTCCAGCTTGCGGATGTCGGCGGCAAAGCGGCGAATGCCGTCTGCTGTTTTTTCTGTTGCCATGGCATCCTCGTTGAAGAGGAAGCGGAAGCTCTTCTCGTCTGCCGGTACACGCTCAATGTCGCTGGCCTTGGCAGCCTCTACGTTGAGGCAGGGGACCACGGGCTCTTCGCTGGCGGCAAGCTCAGCCAACAGGTTGGGGGAGATGGTCAGCAGGTCGCAACCGGCAAGAGCCAATACCTCGCCCTTGTTGCGGAAGGAGGCACCCATTATCTGTACGGGGTAACCGAACTTCTTGTAGTAGTTATAAATGGTGCGTACGGAAACCACGCCGGGGTCGGTCTCGGCGGTGTATTCTTCCTTGGTGTTGGCTTTGAACCAGTCCAAGATACGGCCTACGAAGGGGGAGATGAGACGCACGCCTGCCTCGGCGCATGCCACAGCCTGTACCAAGCTGAACAGCAGCGTGAGGTTGGTGTGGATGCCCTCTTTCTCCAGCTCACGAGCGGCCTGAATGCCCTCCCAAGTGGAGGCAATCTTGATGAGCACGCGCTCGCGGGGAATACCGGCGGCCTCGTACATGCCCATGATGCTGCGGGCACGGGCCACGGTGGCCTCTGTGTCAAAGGAAAGGCGGGCGTCTACCTCGCTGGATACGCGGCCCGGCACGCGCTTGAGAATCTCCAGACCGAATGCAACCACAACCTTGTCGACGATTTCGTCCATCAGGGCGGGTGTTACCTCGCGGCCCTTGTAGGGAGCCACTGCGGCTTCTACAATGCTGCGGTACTCCGGCTTGGCTGCTGCGGCGAGAATGAGAGAGGGATTAGTGGTGGCATCTTGCGGGGTAAACTCTTCCATTTGGCGGAAGTCGCCTGTGTCTGCCACGACGGTGGTGTACTGTTTCAGTTGCTCAAGTTGTGTTGCCATAAGCGTGGTAAATAGTATTACGCGCCTATATTATCATACAACATGGTGTTTTTCAAGTCGCTATTATATATTTCACTCTTTTATTGTGATATTTTCCAGCGGTTGATGATATGATTCGGGGCTGTCGGAGATTTGAGACATGATAAAAAATACGGGTGCCATAACGATGCTGCCGGTCATCATAGCTGCACCAACAGCTACCGTTGCCGGTATATCCACCGCCACCAATGACAGTGCAGAAAGCGGGTACGCATAAAGAGCATGTGCCGTAGCTTGCGGAGACTCTGCATCGATAACGCAAATACTGTTCATCTCTGCATCTGTGTATAGCGTCATTTCTTGGTCTCCGCAGTATCCCGTTTTGTTAAGGTATGGGACTGCCCCTGCCGGTTTTTGTGAGAGCCACGGGCTGCCGGTACGTTGCCAATAGGTACCGTGTTCTCCTTGCCGGAGAGTGATTTCGCCGTAGCCGGTTCGGGGGGATGAGCCCTCTGCATTGAAACTCATAAGGGCGATTCCCTTGCCCATACAGCTGACAATATTACCGGCGCGGTTTTGGTAGTGGTGCAGGGTGGCTTCCACATACAAGGTGTCATCGACTTGCCAAAACTTGCATTCTTGAGCTTTCAAATAAGAACCTTCATGCCCCATATTGTAAAAGATTTGGTTGGTGTGCCAAGAGCAGCTGCTCATCAACAGGGTGATAAGTGGCATGGCAGATAAGAACTCGAGTCGCATAACGCCCTCAGTTTAGGTAAAAGTATTAACTGAGTCAAGGTTATATCTTGCAAAAGGACGTTTTTGCTGTATAGTGAGTAGCATAACATAAATGCTATATGAAACTGCTTTTTAAAACAATATGCTGTATCTGCGCCACTGTGCTGATTAGTGCCCACGCCGTGGCGGCTGATTGCGTGGCTTATCTGCGCTTTTTCGGTAAACTTGATGGGCGGGCAGAGCTGAATGTGCGCGGTAATGTACAGCATTATGATGACTATGGTCGTTATTTGGGAAAAACCGAGATGCGTGATGCTGATTGCCGCAGCTTTTATGATGATTACGGCCGCTACCTGGGAAAAGCCGAGATTGAGAGTAACGGCGAAGTGCGCTTTTATGATGATTATGGCCGTTACCTCGGTAAAATAGTGCCTGAAGGCCGGGGTGAGCTGCGCTATTACGACGATTATGGTCGCTACCTGGGGAAAGCTGAATATGACAATGGCACAATTGAATATTACGATGATTATGGCCGTTATCGCGGTAAGTCTGAAAGAGATGGTAGTACTGTGAAGTTTTATGATGATTACGGTCGCTACCAAGGTAAGAGCGAGATTTCTCGGTAAGGTTGTTCTTTGCGTCAGCTGTATGGTATGTGCTTGCGCAGACCTAACAGGAATGATAGAATGATGCCATGTTCAAACAATGCGTAACGATGTTGTTGGGGGCTACTGCTGTTTGTGTTGCCCCTGCCGCACAAATTGAGTGGATGACAGATTTGGAGGCCGCCGGTAAAAAGGCCCGCAAAGAAGGTAAGATGTTGCTGGTAGAGTTTACCGGGTCTGACTGGTGCAAGGCCTGCATCGTGCAGAAAAAGAATGTACTGGATAAACCCGAGTTCGTTGATTGGGTGAACCGAAACTATGTGCCTGTCGAGGTGAATATCCCTAACGATTCCTCTTTGGTAGGGGGCGATGCTCAGCTCGCAAATAATAAAAAGGTATGCGAAGATTACGGTATCGGCACTTTCCCGAGTCTCATGATTATGTCTCCGGAATTAGTGATATTGGGTGGCTACCAAGGCGCAATGCCCACGCCTGCAGCTGCAATGGCTGCACTTAATAATTGCCGGAACTCCGTAGCTGAATATGAAAAAGCCATGGAATTGAAGGGCGTAGAGCGAGCAAAAGCTCTTTATGCGATTTATCTGCGTAAGTCCGAAGAAGAACGCGCTCTTGCATACCCCTTACTGCGCTTGATTGCACGTGCTGATAAGGAAAATGTGACGGGTGCTCAGGCTATTTATAAGCCACTCCATCAGAAAAAAACGTTCGAGCGTAAATTTGCCGCCGCTAAAAACTTTGAAGAACAATTAAAAATCGTTGATTCTTATATAGCGAAAGCACTTCCGGAGAATAAGTCCGCATTCTTGCGTTGCAAGGAGTCTATTTTGCGCGTGCGGCTCATGAAGATTATGAAAAATCCCGCATCTGTTGAGGAGATTATTTATGCTCGCGATCTTGCGTTACAATCAGCTGATTGTATGGAGAACCCCGCAGAGCGTGAAAAATTCATAAAACATATCAAAGATTATTTTTCTGACCCCGAGGCGCTTTATCGCAAGGCGAAAGAAAATAAAAAATAAGGCTCTGTTTGTGTTCTCTGTTGTTTGAGGATAAGCCCGCTAAACTGCAATTTATTAACAGAGGCCAAACCTTAACTTAAAAAAAATCGGTGTATCGCGTTTTGCGGTACACCGATTTGCAGTAATGAAGAAATGCGGGGGATTAACCGATTTCGGCGCGGCCAGAAAGGCGGGCACCTTCAACCATGGAAAGAACGTTGGTTGTGATGTCGCCATTTACAACGGCGTGGTCATTGAGGTGGCAGCGGGTGCTGTCTACATTGCCATCTACGCGTCCATATACATGCACCTCACCGGCGCGAATATTGCCCTTGATGTCGGCAAGCTCGCCGATGGTCACTTTGCCGGACTCGGAGAGGATTTCGCCCTCTACCTTGCCGTCAATGTGCATATCATTCTGGAAGGTGATAGAGCCGATAATCTCAATACCCTGTGCCAGTACGTTGGTTGTGTTGCTCATAATGTTTAAATTGACGTAGTTGATACGGTATTACACCGTCATGATTTCTTTTTCTTTTACTACGACAAGCTCGTCGACTTTCTTCACATACTTGTCGGTAAGCTTCTGTACTTTCTCTTCAGCCTGGCGTACGCCGTCCTCGGTAAGGATATTGTCGGCTTTGAGCTTCTTGATGCCGTCCATACCGGCCTTGCGGGCGCCGCGAATGCGTACACGTGTGTCTTCGGAAAGGCTCTTCACATATTTGCAGAGCTCTTTACGGCGCTCACCGGAAAGCTCGGGGATGGGCAGGCGCACGGAGCGAGCATCAATAATCGGGTTGAGGTTGAGCTTGCTCTCGGCAATAGCCTTCTTGATGTCGTTAAGCGTGCTGGGGTCGAACGGTTGAATGAGGATGGAGCGGGCATCGGGCGTGGAAACCACGGCAATGCTCTTGAGCTTCATGCTCGTGCCGTAAGAGGCCACATAAATGTCCATATTATCCACAAGGGAGGGAGAGGCCTTACCGGTTCTTACGCCGGCAAAGTCTGCCATCATGCGCTCTACGGCCTCGTCCATTGAGGTCTCGGTTTCGAGCAGGAGTGTTTCTTCGTCCATGTTTTTGATTGAGGTTTAGTTTGAAAAATTATTCGCTGATAATGGTACCGATTTCTTCACCCAACAGTGCGCGGGTGATATTGCCGGGCTGGTGCATGTCAAACACCATGATGGGTTTCTTGTTATCTTTGCACAGGGTGAAAGCTGTTTGGTCCATCACTTGCAACTGGCGGCGTATGCACTCTTCGTAGGTAATTGCGTCAAAACGTGTGGCAGAGGGGTCTTTCTTGGGGTCTGCCGTGTACACGCCGTCTACGGATGTTGCCTTCATCACAACTTCTGCATTGATTTCGCATGCACGCAGGGCTGCTGCGGTATCTGTGCTGAAGAAGGGGTTACCCGTGCCGGCCGCAAATACTACTACTTGGCCTGCGCGCAAATCTTCTCTGGCTATGTTGCGTACGTACGGCTCTGCTACGTTCTTCATCTCAATGGCGCTCATGACATGGCACGGTACACCGGCCTCTTGCACGGCAGAGCAAATGGAAAGGGCATTCATCACTGTGGCAAGCATGCCCACATAGTCTGCTGTGGGGCGATCCATACCACGCACACTGGCTTTGGCACCACGCCAAATGTTGCCGCCGCCTACTACAATGGCTATTTGAAGGTTGCCTCGCTGTTGTGCTTCTGCTATTTCGCGGGCTATGCGTGCCACGATTTCAGGTGAAATGTTATCGCGACTGCCGGGGGCGCGAAGTGCTTCGCCACTCAATTTGAGTAGAATACGCTTGTACTTGGGAGATGCTGTTTCACTCATAAGATGTGAAAAAATTATTGTTCTTCATTAATCTGCCACGTTTCGCTTCAAAAAGCGAGCCTAAAATGTGCCAGTTTGTTAAAAAGGCTCTTCTTTTATTGGCCTGTCTCATGTGCGGTGCCGTTGTTTATTTCTACATCTCTCTCGTTTATGCCCCCTTTTTTTCTCCTTTTTGTCCCGAAATTTGATTTTTTACCCCCTTTCCGGGGGCAAAATTTGAAAAAAATTGCAAAATGTCAAAAAATATCCTTGCATTACTGTAGGAAAAGAGGTAAATAAAAGTCATGAGCACGCAATTCATCGAATATCCGAAATGCACAACCTGCAAGAAAGCCAAAAAGTGGTTGGAGGAGCAGGGGGTAACATTTGCAGACCGACACATTGCAGAGCAAGCCCCCGGCGAGGAGGAGTTGCGTCAATGGTGGAAGGCAAGCGGGTTGCCGTTGAAACGCTTTTTCAATACCTGCGGCATGAAGTACCGCGAGTTGAATCTGGCTGCAAAGCTGGGTGAAATGAGCGAGGAGGAACAGCTGCAGCTGTTGGCAAGCGATGGTATGCTGGTAAAGCGTCCGCTGCTCGTAACAGAAGATGGTACGGTGATTCCCGGTTTTAAGGCTGAAGCCTGGAGCGCTGCCCTCGGTAAATAAAGATTTGTTCATGTATGCGCGAAAGTGGGCGTGAAGGAGAGAGCACGACCCACCCTTACAAAGCCGCCCTCCCCGGATAGGGAGGGCGGTTCCCTACGGTGCGACCGACGCGATATGCTCACTGCGGTGAAAGTACGCCAAGAGCTGCGATGCCGCGGTGTCCCGGATCGGAATCACGGCTATGTGCCCAATACAAAACGTGGAAGTTTAAGGTAAATTTCATTTTGGCGGTTGACAATATAGGTAATTTGTGATAGACTGGCCGCCACTATGAAGCTCCATTTGCCTATCATTCTCCGTAAGCTCTTACTTACGTCTCTCGCTCTTTTGTGTACAACTACTCAGGCCGGTATTATGCACGAGGATGTGCATCTGCAGACCTACACAGATTTTGGACAGAATAAAGGGCGCTATGTGGTGGGGACGAGTGTGAATGACTTGGTTGGCTTTATCCGCGAGAAAGAGAACGGTATCGGCATCAGCTACGTGGACGGAACTCCAACTTTTTATATATCTCTGGACCAGGGGATGATAAGTTTTGCCGGTACCGGTGATGGTGGCCCGTATGCCGCAATTGCTCCGAATTCCGTGGTGACAGTAGCACATAATGGCTCGGTAAGTGCTTCATACGGTGAGCGAGTTGTTGGTGCTGAACACGCGGTTAATTACAAGAGCATTGATATTCGCGGTACCGGGTTCCGCCATACTGCAATGGATGATTATATGCTGCAGCGCCAGAGCAAATTGCAGGTGGATACAACTTGGAATCCGTTGGCGATGGTGACGACTCCGGAGGAAAAGGCAAATCTGATGGGGGAATATGTATACCACTCCGGCGGTGGTACTATGGGCGTATGGAGTGATAACAAGGAAGTGGGATTGTGTGGTGCCTATGCGTATATCATTGGTGGCATGTTCGTTACCAATGATATGACTATTCCTGAGAACGAAGACAAGTTTGTCGCTCGTCAAAATATGTTCTATGGGGATGCTGCCAGAGCCGGCGCGAGTATCGAAACCCCCTTGCCCAATGGCATACGCGGCGGTGATTCCGGTAGCCCGACGTATCGCTACAATGAGAGCTTGCAGCGTTATGAGTTTCTGGGGACGTACGCTGTTTGTTCGGGACCGTCTAACAACTGGTCGCTGAGTATCCCGCAGTGGACTGTTGATACTCTGGAATCCTTCGGTAAGTCGGTTGAGTTTGGCTCAGAGAATACCGTTTATCTGAATGCCGTTGCAACGCAGGGTGAATACATTGAGAAAGATGGTTACAGCACAACCATATGGTCAGGAACCGTACAAATAGGTGATACTGAAGAACGGGTGCAGTTCTCCGGCTTGAAGAGTGGCCTCAATACTTGGGCTGATTTGTCGGGCATAAAGGATACGCAGAATTGGTATGCGTACGATGCTGATGTTTACAATCCCGAAACGAATGCTGACGGTAAGCTTTTGCAGTCGGTAGAGGATTTGTTCTACACTGAGAATCTTGAATTTAAGGCCGGAAGCGAGGCTGTGAACCATATCGTATTGCGAGATACAGTGGATTTGGGCGTGGGCTATGCAGGATTTGAGGGTGGTAATTTTATCATTTCCTCTGAGAGTGGTGAGAATAATGTATTCAACCATGCCGGTTATTATGTGAATGAAGGAGCTACGGTACATATTCAGTTCACGAATCCTGAATCGTATATGACCGAGTGGCGTAAAATGGGCGACGGTGATCTTTACATCGATGGTCAGGGAAATACGAATGCTTTGTTGAACCTTGGCGGTACCGGCCGGAATTACCTGCAACAGCAAGATGGCTATGCTGCATACAATGTGCTGGTTAACACCGGTGCAACTGTGGTGATTGCTGATATCAGTCAGATTAAGCGCGATCTTACGTTCGGTGTCGGGGGTGGTACCCTTGACATGAACGGTAATGACATGGATTGGTATACTACTTCTGATGCTGAGAACGGGTTTACCATCAATGCGCTCACTGAAGAGGCTGTGATAACCAATAGTTCCGGTCATGTGGCGCTCACATACAAGGAATCGGGAACGACTACCTACCTCGGTTCTTTCCTCGATACGGAGCAAGGCTCTCTGGTTATTGACTACCAAGGAGGTGGTAAACTCAGCCTGCATGGTATTCATACAAATCTTCAAAACAATTCGGATAGTGGCTTTATCGTGAGCAATGGTGAGGTTGAACTCTCCGGCACCAATACGGTACATGGTATGGGGTCTCGTACCGGTACGAATGCTCAGCGCGCTGTGGTAGAGAATGACTGGCACTATGCCGACGCTGCAATGGATGTGACCGTGAAGGATGGTGCCTCTTTTGAATTGGGCAGTCACGCTCGCCTGACCGGCGATGTTACCGTCAATGAGGGTGGCTCTTTTGTCATGCGAGAGGGGGTACAGCACCGCATGGAGTATGTCGAAGGCGGTGTTTTCTTGGAGGACACCTATCAATATGCAGATTTCTTCGGTTTGAAGGGCAACGTAAAACTTGCCGGCGCTATGCGCGTGGAGTTTAGCGAAGGGGTGGATTCTCGCCTTACGTACAACGGTAATATCTCCGGTGCCGGTTCTCTGACCGTCTCCCTCGGAACGCAAGGTGCTATTCTTGAGCTAGGCGGTGATAATACCGGTTTCACCGGTACTAAAGTGATAGAATCCGGTGGCGTTGTTCTGCTGGGTGCAAACTCCACCGGCGATACCTCTGCCAACAAGTGGCTTGTTGCTACAGATGGATGGATTGCTAATCAATCTATCAGCTCTGCTCAGCTTCTGGCTCTGGTGGACGAAGGCTCCTTCGGTACTTTGGCACTTTCGAACGACACTACTGAGCAGCTTGATATGAGCCGCCACCAGGGGCTTACGCTGGGTGCAGAAACCGGCAAAACCGTGCAATATGGCGAGGCCGGCACTCAGGAAACTCTTGACGCTGTGCAGGGTGCCTGGAGGCTCGGCGGCGCCGGTGGTGAGCTGGTGGTGAATTATAAGCTCAGCGGCGAGAATAATCTTATACTGGGTGCCAGCAGCCTTTCTTCCGGTGTGGTGACCCTCACCAATACGCAGAATGACTTCAGCGGAGATATCATCTTCACCGGTAAGGGAATCGTGCTGAATGCCGTAGATGGGGCCTTGGGTAACTCTGAGCTTATTCTGTCGTATGGTAACGGCTTCGGGCTCACCAGTGCCGATTCTATTACCAAGAACCTTGGTTCAGCATCGGAAGGCATGGTGATGGTGGATGCCGCCAGAGATCAGCAGTTAGATATGAGCGCTCATCATTCTCTGGCCATCGCGGCAGAGAATGATGTGGAGTTCATCGGTGGTATTACTTTGTCTGCCGGGCAGGGCTACTTGTTCTCCTCCGCTGAGGGTGGCAAGCTGAATCTGCTCAGCGAGTTGGATGCTTCTCGTGCGCTGGTGGTCGATGCTCAAGGACTTAATGGAGGGACGGTTGTTCTTGCCGGTAATAATTCTTGGAGCGGTGATATTACCGTGCGCGGTCATCGAGACAACAATGGCCAAGGCGAGATTAGCCTTCAGCTTGGACGAGATGTGGTATTAGGCGGTAGATTGACCCTCGCTCAGGGTGGTATTCTGGATTTAGCCGGGCACAATCTCAGCATCACTGAAAATATTTCAGGTAATGGTGGTCGTTTGATGAACACCGGCACAAGCGGTGAATTGATTTTCGATTGCTCAGCTCAAGGGCTGACTTCATCGGCTAATCTTTCCGTAGGTACTATTCGCAAAACCGGTAGCAATATTCTTTCTCTGGGCGGTAGCAATGCCCCCTGCCGATTCTTTGTAGAGCAGGGTACACTCAGATTAGTATCTGATGATGCATTTACCGCCGGTTCTACTGTTTATCTGGGGGACGGAACAACTCTTGATAATCGCACCCATGCGTTGAATGCTGATGTGCAAGTTGTGGGCGGCGCTGCTACTCTCACCAGTTCCAATCATAGTCACATTGTCGTACGCGGCAATGTGAGCATCGCTGATAACAGCGGGTTGACTATGGGGGGCACCTCTAATACTAGCATTACGATAAACGGTGATTTGTCTGTAGGTGCCGATGCTTCCCTCTCAATACTTGGTCAGTCCGGTGCATCATATACCATTGGCGGTAATATAAACCTCACAGAGGGTACAAACTTGAGCTTCGTCAATTCTGCCATTGTCACTCTGAATGGTGAAAACATAGGCGTGAGTGGTTCTTCATTAACCATGAACGGAGGGCGGCTCCACCTCAACAGGAGAGGTGGTATTGCACTTAATGGTGAGTTGATTCTCAATGGAGATGTAACTATAAAATCTGCCGGTAGCGCTGACGCTATGGCGAGAGATATAGAGAGCCTTCAACTCAATGGCGGTACCTTGACACTTAATGAAGAAAGCTGGAGTACTGTCTGGAATATCAATTCTCTGAAAGGCTCCGGTAACCTCCATTGGAATTCCTCAACGAATCACAGCTCTTCTTCCCGACTTATCCTGAATGGTGACGGTGACTTCTCCGGCTCCATTAGTATGAATCGCACCTACAAGAACTCCAATCGTACCCATGGTGCCTTCATAGAGCTGGCGTCAGATATGGTTGCAGCCAAAGCTGATATCAACCTGACAGGTGCAGAAGACAACGCCGTGGCATCACTTGCTATTAATACGGATAATGCTCATATTAAGGGGCTTTCGGGTAATCAGCATAGCTTTGTTTATGCCGGTGCCTCTAGGGTGCAGACGGATTTGAGTGGCGATGCCCGCCCGGAAACAACTCGCGCCGCTACTCTTACCATTGATGCCGATGCCGATTATACTTTCTCCGGCTCAATTGGTAACACAACTGATACCAAAGAAAACGGTATCAGCCTTGTGAAGACGGGGAACGGTACGCAGACCTTTGATGGCGCTTCTGTTGTGTTGAATGATGTCCGCGCCTTGGACGGAACTCTGAACATAAGCGCTGAGACCCTTACGGTGAACGGAAATGTCGAGTTGGCTCGTGGCGCCGCATTAAAACTCGGTGATACTTTCTCTCTGGGGGCCGGTCAAAAGCTTTCTGTGTCTATCGGGGAAGAAAATAGCGGTTATGCTGTGTTGAACTCGGCATTGGTACTCAATGGCGGCTCTGTCTCTATTGATGCAAGAGGGCTTTCTGAAACTTCTCCCTTGTTGGTTTTGGGGGGTATTGCAACGGTGGGCGAGAACTTCGGCAACTCCTGCCAATTTGACTTCTCGAGAACTTCGGGCATTGTCTTCGGTACTGATTATATGCTGTCCGAGGGTGATTGGAGCCTCCTGAATGATCGTATTTCCGGCGAGGCTAATGATTATGCAAATGCTACCTTCAAGGCCACGTCTACCGGCTTGGGTGTCGTGTTCAGCTTGAAAGATGGCTACCTCCTTTGGGAAGGAGATGAACGCATATTACAGCAAGATAACAAGGTGGTATTTAAAAACAATTATAATACCGTTCATCTCACGGAGAGTGCAGAATTGGGAGAGGCCTACTTTGATAACTCAGAGACTATATCTGTTAATGGTGAGGCTCTCCACGTAGGCGTTCTTCAGAAGATGGATGTCGGTGCTCTGGAGATTAATTCGGCCGTAAGTGTAGACAGCATGGTGATGAAAGATACCACCACCATCAGTGGTAATGGCTCTCTTACAGTTGGTTCTCTCGAAAAACAGTATGCCGGCGCTTTGGAGATTAATGCGGCCGTAAGTGCAGACAGCATGGTGGTAAATGATTCTACCATCATCAGTGGTAGTGGTTCTCTTACGGTGGGGGATCTTTCTCTGCAGGGAGATTTGACAACCCGCATGGCTGTACAGGTGAACGGCAACCTTTTGTCCAACGGCATGACATGGACGGTAGACGGTACGGACAATGTCTTTACTCAGCGTCTTACGTTACCGCAGTTTGGTACCACCGGCGGAATGAAGGTGTTGGGGCAAGCTACTCTGGAGCTGCTGGTGCAGGATGGAACTTGGGACGAGCCCTGCTACCTTACCGAGGTGATTAGTGGCACCGGTAATGTTGCCTTCGTTGGTGACGGTTCTCTACAGAAAACGCAGCAGGAGCACATTAACCTTTCTCATGCAGAGCTGGCTAACTTGGTGCTGAAAGGTGGATCTACCGATATTAGAGGGACTGTTAATATTACCGGACGCTTCGGCATTGGTCATGAAAATGTGAGAATTACTGAAGGCGCTATGGTAACAGCGGCCTACTTCCGACTGGGTGATACAGCAAATGAACAGCCCTCAATGGTGACGATTGAAAAAGGCGCCACCCTGAAGATTACCGGTAATGCAGATAGCGATAACACCGGTGCTTCTTTCATGCTTTCTCACTGGAAGCAATCCTTCTCAACCCTTGTGCTTAACGGTGGTTCTATTATCTCAGAAAATGCCCGCTTGCACATGGGCTGGGACTCCGGCGCCCGCTTTGAGGCGCTGAGCGGTGAGGCCACGCTCAAGGGTATCTTCTTCTCATCCCAGCGAGGCAATGCCGATACTCTTGTGCTTGGTGAGGCTCGTCTGAATATAGGCAGTGGTGGTATTACCGGTATTGGCACGAACGATTCCGTGCAGTTGGGCAATGGCACGATTGCAGCTACCGCTGATTTCTCAATCAGTGGCAATAAAGCAATAGAGTTGGTCGGAACCACAAAAGGTACCACCTTCGACACCTCCTCCAACACCATTACCGTTAACACGGCCATTAATGGCAACGGTATATTGAATAAGACCGGTGAAGGTAAGCTTATCACGGCACAAAAGGTGCAAATCGGAACATTCAATGTTAATTCCGGTACCTACGAAGCTAAAGGTGAGGTAGATATTGACAGACTTAACGTTGCAGACGGAAGCGTTGTTACAATGTATAACTCTGCGGCCGGTGCCGGTGCCGATAAAAAACTCGGAACCGTTGAGTTGGGTGCCGGTGCTGTATTCCAGACCAATGACCGGGCACAGGTTGAGGCCGCTACTACACTGGGTTGTGTTCAGCTGAATGGCTCGTCTGCCACGTTGCAAGATGTTCACCATGCCGGATACATGGCGATAGAGAGCTTGCGCTTGGCTGATAACGTTAATAGTGCTGAATTAATATTGAACAAGAATGCAGCTTCTACCTTAAGTACAGTGTTTGAGCTCGGGGCGAACGGGGCTGAAGCCGGTAATTTCGTTGGCACGATTACACTCAACGAGCTGAATAACGGTTCAAGGCGTTCTGCTTTTATAGTGATTTCAAACGAAGAAATTGCGAAAAACGCTGTTATCTCGATAACAGATGCACAATCCGACGATGCAACCGTTGGTTTGGGGGTAAATGCAAATCAGGTAACTATTGCCGGTCTCAAATCTGTATCCGGGGATGCTGCTAAACTATTCTCCGGCACGGTAGGATTCAAGAAAGAATGGAATGCTTCCCTTGATACCGTGGGTAGTGCAGAGCGTACGCTTACTATCAATACTGCTGAGAACGCCAATCATACTTTCTATGGCGAGGTGATGGGTAACCTGAACCTTGTGAAGGATGGTGCAGGCACGCAGATGCTTGCCGGTAGCTCTGCTAACTTCAATGGCTTCATTCAAGTAGAAAACGGCACCCTGAAATTGGGTAGCAGCGCACTTAGTATGCTCGATACTGCTTCTGCTGTAGAGGTTAACGGGGGCCGTCTCGAGCTATTCCTGGATTCCGAAGCTGAGTCGGATATCAGCGGCAAGAAGCTTACCATCTCTAATCGAGCAGAAGAAGGTACAGCATCGCTGGCCGCCACTACATCCACCGGCACCGGCGAGTATGCTATTGACCGAACAGATTATCAGATCAGTAATGCACACGTGACCTACACCGGTGGAGATGCTACTATTAACAACAAGCTCACCAACTCCTCTATCGAGAATGCCGGCAGCGGTACCCTGAAGGTAAATAACGCGGACAATACCCTTTCCGGCGTATACGCTACGAGCGGCAACATTAAGCTGTTCTCAGCAGCCGTGCTGGATCTGAAAGAGTTGGAAGTCGCAACCAGTCTTTCCGTCTCAGCCTATTCTCAGCTGAGAGAGAGGTCCGAAGAGGAGGCTCGTATCAACGTGAGTGGCGTTGCCACATTCGGTACAGGTGTTTTGGTGGAGGCAGACCTCGTCATGAAGAGCGGAGCCACCCTCAACATTGCCGGTGCCGTGCAGATGGGTAGCGATGTGCGCTTGGAAAAAGGCCTGACTTTAGAGGGCGCTGTATATGATGCCGTGCAGACCATGAAATCCGGCGAGCGAGTCACGCTGTTCACCGGTGTAGATGCGCTGTACTTGGGCTCTGAGCAGCAAGCGGCTTCTGCCTTTACTTTGAGTGATGGCTGGCATGCGAATGAGTACTTCACCAATCTTTCTGACAATTACTTCCTGATTTATGACACCTCTCTTGGTGATGGACTCGGCGAGCTGAGCATCGGGAAGGTAGTGCCCGAGCCCGCCACGGCAACCCTCAGTCTGCTGGCTCTCGCAGCCCTTGCTGCCCGCCGCCGCCGTAAGTAAACATTCCCCGGATGGCATCAAAGCCGTTGTCCATCATCGGACAACGGCTTTGATTTTTGGGATATCAGCAGATTGCTCTCGGCTGAGAAAGTCTGCAAAAATTATTGATGCTCCGGAATACCCGACTCGACAATATGCCTTGTCCGACATGTGCCGTGGTGTGCGCGGTAAAAGCATGCTGCATGATTTTCGAAAAAAAAGTTTAAATTAATTGATATTTTTTCAGAAATGGCTTGACATGGGCTCGGGCGTGAGTATAATCTTTCGCGCGCTGCGACGGTAACGCAGCCTATAAGACTATGAAAGCTGATCTGCATCCTAAGTACAATCCTGTAGTGTTCGTGGACATCACCACGGGCCGCCGCTTCATCACTCGCTCCACCGCCACCTCCGCCAAGACCGAGGTTATTGATGGTGTTGAGCACTATGTGATTTCCTGCGGCATCACCTCCGACTCTCACCCCTTCTTCACCGGTAAGAACCAGTTCGTGGACACCGAGGGGCGTATCGACAAGTTCCAGAAGCGCTTCGGTTCCGTTCGTCGCGCCAAGAAGCCGTCCCTTTCCTAAGTCTCTGCGCGCATATAAATGCGCACAAGTTAATGTCTTTTTCATTGGGCTGCCATGTTACGCATGGCAGTCTTTTTTTATGCTCACAGGCATTCGTCATTGCAAAATTATCAATAAATGGTAATATAATGTTGTTATCTCAGACTTTGCAATGACCATTGTAAAAAAATATCTTGTTGCGCTCTGTTTTGCTGTGGCGAATACTTGTGTCGCTGCGATTGTCAGCGAACCGAATACCCACGTAGCAGAGCACAAGTCTCAGCCTTATTTGCGCAGCGAGGTCTACCCTCAATGGTCTCGATTAACGCCTCAAGTTTTGCGAGCAGAAAGAGACCGAGTTCTGGCAGAACTTGACTCCGTCGCTGCAACGATCGTAAATATGCCGGTTGAAGAAGTCTGTTGGGATAATACATTTGCTGCTTTTTCGCAAGCATTTGTGCAATTAGAATACATTGTCTATGCAACCAACATACTGGTAGCGGCGGGGGCATCAGAGGAGTACGTTGCTCTGTCTGTTGAGCTGAATAAAAATTACGTGCAAATATTCCATCATGAAAAGCTGAGGTTTGCATTAAAGAATGTTGCTGCACAACCCCGGGTAAAACAATTGTCACCCGACCGCCAACGTGCTATACAGCAATTGTGCATATTATTTGAGAGGCAGGGGGCTGATTTACCGCCTGCTGCCCGTGAGCGATCTGTGAAAATTGTAGAGCAATTAACAGAATTGTCCATACGATATGAGCAAAATATCAGAAAATCTGCGGAATCTGCCCAATGTCATTACATCGGTAAGCCCAGTTTGTTGGCCGGTATTCCATCGCGTGCGTTGAAACAAGCCAGAAATAATGCCAAAGAGCAAGGGCTCAAAGGATATCTCTTTCTCAAATGCGATGGAACCCTGTATGATGCGATGACGCTATGCAGAACGGAAGACGTGCGTAAGTCTGCATGGGAGGCATGGGAAGGCGTAAATTGCCCTTTCATGCATGAGAACGAGGCGATTTTGCATCAGTACCTGACGCTTATGCTCGAATGGGCGAGCTTGTGTGGTGCTTCTTCCTATGCAGATTTGGCAGCAAAAGACAAGATGTTACCTACAGGGCATGCTGCGCTTTCCTTTATTGATGATTTAATGCAGCGAGTGAAACCCGCGTTTGATGCAGAAGTGGCAGAAATGCTCCGTTTGTATAACGCCGCTACGCGCAAACAGGTACAGGCGCTTCCACCATGGGATGTGCCTTATGCGCAACGTTTGTATAGCAAGACCCACTCTCAAACTGCTCAAAATATAAAATCATATTTCCCGCGGGAGCAGGTGTTGCAAGGGGCGCTCGCGTTTTGCTGCCACATGTATGGGGTTGAGTTCAAAGAACGTAAAACATATTGCGCGACTGCCCCCGCCCCCCACGCTAAGGATGCTGTTGAGGTGTGGCACCCGCTTGTACGTTGTATTGAGGTATATGATAAGGATAGTGCAGAATTATTGGGCATTATCTACTTGGATATGTTTTCGCGCGAGAATAAAAAACTCGGAGCGTGGGCCGGTTTCCTTCGCTGCGGGATTTCGCCGGATAATGGTATTAAAGATGTACCGCATTTAACCGTTTTAATTTTTAATTTTAATCAAGATGACCCAACCTTGGAGCACAGGCATGTTAGTGCGTTATTCCATGAATTGGGGCATGCCATGCACAATGTTTTGGGGAAACCTTGTGATTTTACCTTGAGAGCTAACTTGGTCGAGCAGGATTTTGTTGAGTTTCCCAGCACCTTGAATACATATTGGGCTCACCATCCTGAGGTGTTGTCTACATTCGCCTGCCATTATCTCACCGGCAAACCCATACCGCAGGAGCTGTTAACCGCTTTTTGCAGGGATAGTCACAAGATATCTGCAATGGATTTAATGACTCGACTCGCAGCCTCTCGTTTAGACCTTGAAATGAATTTGTTCTATGAGCAAAAGTTTAAGGGAAAACACTTGGATGAGGTATCTTATGCCGTGTTACAGCCTTGGCTGGTGCCGCAGACCTCTGCGCCGCGGTGTTGTTTGTTGAAAATACCGCATAGCGCGACCGTTAACTATACAGCAGGCTTGTATTCGTATGAATGGTGCGATGTAATGGCGGCAGATGTTTTCAATCATTTTGAAAAACACGGTGTGCTCAATCCCCAACTCGGGCTCAAATTACGCCGCGATATACTTGAAAAAGGCGCGTCAGAACCTGCCGTGGATATGTTACGCAATTTCTTAGGCCGTCCCCCGCAGCTTGAACCGTTCTTAATGTATAAAGGAATTATTCCGTCTGTTAATAACCAATAAATAATCTTACATTATGTCGATTCGTCACTTATTATTGTTAGCTTTGACTTTGGGCAGCGTGAGCTTGGCCCAACCGCAAGAGCCCGCTGCCGTTACTGCTACTCAATCTGCCCACCCGTTTTTCCTCTCTCAAGAGCCGCCTCGTTGGTCGCTATTGACACCCGAACAGGCTTTGGCAGATGCCCGCGAAGGGATGCAGCTGGCACGCGCACGCATTCAGTCCATTCTTGCCATCGCGCCCCAAGATGCCACGTTTGAAAACACTATTTTGGAGTTTGAAGAAGCGTTGGATGAGTTGCAATGTGTTATCAGGCTGATGCTGCATTTAACCTATGTGGATGATTCTGAGGCGAATCGTGCTGCAATGGAGGAAATTGTCCGTCTCATGTCGGAATGTTCATCTGAATTTTTTTGTAATGAGCAATTGTGGCTCTTAATGAAGCATGCCGCAACGCCTGAAAAAATAGCTCAATTATCACCGGTAAAGCAACGCGCCATTAAACAATGTATCGATATTTTCATTGATAACGGTGCAAACCTCAGTACCGAAGAAAAGATGCAGAAAATGGAGCTCGAGAAAGAGATTCTGTTGCTTGGTATGCAGTATGAAAAGAACTTGCAGGATTTCATTCAAACTTGGGAGTTGCATATTACGGACGCCGCTGAGTTGGATGGCGTGCCCCCCGCTATGATGAGCAATCTTGCAAACGCTGCACGTGAAGCCGGAAAAGACGGTTGGTTGATTAGCATGAGAGACAGCTCTGTTACGGCTGTTATGGCGTTGTGCCGCGTTGAAGAGACCAGAAAAAGATGTTGGCATGCCGTGGCCGGATGCGGGGCCGGCACCCCATATGATAACAGCCCGGTGATAGCCGGGCTTTTGGAGAAAAGACAAGCCTTGGCAGAGTTGTTAGGCTTTAAAAACTATGCAGACTTTGCGGCACGTACCCGCATGGTTCAAAGCGGGGATGCTGCATTAGGGTTTGTAGATATGATGATAGCCAAGCTTAAACCCGCTTTCGATGCAGAATGTCAAGACTTGCTCAAAGTTTACAGTGCATATGTGGGGTATCCCGTAACTGCTTTAAAGCCATGGGATGAGTTACAAGCCATAAGCGCGTATTTATCTTATAAAAGCACGGTCGCGCCATCGTTGATTCGTGCTTACTTGCCGTGCGACACCGTTGTTAACGGTATGTTTGCCGTATATGGTGATTTGCTCGGCGTTACCATTAAGGAGCTGCCCTCTGTTCATATTAAACCCGGTGAAGTATGCCCCGATGGCATGATTGAAGTATGGCATCCGGATGTTAAGTGTTATGCATTGTATGATACCGCTACCGGTACACAGATCGGTACCTTTTATTTGGATTTGTACCGCAGAGCCAACAAGCGCGGCGGCGCGTGTTGCGTCCCCCTCCGAATTGCCGATTCCGGCCCCGGTGGTAAAGTGCTAGAACCGCACATAGCTGCTTTATTGGCTAATTTTGCCCCGCCGGCAGAGGGTAGCCCCAATCTCCTCTCGCACGAAAACGTTATCGTCCTCTTCCATGAATTCGGGCACTTGTTGCACCATCTCCTTTCTCATACGGAGATTAAGGGGCATTGTGCCATGGGGGTAGCGTGGGATTTTTCCGAGTTCCCCAGCACCTTGTCCGAATACTGGGCTTGGTCGCCCGAGGTTTTGTCTACCTTTGCCCGCCATTACAAAAACGGTAGCCCTTGTCCGCAATCTCTGCTCTCTCAATTAGCTGCGAGTCGCTCCGAGTTGCAGGTTATTTTATATATGGAGGTTTTGCGCAAAGCAAAACTCGATATGGAGCTGCACATTCATTACAAAGAAAAGTTTCAGGGGCGTCCGTTGGATGATGTGTCGCATGCGTTGGCTCAGTCTTGCCAAATACCGTATGCAGCCGTGCCCTATTCGCCCTTGCGCAATTTGCCTCACTGTTTCTCGGGTGCCTATTCGGCCGGTGTCTATACCTATATATGGTCAGAGGTGATGGCGGCCGATGTCTATACGTATTTTGCTGAGCATGGTATGCTGAACTCCGAGCTCGGAAAAAAATACCGCGAAATCATTCTTGAAAAAGGTGATAGCATACCGGCAGATGAGTTGTACCGATTGTTGATGGGCAGAGACCCGAATCCCGATGCTTTTATGAAGGTTCATAATATTAACCGTTAATCAAATATGAAGAATAGCTTTTTTTTGAAATTACTCTGTGCGCTTTTTGCCGTCAATGCAATTTGCGGCGCGCAGACGGATACCCCCCGGCAGCCTGCAAATCAAAAGGTTGAACACCCGTTATTCCGCACGCAGCTTTACCCGTCTTGGTCTGCCATAACCCCAAAGCAGGCTATGGTGGACACTGAGGCGGCCATGAGAATTGCGTTACAGCAGTTTGATGCTATTTGCAGGCTTACCCCCGAGGAGATGACCTTCGAGAATACCTTTTTGGCATATGGCGAAGCCGTGGCTGAATTGGAGCAAACGCAGCAATATCTGCACCATATTGTAGCTGTTACCGGTAATCCCGCTATTCAACAAGTGCAGTCGTATTTGATGGGGGCGCTTACTCAATTTGATGCGCAACTCATGCAAAATGAGGCTTTATGGTGGGTTATTAAAACCGCGTCTGAGCAACCTTGGGTGCAACACTTGGCCCCCGAGCAAAAACTCATTGTAGACCAAACGGTCTTGCATTTCAAACATAGCGGCGCAGACCTTACACCCGAGCAAAAAAAACGTAAGGCCGAAATCAATTTACAACTCGGCCAATTAGCCATGAAATATGGTAGAAATGTGCAAGATGCTTCTGCTGAGTGGTATCTGCTGATTACGAATCCGGATGAACTCCGCGGCTTGCCACCTGCTCGCATGGCTGTGGCAGAGGCCGAAGCACGTGCGCGAGGCTTCTCCACACCGGAGAATCCGGCGTGGCTTATTACAATCAATTCCGGTTTGGCTCAAGATGTGGTGGCCACTTGCAATGTGGCAGAAACACGCCGCAAGTGTTGGTATGGTTTGAAATGCCCCGGGGCCGGTACAAAGTACGATAATGCACCCGTTATAGCGGCCATTATGGCACTGCGTCAAGAGTATGCTCAACTTATCGGTTATCAAAACTATGCGGATATGAAGGCCGCTACTCGCATGATGAAGAGCGGGCAGGCTGCATTGGATTTTGTAGACGGGATGATGAGCGAGCTTAAGCCCGCCTTTGATAAGGAAAACGCCATGCTGCTGGAGTATATGTCTCAGCTTATGAATGAGCCGGTTACTCAAATCAACCCTTGGGATGAACGCAAGTATGCATCTATGATGGCAGGTGAGCATTATGCGTTCAATACAGCCTCTGTGCGCCCCTATTTTGAAAAAGAACGTGTGGTGCAGGGGCTTTTCTCGCTTTGCGGTAATCTTTTCGGCGTTACGTTTTCAGAAGTTCCCACTGCATATGTTACCCGTGGTCAGCAAGCACCTGCTGATTGTGCCGAAGTGTGGCACCCCGATGTGAAGTTGTATGCCGTGCATGATACCGCTACCGGGCAGCACCTTGGCTCGTTCTATCTGGATTTGCACCCACGCAAGGGTAAACGCAATGGTGCTTGGTGCATGCCGCTGCGTATGGGGGATGCGCAAGAGCCGCATCTGGCTGCTTTGGTTGCCAACTTCGGCACCGCGGCCCCCGGGCAGCCTGTGCTTTTTTCGCACCCCGAGTTGCAGATATTTTTCCACGAGTTCGGGCACATGATGCACTACATGCTGGGCCGCGCTCGCTACCGCCGCCATTGTAGCCCCGCCGTGGCTTGGGACTTTGCAGAGATGCCCAGCCTCTTGTTAGAAAACTGGGCTTGGGAGCCTGCTGTCCTGGCAACGTTCGCCTTTCATTACGAAACCGGTGAGCCCATCCCCCCGGAATACCTCCAAAAATTAGCGGCCAGTCGTCATTTTATGCCGGCTACCAATCATATGCGTTCTCTTTGCGTTGCCAAGCTTGATTTGGAGATGCACATGCACTATGCCGAAAAATTTGCCGGTAAAGACCTCGACGCCGCTGCCGCAGAAATGCTGGCGCCCTATACCGCGCCGTTCTCCGTACAAGTGCCTTGCATTATGCGTAATCTGTTACACTGCTTCCAGGGTGGTTATGCTGCCGGTTATTACACCTACAAATGGTCTGAAACCCTGGCGGCAGATGCCTACTCTCGTTTCCGTAAAGAGGGTATTTTTAATCCTCAAACCGGTGCAGAATACCGCAAAGTCATTCTCGAGCCCGGTGCTTCCCGCCCGGCGGATGTCATCTTCCGCGAATTTATCGGGCGAGATGTAAACCCGAAGGCTCTCTTTGAATCTCAAGGGTTGAAATAAACGGCTATTTTTGAGTTTGAGGGGCGCTTCATAGTTGAAGCGCCCTCAATTGAAAATTGGTGAATTACGAAGTACGAGTTGCGAATTTAAAGTTCGGCTTGCTGCACTCGCTTCTCTGCGTATTCATAGCGGCCTGAGTTCTAAAATATAATCTGCATCCGGTACGAGCCAATCGCCTTTTACGAATTGTGGCTTAGTGGCATTTTTGTCTTTGATGCCATCGTAAAGGATATCTGCTCTGAGTTTATTTTGCCCTCTTATTTTGGTGAATTGTACCGTGGCGTTGTATTGAGGAACGTCAATAAACTCTTGCTTATCATCCTCAAAGTATAAGAAAAACTGCAACTGAGCTTGTATGGTGTAATCAATATTTGCAGACGGGGGGTAGGATATCTTTGCGTTGGCCCAGTTATATGTGGCATAGAGCCTGTACCCTAAGAAATTGGGGAAGTTCGGGTTATCTTTTTTGATGGCTACTTGTCCGTTTTGTTCGGTAACATCCAAACGGATGGCCCCTATATATTCATCCACATAGTTGGTGTCATAGAGGTAGATTTCTCCGTACACGGTGCCCTGAGTATAATCTTGCGCGTGTGGGGCTCTGCCTGATGTGCAGGAGGCGAGCAACTGCACCAACACAAACGCAACACAAATCATGGTAAGAATACGGTACCTCATGACTACCTGCATTCTACCAAAATGTGTGAGCGATAGCAAGCGGTAAAATCAACGAGTGGGAGGCATCCGGCTTAGAGCCGCCTTAATCTCCCGTAGGCGTTACGCCTTTTTTTAATGCTGCCGCAAAGGAATCGGGCAGGCCGGTATGGCAGATTTTTGAGGCTGCCGTATCTACATCATATTCCACACGGCGCAGCGTAAGAGTGTGCTCCTCGGTATCTAACAGAGCATAAGCCGCACGCCAATTCAGGTCTCTCGGTTGCCCGACAGAGCCCGGGTTGATGAGGTAGCGGCAGTGGTGTTCCAATTTGACGGTGCATGAATTGTCCGCACCGTAAACTGCGGGTATTTGGGTAATGGTGTCGGCTTCTTCTTTGAATACTGTGGCGCGGTGGGTGTGCCCGAAGAAGCAAAGTTGCCCATCGTACGCAGCAAAGGCATCGCGGGCTGAGGGGATGTTGCCGATGCGCTTCCATTCCTCTGCCTGCATGGGAGAGGCGTGCACCAAGGTAATACCCTGCCATTGGGCACGCAGGGGCAGGGGGCGTATATAGGCCAAATGCTCTGCAGAGAGCATGGCTGTGGTGCGGTCCATCATGGTGGTGAAAAGCGGCACGCCGAACAGCCCCCTTTGCATGAGGGCTTGTTCGTGGTTGCCTCGCACCCCGGCATCAAACAGCTGCATGGCCAAGCTGACGCATGCAGCGGGATCCCCATTGAACCCGATGGTATCCCCCAAGCAGAGGTAGTGCTCCGCCGAGTGTGCTCGGGCATCCGCCAACACGGCCTCCAAGGCTTCTATGTTGGCGTGGATGTCTGACAGAATCGCAACGCGCATTACTTACGGAGCATGTCTTTGAGTCGGGCCTTAAAGGCGGGTATGCCATCCCCCATGGCTGCTGAGATGGGCAGAATCTCCACCTTGGGGAAGCGCTGGCGCAGCATCTCGAGGTTTTCTACAGCGGTGGGGTCATCCATCTTGTTGGCCAAGATAATCCAATCTCGCTCTGCAAGTTCCTCAGAGTAAAGCTTAATCTCTTTGCGCAGGGTTTGAATGGCCTCGATGGGGTCGTGCTCCAGCCCGGTCATATCAACCACAAAGAGCAGCACCTGGCAGCGCATAATGTGGCGCAAGAACTCATGGCCCAAACCGCGGTTTTCGGATGCGCCCTCAATAATACCGGGTATGTCTGCCACCACGCAACGGCTGTAGTCCTCAAACTCTACCACACCTACAATGGGTTGCAGGGTGGTGAAGGGGTAACTTGCCACCTTGGGGGTAGCGCGAGAGATTGCGCCCAACAGCGTGCTCTTACCGGCGTTGGGGTAGCCTACAAGACCTGCATCTGCTATGCGGCGCAGCTCAAAGAAGAAAACGCCGCTCTCGGCCTCGGTGCCGTACTCAAATTTGATGGGGGCTTGGTCCGTTGCCGTGCGGAAGTGCCAGTTACCACGGCCACCCTTACCGCCTTGGCAAAGCACGAAACGCTCACCGGGCTCGGTAAGGTCGGCAATTTGCTCCAGCTCAATGCCGTCGCCCTCACGCTCCAGCCAAGTGGCCTCTTGCATGGTGGCGGCATTACTGCGGTATACAATGGTGCCGGGGGGAACTTTGCCGATAACGGTCTTGCCGTCGCGCCCGTGTTTGCGGGCGTGCATGCCGGGCATACCATCAGTGGCAATCAGCTTGGGGTCATAGAAATAATTGCGCAGATCATTCGTGCCGGTGCTTACCTCAAGAATGACGCTGCCGCCGTCGCCGCCGTCGCCGCCATCGGGGCCGCCACGGGGTACGAATTTCTCACGACGGAAACTGGCCAAACCATTTCCTCCTTTGCCTGCTTTGGCAAATATGCGAATGTTGTCTACGAACATGGGCCTTACCGTATAGTAAAGAATGACTATTGTCAAGACAATTCACAAATTGACACGCTTTCGTTTTGATATATCATGATTTCAGCTTGAAAATGCGCTTGCAATCTGCTACAATGCCGTGCAAGCGTATGAGTACCGAAAGCACACCGATATATCTCCAAGAGAATCCGAGCAAGATTCAACGAATGTTCGGCGATTATTATTTGGAGTATGCATCGTATGTGATTTTGGAGCGTGCTGTGCCTCATATTGTGGATGGTCTCAAACCCGTGCAACGCCGTATTCTGCACTCTATGGAGCGCATGGATGATGGCCGTTACAACAAGGTGGCCAATATCGTGGGCGATACCATGAAGTACCACCCCCATGGTGATGCCTCCATCGGTAGCGCCTTGGTAACACTGGGGCAAAAAGGGCTCTTGATTGATACGCAGGGTAACTGGGGTAATATTTTGACCGGCGACTCCGCCGCAGCTGCCCGTTATATTGAGGCCCGCCTCTCTGCCTTTGCCAAAGAGGTGGTGTACAGCCCCAAGGTAACGGAATGGAAGCTCAGCTACGACGGCCGCAACAAAGAGCCCATTGCGCTGCCTGTTAAGTTCCCCTTGCTCTTGGCGCAGGGCGCATTAGGCATTGCCGTGGGCATGAATTGCCTGATTCTGCCGCACAATTTCAATGAAATTATTGAGGCGGCCATTCATTACCTGCGTGGTGAAGAGTTTACGCTGTACCCCGACTTCCAAACCGGTGGTTTGCTTGATGTCTCCGGCTATAACGACGGCACGGGTAACAGCCGTTTGCGCTCCCGTGCGCGCTTGGATGTTTCCTCAAAGCGTGTGATCCGTATTACCGAGGTGCCCTACGGTACCACAACGGATTCTCTTATCGAGAGCATTGAAAAGGCCATGGAGAAGGGCAAACTCAAAGTGGCCCGTATAGAAGATAATACTGCTGCAGAAGCCGATATCTTGGTACACCTTGCCCCCGGGGCAGATGTGGAGAAAACCTGCAATGCCCTGTACGCCTTTACCGATTGCCAAAAGAGCATCTCCCCGCGCGCTGTTGTGATTATGGACCGCAAGCCCGTGTTTATGGGCGTGAGCGAGATTCTGAAACATAATGTTGATTTCACTAAAGAAACCCTGCGCCAAGAACTCGAGGTGCGCCTCAATGAGTTGCAGGAAAGCTGGATGCTGGCCAGTCTGGAGAAAATCTTCATCGAAAACCGCATTTATAAGGTATTGGAAGAGAGCGACAGCTGGGAGCAGTCCATTACCGAAATTGGTGAGCGCTTAGCTCCCTTTGTGGTGGATTTCTGGCGCCCCGTAACGCGCGATGACATTGTGCGCCTTACCGAGATTCGCATCAAGAAGATTGCCAAGTACGAGATTCACGATGCCCTCAAGCATATTGCAGGGCTCGAGGCGGAAATTGAGCAAACTCGCAAGCACTTGGCTCAGCTCACCCGCTACACCATCCGCTGGTTTGAGAACCTGCGCAAGAAATACGGCGACGCTTGGCCCCGCCGTACAGAAATTACCACCTTCGATACCATGACCCGCGCCGAGGCTGCGGTGGAAAATGAAACCCTGTACATTGACGAAGAAGGCTTTGCCGGGTATGGAGTGCGCCGTGGTGAGGTGGTGGAAAAATGCTCCACCCTCAGCGATATTCTGACGGTAGATAGCCAAGGCGTGCTGATGGTGCGCCGTGTGCAAGAGAAGTTTTACGTGGGTAAAAAGCTGCTCGATATCCGCGTGCTGCGCCCCGGCGATGACTGGGTGTTCAATATGATTTATCGGGATGGTAAAGACGGCATCACCTACGCCAAGCGTTTCCATTTGGGCGGTTTCACGCGCGATAAAGAATACCGGCTCACCTTGGGCACCAAGGGTAGCCGCATTTTCTTCTTTACCGTGCACCGTACGGAAGATGAAAGCGCAGAAATGCAGGTGAATGTTTACCTCAAGAACCAGCTTAAACGCCTGCGCCGCCCCATCCCCTTCGACTTCGGGCACCTGCGTGTTAAAGGCCGCCAAGTGATGGGCAATATCGTTACCAAAAACCCGGTAGAACGCGTGGCTCGTATCATGCCCGTTGCCCCCGACCCCGAGGCCCCGCCCGCAGAAGAGACAGAGGTTGCCATCTTACCCACTCCCCCCGCCACTGGTGAATCTCAACCTCTTGAGTCTGCCGGCGTATCAGATGCCCCCGCAACGGAAGAACATCCCCCCGCCGGCCCCGCAGAGGACCCCAACGTGCAGCAAATGGATTTGGGACTGTTGTGATGGCAATTAATCTGCCGCTTCAGCTCAGCAAATCATCGATTTCAGATAGATTTTTGTCGATTTCCGTTTGTAATCGGCGAATCTCTTTCATGATTTCCGCCGGGGAAGGATATGCAATGGGGTCTATCTTTTCTTTTTTGTACTTATTGATGCAGAGGTCGTAGTCATTGGCTACAATTTCTTCTTTTTTTACAAAGAATGAGTTATCGGTCCGTTGTCGAGATTCCTCTGCCACGGGGTTGCGGAAGCGAGAGATGAGGTCCGGTATATCATCAGAATTACAGGGAAGCCTCCTGTCATCCGCAGAGAATCCGTCTGCTTTCATGTTATAAAACCATACCTTATCAGTTCCTCCATTGCATGTTTTGGTAAAAATGAGAATAGCGGTGGATACCCCGGAGTATGGTTTGAATACGCAGGACGGCATAGATATAACAGCCTGCAACCGGTGTTCTTCGATAAGGACTTTGCGGATGGTTTTGTGGGCACCGGAAGTGCCGAAAAGCACGCCATCGGGTACTATGCAGGCGCAACGTCCTCCCACTTTGAGCATGCGCAGAAAGAGAGAAATAAAAAGAAGTTCAGATTTCCCGGTTTTGCAGACCCGTTTCAGTGACTCCGGCACGCAGTTAATTTCCAAGCTTCCTTTAAATGGCGGATTTGCGAGGATGAGGGTGCAACAATCTGTTGCTTCATTTTGTGCTGTCAGACTGTTCTTGTATTGAATATCAGGATTTTCTACACCATGCAGCATCATGTTCATGGCTGCTATTCGCAGCATGGTTCGGTCTGTATCGAAGCCATGGAACATGTGCTTCATAAAGTGCTCCTGTTCTGCGTTTCCCGTGCTGGGGGTAAGTTTATTTTGCAGGTACGTACATGCGGCTATTAAGAACCCCGCTGTACCGCATGCCGGGTCATATATCGTGTCTTGTAAGGTGGGCTGCATCAATTCTACCATCATTTCAATGATATGTCGCGGGGTGCGGAATTGCCCGTTGACGCCTGCCGTGGAGAGTTTGGAGAGCAGATACTCGTATACGTCCCCTTTGGAGTCGGGAGTGTTGTTGACGTACTCATCAATATCATCCAAAGCTTCGACTATGCGTTCAAGCATGCGCGAAGTCGGGATTTTAAAGATGGCATCCTCCATGTATCGGGCGTATGCACTTTGGGTATCGTGATGCAGTTTCTTGATATAGGGGAATACCTGTTCTTGTACTGTTGTGTACAGCTTCTCCGGCGCTAAATGCCTTAGTTCACTCCATTTGTACGGCGTATTTATTGCATTTTCCAAATCTCTGATGAACAGGAGGTAGGTCATTTGTTCAATGACATCAAGCGGGTTTGTTATTCCTCCTGTCCAGAAGATTTTCCATAGCTGGTCAATCTTGTTTTTGAGCGCTCCGGTTATCATAGAATGTCGCAGTACATGTGCCTTGTGTGTGTAATATAGGATAATGAGGGTAAAATGTCAAGATGCCTCTTTGTGGGGACGCTTACAAAAAAGCCGTCCCTCCATAGGAACGGCTTTTTTGTAATAACAGTCTGTTGACTTCTCTATCAATAATCGCGTTTGAGCAGATAATCATTGATGGCGAGCAGGGCCTCGCGGCGTTTGTCGGAGAAGACACCGAGGGCTGCTTGTGCAGAGGCGGTGAGCTCGCGGGCCTCGGCGCGTGCTTTTTCCATGCCGACCAAAGCCGGGTAGGTGGCCTTTTGCACTTTTTGGTCCTTGCCGATGCTCTTGCCCAGCACCTCGGGGGTGGAGGTAACATCGAGGATATCATCAATAATCTGGAAGGCGAGGCCGAGGTCTCGCCCGTAGACGGTAAGGGCCTCGAGCTGCTCCGGGGTGGCACCGGCGGCCATGGCACCCAAGCGAACGGACGCGATGATGAGGGAGGAGGTTTTGCCCATGTGGATGGCGCGCAGCTCATCTACGTTGAGTTGGCGGCCTTCGCCCTCGAGGTCAAGCACCTGGCCACCCACCAAGGTGAGGCTACCGGTGCGGTAGGCCAGCTCGGCCACATAGTCGCGCACGTCGTAGCGGTCGTTGGCGGGTACGCTTGCCAGCATGGCAAAGGCTTCTGTCAGCAAGGCATCGCCTGCAAGAATGGCCACACCCTCGCCGAATACCTTGTGGTTGGTGGGGCGGCCGCGGCGCAGGTCGTCGTTATCCATGCTGGGCAGGTCATCGTGAATCAGCGTGTAGGTGTGCAGCGCCTCCAGCGCGCAAGCTGCGTTGAGGGCGGGGGTAACATCCCCACAGCAGGCACGGGCTGACTCCAGACAGAGCAGGGGGCGAATGCGCTTGCCACCTGCAAAGATGCTGTAACGCATGGCCTTGTGCAGGGTGGTGGGGGCAGTGTTCTCCGTAGGCAGCAGCTCGTTGAGGCGAGCCTCTACCAATGCGGCTGTTTCTTTGATGAGAGCCTTGATATCCATGGTGTCGGTATTTGAAAAGTCTGCTTAGGCGCGGCTGACAAGCAGCTCGGCAATTTGCACGGCATTGAGAGCTGCACCCTTGCGCACCTGGTCACCCACTACCCAGAGGTTGAGGGCGTTGTCGATGGCAATGTCCTTGCGGATGCGGCCTACGTAGCAGGTGTCTCCGTTGGTGGAGTCGAGCGGGGTGGGCCATACGTTGTTGTCAATGTCGTCCATCAGTGCTACGCCGGGTTTGCCATCGTAGCAAGAGCGGGCGGCCTCAACATCGATGGGTTGCTCAAACTGAGCCACGCAAGAGATGGAGTGGCTGCGGTATACCGGCACGCGTACGCAGGTGCAGGTTACCTTCAGCTCGGGCAGGTTCATAATCTTGCGGCCTTCGTTGAGCATCTTGAGCTCTTCTTTGGTGTAGCCGTTGGCGTCAAACTTGTCGATTTGCGGCAGCACGTTGAATGCAATTTGGCGGGGATAGGTGGAGATTTCAACGGGGTGGCCGTCGCAAATGGCGCGCACTTGGTTTTCAAGCTCGGTAATGCCGTGCTGGCCACTGCCGCTCACGGCCTGATAGCTGCTGGCAATGATGGTCTTAAGACCGAACTTGAGGTGCAGCGGGTACAGCGCCATCAAGGTGATGATGGTGGTGCAGTTGGGGTTGGCAATGATGTTGCGCGGGTGATTAAAGGCGGCGTCGGGGTTAATCTCGGGTACTACCAAGGGTACATCTGCATCTTGGCGGAATGCGGAGGAGTTGTCTACCACCACGCAACCTGCCGCACCGGCGATGGGGGCAAACTTGCGGGAAATATCGCCACCGGCTGCGAAGAGGGCCAAATCTACATCTCCGAAGGAGTTTTCGGTAAGTTCCTCAACGGTGAGCATTTCACCACGGAAAGCAACCTGTTTACCGGCAGAACGTTTGGATGCCAGAAGTTTCAGGGAAGAGAGCGGGAAGTTGCGGCTCTCAAGGCAGGAAAGAAGCTCGACGCCCACCGCACCGGTGGCGCCCACAATAGCTACTCGGGGATTTTTGTTCATTGTCTGATGTTCTGTATCGTTTGGTTCTGTCGGCCTCAGCCCTTGCGGCTGACGCGCGGGCGATATTATACGCATTTATGATTGAATGGCAAGCGCGAAGTTTCAATTTTATTGACTTGAGGGGCTTTATCTGATATTTTTTTAGGTATATGAAATTGTGTGCCTTGTTTGTTTTGTTATTTTTTGCCGGTGCTTGTTCTCCCTGTGTAGTTGCAGCACCGCAGACGGAGCCGGCCCCTGCTGCCCCGACCCTCGAACAGCACCGCGCCCATATTGAAACGATGTTGCAGCAGTTGGAGGATGAGTGGGTGAAGAACGATGGTAGCAGACCGAATGATCAACGATTCCGCTTGGCGGCAGAGGCTTACATAGCCGGTATTAAAGATTTGGCCATGTTAGAAGCTCTTTTTTACAACTTGAATACCATAGACCCCTGGGAGCATCACTTGCAAGCATGGAGCGACGGATTGGAGTCTTTCTTCTATTACATTGTGCGCGATATTGCTAAGCGCGGCACAAAAGAAGCGTATGATGCCTTTATCCGCATCAAGCAATACCGTTGCGATGGTGCTTGGGCCGGTACGCTGCGGTCTTTGGAGTGGAAGTATTTGCGCCAATATTCACAAGACCCGCGTGTGCTTGAAAGCAAGAATGGGGTTTTTCATTGATAAGCCGTGACAGAGTAGAACGGTGTACGAGCAGGGCAAACGCATTAGGATTATGACACTTTCTTCAGATTGACAATTTACCATTTACAATTTACAAAGTTATTGAATTTACAAGCTCTTATATAAATATTCTTCAGCTGAAAGCCCACCATAAGGCATTATCCTTTCCCGGCTACATAGCGAGAGAAACATGTTTTTGCGCAATGCTGCGGCCATAAAACATCGTGCTGCACTCAGGCCGATGTTTTATCAGAAAATTGTAAATGGTAAATTGTACATTGTAAATAAAGAACTTACAAGGTTCGTTGCCTAATGCGTTTGCCCTGC
>JAZNGY010000002.1:0-10292 GCA_045576695.1 Akkermansia sp.
GGAACGCAGTGTCTACGCTGCAAAATCGCGCAAAAAATGGATTGACCGACCACACTGTCTTATGCTATAAAACACATGCACTCATCCGGACAAAAACAAGAAGAAAAGGCTTGTCCGTGTCAAAAGGAGGGTGTCAGCATAGTTCCCATAATATAATCTCTCGCGCATCATGGATTCTCAGTTAAAGTACATAACAGCTGCAGAGGCAGCAGAGTATGTTAAAAACGGATACTGCATAGGGATTGGTGGTTTTGCTTCTACCGGAGTACCAAAGGCCGTGCCTCTGGAAATTGCACAATTAGCAGAGCGAGAACATGCTGCAGGACGGCCGTTTTCTCTTAAACTGATATCCGGTGCCTCCGCAGGTGTCAATACGGACACAGCCTTAGCAAGAGCCAACGCCATTGAATATCGCATCCCCTACCAATCTACGGAAGCACTCCGGCAACAGATTAATGCCGGGAAAGTTCAGTATGTTGATATGCATCTTTCGCAAATTGCGCAAGATATAAGATTTCAACAGTTACCGTCCATTGATATTGCCATTATTGAGGCTGCCGCCGTAACCGAAACCGGAGAAATAACACTTACAACCAGCAGCGGTAACGCCCCACTTTTCTGTCAACAGGCAAAAAAAATCATCGTTGAACTCAACGAATACCATTCTCCCCGCTTGGCAGAAATTCATGATGTTTATCTCCCTATAAAAGCAAACGAGAAAAAGCCCGTTGATGTGGACAGCGTCTCCACAAGAATCGGCACGGGTACCATCTCCGTCAATCCGGAAAAAATCATAGGCGTTGTTAAAACGAATGCTTCTGACGCTTTACCCCCATTTAAGTCAAACACAGCTATAACGGATGCAATCGGCAAAAAAGTAGTAGATTTCTTAGAGAAAGAGTATCTTACGACATCCGTGTACGGAGATTTTCCGCCGATTCAAAGCGGTATTGGCAATATTGCCAATTCTGTTCTTTCCTGTCTTGCCGAATCCTCGATTATCCCGCCCATTTCCATCTACACAGAGGTGGCTCAAGATGCCGCAGTCAAACTGCTTAAGGAAAAGCGCTGCAAGTTTATCTCTGCTAGTTCTCTGACGCTTACAGACGAGATGCTTGATGAAATTTACAACAATTTTGATTTCTATAAAGATAAGTTGCTTATCCGTCCGCAAGAGGTATCAAATAGCCCGGGCATATGCAGACAGCTTGGAATCATCAGCATCAATACAGCGCTGGAAATGGATATTTTCGGGAACGTGAACTCCTCTCACCTGTTTGGCACGCATATTATGAATGGCATTGGTGGCTCGGGCGACTTTGCGCGCAACGCTAACATCTCCATTTTCGTTTGTCCCTCCACCACTAAGAATGGTAAGATATCCGCAATCGTACCGATGGTTTCACATACCGACCATACAGAGCATGATGTAAAACTGCTGATAACCGAATACGGCATTGCAGATTTGAGAGGGAAATCTCCTCGAGAACGAGCAGAACTCATTATAGAATGTGCACACCCATCATACAGAGAGCTGCTGAAGAAATATGTTTCTCTTCAAAAAGAAGGCCACATTCCGCATACTCTTGAAAAAGCATTTGCTTTTCACACAGCCTATAAAAACACGGGAGATATGCACAACGCTCTTATTTAATAATCCATGAACGCCAACACAAATCAATTAAAAAAAAGTAGTTACCGAATTCATAGCATTGATGCGGTCAGAGCAACAGCTTTGCTCGGGATTTTAATCATGCACTGCAATTACGGTTTTGCGGCTGTAAGCTCTCCCTCAACTGAAGTTTGCAACATATTTCCGCAATGGCTTAATTCCGCAGTAGACCTTTTCGTGCATCAATTTATCTCGCTAAAGTTTTTCATGGTATTCATTTTCCTGTTTGGATTGAGCTTTTTTTTCCAAATGGACCATGCAGCGCAACGAGGCGAAGATTTCAGAGGTAGATTCTGTGTACGTTTATTTTGGCTCTTTATCTTTGGCTTGCTGCATGTAAGTTTCTACTGCGATGATGTGCTTACATTATTCTCGGTACTTGGTTTTCTATTGGTACTCACATGGAAAGTACCGGTAAAATACATCATAGTGGTAGCCGCAATATGCTTACTACAACCGTTCTGGTTAATCAGTGTGATTACCGGCAACCCCGCAATGATTCATGATTTTCTGGATAAATACGTCCACATCACCCCCCTATTCCCGGCAACAGACCAATCCTGGGGAGATATAGCACTCAATAACGTCTCGGGGCAGTATCTTTGCCGTTGGATATATTGGGAATTGCCCTCCGGGCGATTAATGGCCACCATCGGCATGTTCTTCCTTGGTATGCTGGCCGGTAAAAGCAGATTATTTGAGCAGAAACCCGCAGTCCTGTTAAAGGTGGCATGCTGGGGGATGGTTGGCTGCATAGGCCTTGGCATCGCAACGCTTATTGCCTTCTGCATAATATGGAATCCCAGTGAACTGGTAACCATGATTGTTGCCAAATCGGACTGTGTTCAAGGCAAAGCTTTCCTCCGCTACATGATGTTTATCATTAATGAATTAAGCATCTTCATCGTAGCTCCGTTCTTAGCATGGCTGTACAGTTTGAAACCTTTGTCAAAACTGGTCCACCCGCTGACAGCAATAGGCAGATGCACCCTTACCTGCTATATCACCCAAGGTATGATAATGACTGCATTCTTCTATTCTTGGGGTGCCGGCATGTGGGGTAAACTGGATTATACCACCTGCACCTTGGCAGGTATCATTTTATACGCCATCCAAATGGTATTCTGTACACTTTGGCTGAAGAAGTTTAAATACGGCCCGCTGGAGGGCATATGGCGTTACTTAACACGCCTTGGCTACAAGCCGAAACCCCAAGCAGAAAAGGGTAAAGCTTAATTACGAAACACTTAACTAAAGAAGAGGAGATTATTTCAGCATATTGAGATAATCTCCTCTTTATGTATACAGACAAAGGCAGTATACTCACCTACCTGCTGATAAATCATTGATGAGCTGCACCACCGCGCGTACATTCGGCACATTACAAAACACGGCAGATTCATCGTCTGCGGCTGTAGAAAACACAATATCGCCGAAGCCGGCGGGTTTCATGACCACACGGCGAACCATGTTTTGAGTGAGCGGGAGGCTGACGGCATCATCTGCCCCCACCGTCAGCCACGCTACACGGTGGTTTGTCAACATGTAGATGCTTTTACCATAGGCGCGCACCTTGCGGTGGCTTAACCATGCAGCAACGCATACGGGCAACAACAACAGCACGCAGCCTGTTACGGATTGCGCTTTCTGCCACACTACAGCGGCGGCAACGGCGCACAACACACACGCGGTCAGGTTAAATATCAACAACATTGATACGGCCCCGCGCGGCAAACGGCCACGGTTGCCGCACCAGTGCAAGGTTTCGCCGGGCCGCAACTCGGCCGCGATACGGGCTTGGGCTCTTCGGGATAAGTTTTGCGGGCTCATACGCGCCTTCAACTAAAAAGCCCGCAGGGGTATGGCTACACCTGCGGGCTGAGTTGTAAACTTGATTAGTGGATGCGCTTAAGCAACCAGGGGAGGAGGTCTTTAATGGCCACGCGCTCCTGCTCCATAGAGTCGCGGTGACGGATGGTGACGGTGTCCTTAAGGGAGGCATCACCCTCTTCTCCCAGCGTCTCAAAGTCTACCGTGATGCAGAAGGGGGTGCCCACCTCGTCTTGGCGACGATAACGGCGGCCTACGGCACCACTCTCATCGTAGAACACATTCATGAAGGGGCGCAGCTCTGCCTCAATCTCGCGGGCAATACGCACCTGCTCTGCGTTCTTCTTGAGCAGCGGGAAGATGGCAGCCTTGATGGGTGCCATGCGCGGGTGGAAGCGCATCACGGTGCGGATGTCGCTCTTGCCGTCCTTGCCCAGCTCTTCCTCATCGTAAGCCTCGCAGATAACGGCCAGCACAGAGCGGTCGCAACCGGCAGAGGGCTCTACCACGTGGGGGATAAACTTCTCGCGCGTTGTCTCGTCAAAGTACTCCATCGGCTTGCCGGAGCCCTCTTGGTGGCGGCCCAAGTCATAGTCCGTGCGGTAGGCAATGCCCATAAGCTCTTGCACACCGAAGGGGAACTCGTACTCCAAATCATAGGTCTTCTTAGAGTAGAAAGCGCGATCATCTTCCGGCACGTCCAAGATGTGAATCTTATCACGGGCGATACCGATGTTCTCGTAGAACTTGAGGCAGAACTCCAACCACTCATCCGTGAGGGCAAAGCCATTTTCAGCGCGGCAGAAATACTCTACCTCCATTTGCTCAAACTCGCGGGAGCGGAAAGTGAAGTTGCGCGGGTTAATCTCATTGCGGAAAGATTTACCGATTTGAGCAATACCGAACGGAATCTTCATGCGAGAAGAATCCAGCACATTCTTGTACTGGCAGAAAATGCTCTGAGCCGTCTCGGGGCGCAACCAACCGATGGAAGACGGGTCATTCTCGTCAGAGGTAGCGCCGATGGTGGTCTTGAACATGAGGTTGAACGAGCGAGCCTCTGTCACCAATGAACCGTTGGAGGGGTTGTAACGGGTGCTGTCGGTCACCGTCTCGGTGCTTTCCTCTGCCAACTCAATATCAGCCAAGGGGATATTCTTACCGGAAATCTGGCTGTAATACTGCTGGGCACTGCGGCGGGCTGCCTTAGCATCTTTCTCGCTGCCCTCGGGGGTAAGCATAGAGAATTCCTTGCTGCTGCTCCAAGAGCCATCCTTGGCAGCGGCACCCTTCCACCAATATGCTACACCGCTCTGGGCAGGAATCTGGTCGGCGCGCAAACGCTCCTTGCTCAGCAAGCAATCACACAGCGGGTCAGAGAACCCACCCACGTGACCGGAGGCTACCAGCACGGAGTTGTGTGTCAGAATGGAGCCATCCATACCCACCACATCGGGGCGCTCCTGCACAAACATGCGCCACCAATAATCTTTCAAATTGCGCTTGAGCTCCACACCCAGAGGGCCGTAGTCCCAGCAACCATTCAAGCCGCCATAAATTTCTGCAGCCTGAAATACAAAGCCCTTGCGCTTACAAAGGCTCACAATCTTCTCCATACGTTCGGGGTCTGTCTGTGTGCGATCTGCCATAACACGTCTATTCTACACCATTTTACCTCAGATGCAAGCACAAAGGCGCGTTAAGTACGCCACGGGCAAGCGAATTCGCTATTTCCTGCTTGACGCAAGAGGATACAATGTATACACTATGAACACAAACAGATAGTACCATACATGATGAAGTGCCGCCTTGCCCTCACCACCCTGCTCTTTGCCACGCTCTGCTCTTGCGAGAGTGTACGCACCGTGTACGATGAAAACGGCAGAGTGGTAAAAGAGAGAGACGGCGCCCGCGAGCGCAGCCTCAACGACTACTTTGAAGAGGAATTCGACTCCAACTTCACCGAGCAAAAAAACAAAGACGGTGTCCCCCAAGCCACCTCTCACAAAGTAAGCAGCTACCAAAAAGACATTGATGCCGCCCGCCGCGGCGACAAAGAATACGCCACCGGCTCCTACAACGCCGGCGGCACCAGCAGCTTTGCAGGCAAACAATTCAGCGGCTCTTCAGACCGTTTTGACGGTAGCAAGCGCTACGATGGATTCTCCGGCGACAGCGCGTACAATACGGATATGCGCCCCGCCTTTATGAGCGAAAGTAAAGGTGTGGCCCACACCGCCTACACCGGCCACAGCAGCGCCGACCGCTACAGCGCAGAAGGTGCCAACTACGACGCCACCGGCCGCATTTACGCCACGCACGACAGCGGTATCTCTACAACCGATACCAGCGGATATTTTGAAAGCCGCAAAGAAAAATGGGGCAAACCCACCATTATTAACAAGAGCGAGTATTACAAACGCACCATCGAAGAAACGCGCACCATGCTCGGGCGTGATAATTGAGCGCCTCTCCCTATCTATCCCACTTTATTCGATTTCGGGCACTAGCTGCAAGTTAAGAGATTGTTGCCAAAAACTCGGATTTCGGATAAAGTGATGCGGTTCAATATCGCACTCCTCGGATATGATGTCATTCTTCAGCTCCATGGTAAACGTTCCATCTGCCGAGCGATACACCAACACACGGGCATAAGATTCACGGCCATTCGATGTATACGATAAGGTAGTTTTCGTAGTGCCATCATCTATGATTTGCGTGAGCTCTCCCGGATAAACGATATAAGTCAAGCGTAAAGACAGCGTATACGGAGCATCCACGCGCGTTGCGGTACAAGACTCCACATGCCACCGAAACGCAACGTCATCTGCCCCACCACCGGGTAAACGGATATCCCCCGTAGGTTCTACCCTCACCTTGGTAATGAGATTCCCCTGCCGAGTCTCTTCTATCATCAAGGGTATATGCGCGAGCTCTTGGTCAATCCAATTCACATCCATCAACTTCAACGCAAGCGAGTACACCATGGGGCTGTCAGAAAAACGAGTCTCTTTGTATGTTTTGTATGTGGTGCACGACACCATGGTGCAGAGAAGTAACATCAAACATATAATGGGGATGCGGAATTTCATAAATGTAGCTGCGTTTCTGTGCCTGAATTGTAACAAAGACAGCCTCAGGGGTTCAAGTCAAAAATTGAATACAGAGCAGATAAAATATAATGCACTTTTCCGCTGCGCAGTCATAGAGCGCAAACCGCGGATGGCTCCTACTTGTTCCTTTCAACTTTACAAGGGCTGCGCTTCACCGTGGGCAGCTTGCATGAGAGCCGACTCCTGAGGTTCTGTAAAAGGTAAAGGCATTTAACCCGCGCATACCACATACCTCTGCATCACGCCACTTTAAACATTAAAAATTCAACATTCAACTTTGTATATACTCGCGTTGCTCGTAGTGAAGAATACGTCTTGCGTCGTATAGTGAAGAGCTCGCAGAGCGAGCAGTGAAGCACGCCTCCGGCGAGGCGTAGTGAAGAACTCGCTGCGCTCGTTGACGGAATAACGAAGAAAGCCGTCAACCTTTCGGTTGACGCCCTTCGTTATTCCTGGCGGCTATCTACTCTCGCGGGACCTATCGTCCGACTACCATCGACGTGCTAATGTTTCACTTCCGGGTTCGGAATGGGACCGGGTGGGACCATCAGGCTATGACCACCAGGTTGCGAGGAGCTTTGTTTTGTTTCGGTTGCTCACCGTGTATCCGGTCGGTCATGTTGCCGCGTTGCTGTTAAGTTTTTGTCTTGCGAAGCAGCAGACTGACATCCGCATGGCAATGCGTAGGGTTAATCACAATTTCTTTTGCGTTGAGTTTTTTTCACACTGCGAATCAAGTTTATCACCGGGGGTGATTCATCTTGGGTGTGTATGAGGTCTATCGGATGTTAGTAGTGCTCGGCTGAGTACATTACTGCACTTACACCTGCACCCTATCAACGTGGTAGTCTTCCACGCTCCTGTAGGGAGAACTCATCTTGGGAGGGACTTGGCGCTTAGATGCTTTCAGCGCTTATTCCTTCCGCACTTAGCTACCCGGCCGTGCTCTTGACAGAACAACCGGTGCACCAGTGGTGCGTCAAACCCGGTCCTCTCGTACTAAGGTTTGAACCCCTCAATTCTCCAACGCCCACAGAGGATAGAGGACCGAACTGTCTCGCGACGTTCTGAACCCAGCTCACGTACCGCTTTAATTGGCGAACAGCCAAACCCTTGGGACCGAATTCAGCCCCAGGATGCGATGAGCCGACATCGAGGTGCCAAACCTTGCCGTCGATGTGGACTCTTGGGCAAGATCAGCCTGTTATCCCCGGAGTACCTTTTATCCGTTGAGCGATGGCCCTTCCATTCAGAACCACCGGATCACTATGACCTGCTTTCGCACCTGCTCGCGCCGTCACGCTCGCAGTCAAGCTGGCTTATGCCATTGCACTAACCTCCTGATGTCCGACCAGGATTAGCCAACCTTCGTGCTCCTCCGTTACTCTTTAGGAGGAGACCGCCCCAGTCAAACTACCCACCAGACACTGTCCGCAACCCGGATTACGGGTCCACGTTAGAACATCAAACATTAAAGGGTGGTATTTCAAGGTCGGCTCCATGCAGACTGGCGTCCACACTTCAAAGCCTCCCACCTATCCTACACATCAAGGCTCAATGTTCAGTGTCAAGCTATAGTAAAGGTTCACGGGGTCTTTCCGTCTTGCCGCGGGTACACTGCATCTTCACAGCGAGTTCAATTTCACTGAGTCTCGGGTGGAGACAGCCTGGCCATCATTACGCCATTCGTGCAGGTCGGAACTTACCCGACAAGGAATTTCGCTACCTTAGGACCGTTATAGTTACGGCCGCCGTTTACCGGGGCTTCGATCAAGAGCTTCGCTTGCGCTGACCCCATCAATTAACCTTCCGGCACCGGGCAGGCGTCACACCGTATACGTCCACTTTCGTGTTTGCACAGTGCTGTGTTTTTAATAAACAGTTGCAGCCAGCTGGTATCTTCGACTGATTTCAGCTCCATCCGCGAGGGACTTCACCTACATATCAGCGTGCCTTCTCCCGAAGTTACGGCACCATTTTGCCTAGTTCCTTCACCCGAGTTCTCTCAAGCGCCTTGGTATTCTCTACCTGACCACCTGTGTCGGTTTGGGGTACGATTTGATGTTACCTGATGCTTAGAGGCTTTTCCTGGAAGCAGGGCATTTGTTGCTTCAGCACCGTAGTGCCTCGTCATCACGCCTCAGCCTTGATTTTCCGGATTTGCCTGGAAAACCAGCCTACACGCTTAAACCGGGACAACCGTCGCCCGGCCAACATAGCCTTCTCCGTCCCCCCTTCGCAGTAACACCAAGTACAGGAATATTAACCTGTTTCCCATCGACTACGCCTTTCGGCCTCGCCTTAGGGGTCGACTCACCCTGCCCCGATTAACGTTGGACAGGAACCCTTGGTCTTCCGGCGAGCGGGCTTTTCACCCGCTTTATCGTTACTTATGTCAGCATTCGCACTTCTGATACCTCCAGCATGCCTCACAGCACACCTTCGCAGGCTTACAGAACGCTCCCCTACCCAACAACGCATAAGCGTCGCTGCCGCAGCTTCGGTGCATGGTTTAGCCCCGTTACATCTTCCGCGCAGGCCGACTCGACCAGTGAGCTATTACGCTTTCTTTAAATGATGGCTGCTTCTAAGCCAACATCCTGGCTGTCTGGGCCTTCCCACATCGTTTCCCACTTAACCATGACTTTGGGACCTTAGCTGGCGGTCTGGGTTGTTTCCCTCTTCACGACGGACGTTAGCACCCGCCGTGTGTCTCCCGTGATAACATTCTCCGGTATTCGCAGTTTGCATCGGGTTGGTAAGTCGGGATGACCCCCTTGCCGAAACAGTGCTCTACCCCCGGAGATGAATTCACGAGGCGCTACCTAAATAGCTTTCGGGGAGAACCAGCTATCTCCCGGTTTGATTGGCCTTTCACCCCCAGCCACAAGTCATCCGCTAATTTTTCAACATTAGTCGGTTCGGTCCTCCAGTTAGTGTTACCCAACCTTCAACCTGCCCATGGCTAGATCACCGGGTTTCGGGTCTATACCCTGCAACTTAACGCCCAGTTAAGACTCGGTTTCCCTTCGGCTCCCCTATTCGGTTAACCTTGCTACAGAATATAAGTCGCTGACCCATTATACAAAAGGTACGCAGTCACACAGATTGCTCTGTGCTCCCACTGCTTGTACGTACACGGTTTCAGGTTCTTTTTCACTCCCCTCGCCGGGGTTCTTTTCGCCTTTCCCTCACGGTACTGGTTCACTATCGGTCAGTCAGGAGTATTTAGCCTTGGAGGATGGTCCCCCCATATTCAGACAGGATACCACGTGTCCCGCCCTACTCATCGAGCTCACAGTATGTGCATTTTTGTGTACGGGGCTGTCACCCTGTATCGCGCGCCTTTCCAGACGCTTCCACTAACACACACACTGATTCAGGCTCTGGGCTGCTCCCCGTTCGCTCGCCGCTACTGGGGGAATCTCGGTTGATTTCTTTTCCTCGGGGTACTTAGATGTTTCAGTTCCCCCGGTTCGCCTCATTAACCTATGGATTCAGTTAATGATAGTGTGACGAATCACACTGGGTTTCCCCATTCGGAAATCGCCGGTTATAACGGTTCATATCACCTTACCGACGCTTATCGCAGATTAGCACGTCCTTCATCGCCTCTGACTGCCAGGGCATCCACCGTGTACGCTTAGTCGCTTAACCTCACAACCCGAAGATGTTTC
>JAZNGY010000003.1:0-11603 GCA_045576695.1 Akkermansia sp.
GTAGCCACGTGGTGTAGCTGCGTCAGCAGCGGAACCCGTGGTAGTGGTAGAAAAGAATCTCGGAGCCCGAAGCAGCGCAGCTGCTGAGGCCGACAGCAGGGTAGCATCCCCCCATAAGTATTGTTTATTCATTTTTTTATCATGCGTTGTTGTTTAATAATAATACGGTTTTATCTGAGCTTACTAACGCAAAAACAGGAGCGGGGCGTGCTGTCGGCCTCGACGCCTTCGCTACGCTTAGGCTTCTCGGACTCCGATTTTATTTTCATCTTACCCCGGGGTCCGCCGCTGACGCGGCTGCACCCGGGGCTAGTGGTCCGCAAGTCGGGTCGGAGCCATGTCGTTCTGTGGGCCAAGGAGTTGATTTATGACATTGTCTTCCTAAGACCGCTTGGCCTCCGACTTCTTAGGCTTCTCGGACTCCGATTTTATTTTCATCTTACCCCGGGTTCCGCCGCTGACGCGGCTGCACCCGGGGCTAGTGGTCCGCCGCCCCTCGCCGGGGCTCAAAAATTCCGCTCGCTTACGCGAGCCATCTGCCCGCTAAACTCCGATTTAGTGTTCAAACCGGACGGCGTCTTCACATTATGCCCACGCGTAAATGAAATTAAATTGCTGAAGCCTTACCGGCTCTTGCTTTCTCCAGCACGGTGATGCATTCTTTACATGCGGCACAATGGCACTGTGTCAGGTGGTCAAGGGTGCGTCCTTTTGCATCGCGTGTGTAGATATCTGCACCCGCGTCAATGAGTAGTTGCGCTACATCTGCGTATGCCAACCATATAGCTGTACGAAGCGGGGTTTTGCAGTGGCAATTTTTCTCATCCGGAAGGGCTCCGGAGGTCAGTAAAAATTGTACACATTCAACCCTGCCGCTGTAGACATGAACATGTAAAGGAGTATCTCCGCGTTTGTTCCTCGCATTTACACGCGCGCCATACGCTAACGCCATGTGCAAACATTGTATAGAAATGCCGTATTGAAACAGTAGTCTCGTGGCCGTTTTTGCTCTTTCCGGTACAGGTATTGCCTCCAAAATCATGCGTGCTACCGTAGGCTGATGCACATAGTCTATCACGGGCCGATTCCCGTGATTCCTTGCCATCCCATTTGCTCCTGCGTCTAATAAAAGACGAACCGTTTCAGAAAAATTACCATCCACCGCCAACATCAATGCCGTGCGCCCTTTTCCATCACGCGTGTCCACCGCCACTCCCAGACTCAGCAAAGCCTTCACCTCTGCTGCATTTCCATGGGCAGCTGCACATAATAATCGAGCCTCGGGTGTCATTATCGATAACTTGATTCAGAGGTTAAAAAATGCGGAAGCAGATTCTTCTATAGCGTCTCTATTCATGCGATTGTTTCAAGTGAGAGGATTATAGCATGTGATTATTGATAATCAAGCGTAATTCACGTTTTCTTAGGAACTTTTGTGTGTTTTGTCCACATTATATGAGGTAGTTTTTTGTTGCATAGTATAAAAAAACACGGCAATGGAGCATTGCCGTGTTTCGTTGAGGTGTGGGGAGGAGGTGAGGATTATTTCACGACCTCCGGGGTGACGGATTCTTCTTTGCCGTTGACGATGAGTTTTACGGGCTTGGGATTGGGCGTGGTGGTGGTGAGCTTGTAGGCCGTAACCTTGCCGTCCTTCCATTTCATATCAACGGTGACGTTGCCGCGGGCGCGTATGCCTTTGACGGAGCCATTCTTCCAAGCATCGGGCAGGGTAGGCAGCAGCTCGATTTGCCCGGCATGGCTTTGAATGAGCATTTCGCTCATGCCGCCGGTCATACCGTAGGTGCCGTCCATCTGCATGGGCGGATGGTTGCCGAAGAGGTTGTCAAGCAGGTTGTACAAGATGTAGTGTTGTACCATGCTGTAGGCGTTTTCTTTGTGGTGGAAACGGGCCCAGAGGGCGGTACGCCACGGCCAGGTCCAGCTGCGGCGGTTGTCGCCGGAGAGACCGCGCAGCTCCAGGCTCTTCATGGCTGCTTTGGCAAAGTCCGGGGTCTTGGCCATGGAGATGGAGGTGCCGGGGAATACGCCGATAAGGTGAGAGGTGTGGCGCTGGCCGCTGACCTTGTTGGGGCGGTCCACAATCCACTCTTGCAGGTAACCATCGCGGCCGATGCGGTTGCCGACGAGGCGGTCGCGCTTGTCTGCCAGGCTTGCGGCCCATTCGGTGTCTACGCCGAGAATGCCTGCGGCGGCAATAGTGTTGTCAAAGAGCTCCCAGATGAGCTGTTGGTCGTGGGCGCAGCCGTCTTCTACCGGGCCCCATTCGTGAGACCAGCCCATGGGGCAAACGAGTGAGCCGGGCTTGATTTCTTTGAGCTCGGGGTGCTCTGCGACCGAGAGGTTAATGATGGCACCCTTGGGCCCTGTAGTCTTCAGCCCTGCACCTTCTGCGCCTACCTCCTTGAGTTCATCCTCCCAGTAGTGGCATATATTTTTGAGGAGGGGGTATGCTACCTCGCGCAGGTAAGTCTCGTCAAGCGTGTACAGGTAGTGGTCCCAAATGTGCAGGGCATACCATGCGTTGACGGGGGGATTCCACTTAATCCAACCACCGCCACCCCACGGGTTCTGGGAGATGCGGGTGGTCCATCCGCGTACATGGGGGCCGAACTCTGCTTGCGTCATCTCATGCAGGGGCTGCTCCATAGCGCGGATAAAGTCGATGAGCGGAAGGTGGCATTCGGACAAGTTGGCAACCTCTGCGCCCCAGTAGCACATTTGCAGGTTGATGTTGTTGTGGTAGTCGCATGCCCATAGTGCATGTACCTTGTCGTTCCAAATACCTTGCAGGTTAACGGGCAGGTTACCGGGTTGAGAGCCGGCGATAAGCACGTAGCGCCCGTATTGGTATATGGTGGCCTCAAGCTCGGGGTCGGGTTTGCGGTGTTTGCGGTAGGCTGCCAAACGCTCGTCTGTGGGCAGTTTCGCAACATTGGCAGGGCTTTTACCCAAGTCGATGCTCAAGCGGTCATAGTAGCTGCGGTAGTCTTCTCTGTGGGCTTGGCTCAGCTCTTTAATGCTCTTGCCCTCTGCAGCTTTCAGGATGGCTATGTTGGTGTCCGTGGGGTTGTTGCCTTTCCACCCTGCGCTGTAGTCCATCTTATAATCGGTGGCCATAGATACCAAGATGACAACCGAATCTGCCCCGCTTACGTGGATGTAGGGCATGTTGTCGGTCTTGAATTCCGGCTTCATGTCGTCCTTAGATTTGTCGAGGCGGCTGTAGGTGACATCAACATCACCGGCTTGTCCTTTTACGGTAACGGTGCCACCGTTGGCTTTGACTAAGGCGCGCCCCTCAAACACTTGCCCGTTGGCCAAGGTGCCTTTCATCATGATGGTATTACCGCTGACGCTGTATTTCACATCATGGTACGGGGTAAGGGCGATATCTGCCGTGACACCACCTTTTTTATCAGAATTTGCCGTGTATACCAGCACATTGTCGGGGCGGCTCACGAAGCATTCTCTCGTGTAGTGGGTGCCATCTGCCGTAAAGGTGGTAAAGGTGCTGCCTTTCGTTAAGTCCAAAGAACGGCGGTAATCTGTGCTGTTGCCTCTGAAGTTGAAGCTGACATACAGGTTGCCGAAGGGTTGGTAGCTGCCGAACTGATCTACCCCGGCTTCGGGGCCGTATGTATAATTGTGACCGTTTTTCGGTTTGTTGGGGCCACCACTCCAAAGGCTCACCTCGTTGAGGTTGACGCGGTCAAGCTTATCGCCACCGAAAACCGTGCCGCCGATTCTGCCGTTACCTATCGGTAGAGATTGGCTTTCCCACGCATCTTGTCTGTTCTTTTGCATGGGGTTGGTCGGTTTTTTGCCCGGCAGGTTAGCAGCATAGCTGAAGGGCAGTGCGTGGGGGACTACAACTGCCGGTTGCTTATACCAAAGCACCTCGGAGGATGCAGGCTCCTCTGCTGCAAGCGTAATGCCTGCAGATAACATCGTAATGGTTGCGATATACCTATATGTTGCTGTCATGATGATGATGGGGGGTGCGGCTCGTGTGAGCCATGAATGAGTTCTATGCGCAGCGCGATGTCGCCCATGCGGATGACCGCGCCGTCTGTAAGGGGTTTTTGTGGGCTGTAGCTGTTAATATGTTCGTTGTTAATAAATAAGCCGTTGGTGGAGTTGAGGTCTGTGATGACTAAACCTGTACTGCCCAGCTCGAGCCGGGCATGCATGCGTGATACTCCGTTTTCATCCAGCGGAAGGTCTACGGCGGCTGCATCTCGGCCTATGGTGACGCCACCATCCTGTGCCAAGCGTGAAAACGGTATGTAATGCTCCCATACATCGCCGTTGCTCAGCAAACCCAATATGCGCATCTTGCCCACGGGTACATGAGAGCCGGTGAAACAGATGCGCGGGTTGGCGGCCCCTTCTCGCGGTGGGGCTATGCCCTTGCCTAAGGCCCATTTTCGCCTGAGTGGGTGGTGAACGGGCAGAGGCTCTATATGGATAATATGCTCTTGTTCAAAGTTGCTCTGTTCTCGGTGAGAAATGCCTGTGGCAATTGATAAAACGGATGCCTGCGTATGCTTGTCTTCATAAAAAGATTGGCGCGCGTACATCAGGTGAGAGTGAACGCCGATAAACTGCGCCCGGGCTTCGGCAAGCTCTGCTTCCAAACCCTGTATGCGCTGCGCCAGAGCCGCTACTTGTTGCTCTTCTCTCTTGCTGCTATCGGCATCCATCCTCTATAAGAGTAGCATATCATGCCGCAGTTGGCAATACTAAAGGAATTTCTTGTTAATAATAATCCTGTTTTTTTTCTGTTTTTCTGCTTGACACATTGCCGTGTCAGTGGTAATGGTGGTGAATCATGACAGTACGAACAATGTTCAAACGTATTGGCTTGCTTTCTCTCGGGTTTCTGCCTGTGGTTCCTGCCGTTGCCGTAATGGCTGTTGCCACTTCTGCAGTTGCTTTGGCCGGTGAGCTTCCGGCGGATGTTACATCCGCCATCAACAGTGGCGACTACAATGCTGCACAGAGCGCTTTGATTGCCGCCCTCAAGGGTACAAAAATAAGCCCTGATTCGGCAGATGTTCTGCATATGGCAATGTTGTTGGAGGTGATTCGCACGACAGACCCGGCCGTAATGACCGAGTATGCCGCGGGGTCTGAATCCAAATGTGAGTTTTTGTCAAAGTTTGCACAAGACGCAGAGTGGTTGGAGCTTTACCTCGGTTGCGGTTTGGTTCCCTACAAAACAAATGTGGGTATTGACGTTATGTACCGCATTTGGAAAGAGGAGAAGGGCGATGTTAAGAACAAGGGCTTGGCAGTAGCTTTGGCCTCTGTGTGGGGCGGTGGTGAGACAGATCCCAACCCGCCCATTGCCAAGAAGAATCCTAACCGCTACAACCCGGTATGGCGTTATACGTTCTTCCAGAAAAATGCTAAACGCGGAGTGATGCACCCCGGGTACAAAAAGCTGCGCCCGTGGGAGTTGCGCTTTACGGTGGGTATACCCCAGCAAGACTGGGATGATAAATCCTTTGAATGGGCGCTTGAAAATATCAACGTGCCGTGGGATCGCTACGACTATGCATGCTGGGCTGCCGTTTATACAGACCCCTCCCTGTTCGGCGACTCGGTACAGGGTGGTATGTATAATTACCCCTACTCCAACATCAGCTGGGCAGAAGCCACTCACCGCAACGGTGGTGTGTGTGGCGCTATGTCTCACTTGGGTTGCGTAGCTGCCATGGCTCACGGCATACCGGCATACACCGTAGGCCAACCCGGCCACTGCGCGTATGGTTTCCGCATTAAGCGCGGTGATTGGCGTGGTGGGTTCGGTGGCCCTGATGGTGGCATGCATAACCGTATTTTCGGCAACCAAGCCCCCACCTCTTACCTGCTGATGGAGACGGTATTCAAAGATGATGCCGTTATTGAGAAAGCCTACCGTCATAGCTTCTGCGCTAAGGCTTTAGAGGCTGTGGGTGATAAAGAGGGTGCCATTGCCATGTGGGAGAAAACGCTTGAGATATCTCCCTTGCACCCGTTCTTCCGTGCATCTTATCACAAGTTGCTCAAAGAGAAAGGCTTGACCCCCGACCAAGCCTTTGATTACATCTGCAAGCTTGTGCCCTTGTACAAGAAGAATGGTTTTGCTTCCGTAGAAGTTATCAAGGACCTCAAGGAGCAGGTGGATGGGATGACCGATGAGCAGAAGGCTGAGATTTATGGCCTGATGCACAAGATGATTGCCGATACCCCGTCTTCTTGGGCTGTCAGCATTGAGGCCCTGCTGAAGACTCAATCCGAGTCTCTCAAGACTGATGCCGCCCGCGAAAAATACCTTACCGCTTTGTTTGCTACTCACATGGCATCAGAAGATGCCACAACCTTCGGTAAAGTGTTGGAGTGGGGTGTTAAAACATACGTAGAAGGCGGTAATGCAGAGGTGTTCAGCAAGGCTTTTGCCAAAGCTGCCGAGAAAGCCGCTAAGGACAATAAAGACGGCAAGAAAGATGACGAGCAAGCCAAGAAGATGGCAGCAGCATACAACAAAGCCATCATTGCGGCTGAGCAGGCTCGTTCTGCACCCGCTTTCCGCTCCATTACCGAGGCCGCTGTGAAGGTTTCCGGCGAATGCCCCGTCAATATTGAGCTTAAAAGCGCCAAGGAGTTGCCCGGCAAGCCTGCTAAGGCAGACTTGTTCCGTATCTCCACCACCTCCAAGTGGGACACCCCCGCATGGCATATCGACATTACTACCCCCACCGGTGGTAAGTGCCACACGGCTAAGGAGGAAAAACCCTACATGATTGTTGAGCTGCCGGAGCGTAAGTCTCTTACCGGTTGCATCATCCGCAAAAGGGATGGCAACGAGAACCGTATGAAGAAGGCCACCGTTTACACCAGTGAAGACGGCGCCACCTGGAAGCCCCGTGAATCTACCGACAATATGCCCAAAGAATGGGTGGTGAAGTTTGCGGACGGCACCCCCGGCAAATGGGTGAAAGTTGAGTTTGATAACACAGGTGCTGCTGATTATGCCCATATCTCTCACTTCGTCATTTACACCAAATAACCCCCAGCAAATTCAGATATGAAACATGTATTACTTTCAGCCCTGCTTGTGCCGGGTACTGTGATGGTGAGTCAGGCTGCTACACTCTCGTTCCCCGATGTGCCTGCCGCCAAGGAAAAGGCAGCCAAAGAGGGCAAGCCTTGCTTGGTGGTTTGGTATGGGTCTGACTGGCAGCCCATGGTTGGTGCTTTCTGTAAAGCATGGGAGGCTGTTGCCAAGACTCATGGTGATACCTTCGTGTTCGGCCAGTTCGACGACAAAACCGGCTTGACTGTTGATGTGCGTAAAAAGGTGCTACCCATTGAGCACTATAACATACCTGCCGTGGTATTGTTGGCGCCCGATGGTACCTTCATGGCTGAGTATGATGGCGACCAAGTCAGCAAATCGCCCGAAGAGGTGATGAAGAAGCTTACCAACTTGGCCGCCAAAGCACCCGAGTTTGCCGAACTTGCTCAAAAAGCATCCAAAGCCCAGGGGCTTGAGGCTGCCAAGGCTGCCGGTCAAGCGCTGGAGCTGTTGCCTGTGCAATTTGCCGTGCGTTGCGGTGCTCTTACCGGTATTATCCGCAAGCAAGATCCGCAAGATGAAACCGGCTACAAGGCACTCTTTGCTATGGACCACTTGGCCATGTATGGCGAGATTAAGGGTATTCTTCATGGCGGCAAAGACGGCAAGCTCAGCGGTAAGGAACGTAAGTTCGATGAGGCTGAGGCATACGTGCGCAAGGTGCTGGATGCTAAGCTGATGAAGCAGGAGAAATACCTCCACCGCCGCCAGCAATGGCTTGCCGGCTTGGCCTACATCATCCGCGAGCGCATTGTTTCTACCACCACCCCCGATAAACGAGATACCACCCCCATTATCAAAGTTTATGAGGAGATTGTGAAGCTTGACCCCCAAACCCAGTTGGCTAAAGGTGCCCAGCGCTGGATTCATTACTGGGATGCCGATTCCGTGACGGTGATTGAAGGGTATTACTATGACTCCAGCCACCAGACCCTCGGCTTCGAGAAAGATTGGCGTGTCAATGTTACCGATTCCATCGATGGCCCCGGTACATACACCTTCTCGCTTATCCCCGTTGATAACGGCGGCATGGTGACCCGTAATTACCGCCTTTTGGTGAATGGTAAAGAGGTAGCCAAGGCAGATGCCCCTGCTGATAAGAATACCAAAACCGTTACCTTTACCGTGCCTGCGGTGCCCAAGGGTGCCAAGGTGGAGGTGCAGCTTACCGCCCGTTGCAATGATGGCTGGTTCGGCTGCTCCGGTCACATTGAGATGAAGAAGAACTGATTCTCCCCTTGCATTGCTTTTCAGCGCACGTGCCGAGTATGTGGCCCGTGCGCTGTTTTTTTGCATTGTGCATTTATAGGGCGTGGCGGGGATGCACTGCTACCTCAGAAAAACAACTCAAAAGCCTTGTAAGTGGCGTTTTGTCTTTACATAGACGCAGAATCTGCTATAATAAACCTAACATGAACACGGAAATCTTACAAAAGGCAGCCAATGAAGCCAGAGGTCTTGCAATAGATGCAATTTTTGACAAGGCATCGGGGCACATGGGCTTGCCGCTGGGCTGTGCTGAAATCGGTGCTGTTCTTTATGGCGAGCTGCTTAACATCAACCCTTCTGAACCGCGTTGGCTCAACCGCGACCGCTTTGTGCTTTCTGGTGGTCACGGCTCCATGTTCTTGTATGCATGGTTGCACCTGAGCGGGTATGATGTAACGATGGATGACGTTAAGGCTTTCCGTGCCAAGGGCTCTAACACACCGGGACACCCCGAGTACCGTTGCTGCCCGGGTGTAGAATGCACCACAGGCCCGCTGGGGCAGGGTATTGCCAACGCCGTGGGCTTTGCAATCTCCGCCAAGCATGCTGCCGCCCGCTTCAATACGCCCGAGCATGAGATTTTCAACCAGACCGTATACTGCTTAGCCGGTGACGGTTGCATAGAGGAGGGTATCTCTCGCGAGGCTGCCGCCATTGCCGGTTGCCTTAAGCTTGATAACCTTGTACTGATTTATGATGCCAACGGCATTACGCTTGACGCCCCCATTGAGGTGACCCAGGTGGATGACGTGGCCGCTGCCTTTACCGCCCAAGGCTGGGATGCCGTTACCATTGACGGTAACGACCTCAACCAAGTGCGCACCGCCTTGCGTGCTGCTCGCCTTGAGAAGAATGGCCGCCCCAAACTCATCATTGCCAAGACTGTAATCGCCAAGGGCGTGCCCGGTTTTGAGGGTACCACCAAGGGCCACGGTGAAGGCGGTGCCAAGCTTTGGGCAGAGGCTCATGCCAACTGGGGCTTGCCCACCGATGAGCGTTACTACGTATCCGAAGAGGTGCGTGCCTACATGGCTTCCGTTAAGGCTGAGCGCGAAACGGCATATGCCGCATGGAAAGAGGTGTACAATGCATGGTGCAGCGCCAACCCCGATAAGGTGGTAGAGCTGGCAGATGGTATTGACTTGGCCGCCAACGGCTTGCATGCAGATAAATGCTCTGCCATGATTCCCGCTTTTGCAGAGGGTGCCAAGCTGGCTACCCGCGCCTCCGGTGCCGATGCCGAAAACTACATTGCAGATGCCTGCCCGGGCTTCCTCTCCACCAGTGCAGACCTCTTCTCCTCCAACAAGAATTACCTTAAGAACGGTGGTGATTTCTCTGCCTCCAACTACGCAGGCCGCAACTTCTGGTTCGGTATCCGCGAGCACGCCATGGGCGCTATCTGCAACGGTATTGCCTATGATGGCCTCTTCCGCGTTTCTGCCGGTACCTTCTGCGTGTTCGTAGACTACATGCGCGCTTCCATCCGCGTGGCTGCTCTCTCCGAGCTGCCCATCACCTACGTGCTTACTCATGACTCTGTAGCCGTGGGCGAGGACGGCCCCACCCACCAGCCCGTAGAAACCGTGACCGGCCTGCGTGTCATCCCCAATCTGGATGTTGTGCGCCCCGCCGACGAGGAAGAAGCTGCCGGTGCCTGGATGTGCGCCATGGAGCGTAAGGACGGCCCCACGGCCCTCATCCTCACCCGCCAGAACGTGCCCAGCCTTACCGCCTCCACCCCCATCAGCGCAGAGGCTCGCCGCATGGGTACCCTCAAGGGTGCATACATTGCCCTGCACGAGCAAACCGAGCAGCCCGGCCGCATCATCATTGCCAGTGGCTCAGAGGTTTACCTTGCCTTGGAGGCTGCCAAGCAGCTCGGACCCGATGTTCGCGTGGTTTCCATGCCCTCCATGTGGCGCTTCAACCGCCAGGAGAAAGCCTATCAGGACAGCATCCTGCCGCCCTCTTGCACACGCCGCCTTGCAGTAGAGGCCGGCAAGAGCGACCTCTGGTACCGCTATGTCGGCACGCAGGGTACCATCATCGGTATCGACCACTACGGTTTCTCTGCCCCCGGTGAGGTCGTGCTCAGCGAGCTTGGCATGAACGTGCCCAACATTGTTGAGAAGGCTCAGGCCCTGTAAAGCCACAGGCTGATTCAGACTTTCGGCAGCCATTTTCACCCGGTGTGATGATGGCTGCCTTTTTTATACCCTTGTACATAATAACAAAAATGAAACTCATATCCTATATTACCTTGTTAAGCATCGGTTTGAGTGCCGTGGTGCAGGCTTCTGCAGAGTTGCCCGCCCTTACCCCCGCACAAGAGCTGGCCATGCAAAAAGATGTGCAGGCTATTCAGCAACAGGCTCTCCTCTTGCGTACCATTCGCGATGCCGCCTCTGCCGATGCCGCGTACAATGAATTATGCCGCTTGCGTGCGCAGCAAACATTGCAAAAACGCCACTTGCAGCACGTGGTTTACGAGTCTCGCGCTCAGTTCCGCGCCGTGCAGGCCCGCTTCGGGTGGACGGAGCAAGACAGCTTGGAAAATAAATTGCAAACGGAACGCCTGGCCGCCAATCGTTTCTACGGTGTCAAAAAATTAGCGATTATCTTTGGTTTATCCATAGACTATGCTCGCCCTGTGGAGGAAGCTGCCCCGCAAGATAATAGGGCTTGCTTGTTGTTTGTGTTGCGTACCGTGCATAATAAAGAAACGGCAGATGCCGCCGCCCCGCGCGTGGCAGAGTTGGTGCAAGCGTGCAAAATCTCCCGTGCCGAGGTGACAGAGCTGTGCGCCGAGGCGGAGCACGAAGTCAAAATGCTGCATGCCGAATACGTAAGCTTGCTTTCCGTGGATTTTTACGGCTCATCCGCCCTCCGCGAGGCGTTGAATAATGCCACCCCGTGAGGGTAAAATGATGAATCCGAAATCAAAAAGCCCCACAACTCTATGGTTGTGGGGCTGAACTTTTATTAAACTGCCCGCGTGGGCATAATTAGATACATGAACACTAAATCGGAGTTTGTCGAGCAGATGGCTCGCGTAAGCGAGCGGAATTTTTGAGCCCCGGCGAGGGGCGGCATACAATAGCCCGGCGGTGGCGCCCCGTCAGGGGCAGAACCCCGGGAAAAGATAAAAACAAAATTGGAACCCCGGCGAGGGGTGACATAATGC
>JAZNGY010000004.1:0-6068 GCA_045576695.1 Akkermansia sp.
AGGTAGACATACTCGATAGCGGATACAAGTGGAATGGCGAGGTTTACCCCACCCTCACCCACATCAGCTGGAAAGCCACCGGCTACCAAATCGGAGGCAATAACTTCTTCGGGCTTCCTACCAAGCGCCGGGGTGAATAAACCTCCCCTTTCAGCCGGTTAAGCACCGGCTTTTTCTCGGTGTGGCGCGAACTCCTATTTTACTCTATTTCACTTAGACTCATAACGGCCTGCAGGAATTTTCAGAAAAAAATCTTGTTATCGACATTTGTAGAACACGTTAACATTAACGTACTGAGATTCTCATTAAGGTGATTTAGGGATAAATGTGTTGCATCCTAATATGCTTATCAACCTAGGTAGATGTACTCGATAGCGGGTACAAGTGGGATGACGAGGCATATCTCCCCACATCAGGTAGCAATCTACCCGTTACCAAATCGGAGGCAACAACTTCTTCGGGGGTTCGGTCAAACGTTAAGACTTGCAAGGGGCTCCTCTCTCCGTTTTACTCACAGTTTTAATTAATTTACTCCCACTTCATCCCATTTCGAAATGCTAGGTGCACCATACAACAATGGTTTAAACCCATTATCAGCATGCGGAACTTTACTAAAAGCAATAGAATCACAGAAGACACATTCCATAGAAAAATGAAATTAATTCAACGCCAGACTTAAGGCTACCGCAATTTTCAAAACTATCGCTTGAGAGTATCAGTCAAATGAGAATACGTGCAGGTATGAAAAAATGAAATTTCACAAAGTTTTCGCTCGACTCGAAAAGGCTCGCTGAAATTTTAACGATTTGGCGATTATTGTAAAACCTCATTTTAGAGAAACGGTTGTGGAGGATGTTAAAATTTGCACAATCTCTTCATCACCCCTCCCTGCTGCGTATTCAATTGGGGTACCTCCTCCGTTATCTTTGATATAGGGATTTGCACCATGGCGCATTAATATTTTGCAAGCTGCTATATTTCGGCTACATTGTGCATAACGTAGAGGTGTTGCTCCTTCATTATCTCTTGCATTTATATTAGCGCCATACCCAAGTACCAACTCTATAAGACCATCATACTTTTCGCGTTCGTAACCAATGTTTATTCCACCGCTAACCCAATGTAATATTGTTTTTCCCAAATAGTCTTTGCGTTTGTCTGTTGCATTAGGATTTGCGCCTGCCTTTAGAAACAGAGCAGTATCAACATAAAAACATCCACCATGAGCAGCATTTAATAGAAAATCATTATACATATCTGGCGTTATGTTGTGCTTTTCTCGCAAGAATCGTTGAGCTTCTTGTTGAGTAAATGCATCAACTTCGCTTAAAGTTATCTCATAATTCGTAGAATATTCATGTGATAATTGGCAAGCATTCAACATCACGCAAATGAAAGACATTATAAATATCGCAAGTGTTTTCATTAGATATAAATTTTATTTATCATCAGGAATGGGACAGTATGCTCCACCGCCCCGAACACACACAGTATATTGCAATACTCTGTCATGTCAATACCAAAATAGGGCATTGAAAACATTTTACCAAACATTTGCATGGAAGTCCCCCTGCTCTAACGCGTTTTCCTTCTCCTCGAATCGGGTGTGTCTCCAGTCGGATGCTCAAGGATAATGAACTTCGACCAACCTATACGCTAACTAGGATTTTACTCCAAACAGCAGCATATTACCACATATAATTAACCGAGTTTTTGTTCGTACAGTTACGACTTTGCTATCAATCTTCCTTTTCTTCGATATGTTACGTTCTAGCAGTAATTTCGCGCCCGCTACACGAGTACTTATCCTTGTAGGTCAAACACTTTGTGTTTAGCTAAGCAGTCTTACAGCTGTTGGATGCTTTGTTATACACATTCGACGCGATACAGGATGGGCAGACTTTCTGCCCATCCTGTAATCTAATTAAGTTTTAGACTTGCGGGGCTTTATGAGTATAATCTGGTTCGTAATAACCATATTTAGAAAGTTGTAAGTTTAACGCAGCGTCAAACCACCCCTCTCTAGTGACGATTTGATCAGTAACGTAATCAACATCTTTTGTAATCAAAGTGCTGTTTTTATTTTTACAATTTCTCTCGTATTTAATTAAAGCATAATAAGCAAATTTCGGTATATTTGTTTCTCTTTTTATAGTTTTAGAAGGAGGTGTAATTTCATATCCTAGTTCAATATTATTGTAAGGCATTTTAACAGTAAATTTCATAGACAAGGGATTTGTAGAAATTGTCAATTTAGATTCTTCGTTACTTATGAATAAATATGCCTCAAATACAAATCCGCACTCGTTAGATTCTTTTTTAATAGGTTGCCAATTATAACCAAAAGTAAAACCTTCAAAATTGCGTTTTTCTGTGTGGAATGATTCAGTGATAACCTCTCCATTATGATAATCATAAGGAGGAGGAATTTTCCCTATTTTTTCATCCCAATAGGAATTATCCCAAAGATACAGCTCGGGCTCATTTGACAATCCTAAATAATCTACCACTTTTATGGGATGATTATTTACATAACGATATGGATGTTTTAATGTTTCGATAGAACGGTGCGGATCTCTTTCATTCCAATTACCTAATATGGGATTATAATATCTGAAATTATAGTAATAAATACCCATTTCATTATCAAACACTTCGCTGCTCCACTGAATGGGCTGTGTGACATTGCCAGTAGCAAACACACTTCCGAAAGGAGTGTAAGTATATGAAGTTGAGATATAACCGGATGCAGAGTACAATTCACAGATGTTTTTTGTTAGATCCTTACCGTATGTGTACCATGTCCCGTTAAGTTGAATAGCCAGCGGACTTGTAGCTGCTGACTGCGAGGGATCCCACGTGAGCAGCCATAGGCAGGGGTGATGGGAGCGAGTAAGGTCGATGCTGCTGATTTGCAGGTAGTCGCGGTAGATGTAGCGTTGATGGAGCATGATGCTGCCATTGACGATTACTTTCTTATAATCACGGCGTCCCATGGAATCGTAGGCGCATTCGACCACGGTACCGGTATCAGCGTTCGTGAAGCTCACGGGGCGGTTCTCCGCATTATACACAGTACTCCAGATGCCCGTTGAGGTTTTGATGAGCGTCTGATTACCATCAGCATCGAACTGCGACTCGAAAGCGGCGGCTCCATTCTCGGAGATAGCGCTATACTGATTGAGCTCGTTGGTATCGTACATCTTGGCATTGTTATCCTCAATGGAGGCCTGGCGGTTGCCTATGTTGTCGAATGTATATTCAAACTCCTTGCTATTGACATTTGCCTCTACCAACTCAGAGCGGGTATTGTGCACGAATGTATCATTCACGATAGAGCCCTGTCGAGCAGTATTGCGAGCAGTTGGTCGACCGAGAAGGTCATAGGTGTAGGTTCGCTGCGCCACGAGGGTACTCCCACGATGGTAATCCATACCGGTGAGTAGGTTGCGGGTTGCCTCGTAGGTCTGAGTGAGAGTCATGCCGTTGGGCTTGGTGAGTACCTGCAGCATATTAGTGCCAGAGAGGTATGTGTAGCCGAAGAGTTTTTGCTCGCCGCCGTGACTGAACCCGGCGGAAGCAATGCGCCCATCGTCCCCATATCCAGTCGTAATCGTCTGCTGCACCGTGCCATTCTTGGCGTAAGTGTATCCAGTAGAGCGACCAAAGCTGTCGCGTTGCTCAGTGATGAGGTGTGTATCGCCATCGACCACAAGGGAATCTGTCTCACTCTCACCGTAGGTGTTGTAGCCGAATGTGCGAGTTCCGCTATCATCTACCAACTGAGTTTGTTGCCCTAGGTGGTTATAGGCGCAGCTTCGGGATGCGGTGGCTGCTGTACCTTCTACAACGATGTAGGTCGTCCCTAGGTACAGACCTCGGGCATGCTCGTAGGAATGCGACTTCACGTTACCACGGGCATCCGTCTCGGTGGCGAGGCGGTTATAGTCATCGTATGTTTTTACGATAGTGCTATTGTCCGCGTAGGTCTTGCTAGTTTCCAATCCGGTAGCTGAATGGAATTCCCAAGTGGTTTCATCGTAGTCGCTGCGCTCGCTCGGGTCGGTGGTAATGACCTCGTTATCTGCGCGGAAAGTGCGTAGTGTAGTCATGTTGTCCATGTCATCGTATCCGAAACAAGCAGGCTGAAGGGATGTACCCCACTCGGCTATCTTGCGACCACGAAGGTCGTACTTGTAGCAGGACGTGTTGCCCAAGGCATCCGTTACAACAGAGGGCTGGTCATGAGCAATGTCGTAGACAGTAGTCGTAACAGCACTTGCTGCATCCGTCACGCTGACGGTGCGACCTGCAATATCCATTACGGAAGTCGTAGCGTTACCTCGTCCGTCAACTTGTACTAACGTCATCCCTGATGCTATAAAGCTTCGTGTTGCGGAGGTTACGATACCAACGTGGTTTTTCTGCGAAATGGTAAAACCGTCTACATTGATTGCCTCGGCAGTAATCTCGGATGTGGGAATAATGCTAAATCTGGTTACCTTGGTAGGAGCGGTGTACTCTGACCAACTCGCGCTGCTGTTACCACGCACATCAATGCTGACACTCTTGCTTGCCAGAGTTGCGGAGAGCTGTGAAATCAGCTGCTTTTGCGTAGTGTTCAGAGACTCACCTGCTTCATTGTAGCGGGTTCGCGTAATGACGCTGTACACACCATCCTCGGCAGACTCCACAGAATAGGCCATCTCGGCTACAGGGGAATTGTCTTTGGTAGGCGTATTTACAAGTGCCAGAGTCTGCTTCACTTGATTTCCGAAGCTGTCGTACTCATAAAGCGAGGGGGCGGTCTTTTCCGTATTCCAGCCCGTGTCTTGATACTGTTTCACCATCTGACCCTTAGCGTTAAACTCGCTACGGGTGTAGATAAAACCTCCAAGCGTATTCGGCTTAGCTTGCACAATCGTTTGCCCGAAGCCATTGGTAATTGACTGTGAAACAATGTCTCCAGCGGTATTGCGCAGAGTCGTACGCAGATTAGTGCCATTGAGATCGTAGCTGTATACAAGTTCTCGCTGCCCTGTACCATATACTCGCGCGGTGGAACCGTCCACGTTGTTTGTGGTGATGAGCGTCGCTCCGGCGGGGGTAATTTCCGTGGTGGTAAGACCATCTACGCTATAAACAGTGCGGGAAATGCGACCGAGTACATCCGTTTGCGCTACAGTGCGCCCCAGAGAATCGAATTCCGTAGCGGTAGTGGTTACCATATCACCAATACTCGTCATGGTACCGATCGTACGCCCGGCTGCATCCAAATTGTAAACAGTCACGGTCGCCGGAGTCGTTTCCGTAGCACTTCGTTCCTTGCCAATCAAACGTTTGGCTGCATCGTAATTGTACAGAGTAGTCACTCCATCTTCATCTGTTTCTGAGGCGAGGCCACAGCACATCCATGCCTTGCTGCTGGTACGACCATTGCCTCGGGTATGGGTAAGCTCTCGCATGAGGTGGTCGTAGGTATAAGACTCGGAAGAAATCAGCACCCACTCCCCGGCAGAAGTAAGCACATGCTCCTCCTGTCTCAACACGGTACCATTGGCTGCGATAAACTTCACTTTACGGCGAGACTGACCATTGACTGCAACATCCTCTGCACGGGTTTCAGCGGTGTGTTTGACTACTGCACCATGAAGTTCAGTAGCTTCGTAACTGTGCCATGTCTGTACTCCATTCTCGGATTGGGAGAATTTGATACGACCTCGAGCATAGGGAAGCGTGGCAGAAGTACCGAAGCGTTCCTCGATGCTTACCATAGAAAGAGAAGAACCGGGAGCCGTGCGCGTTGTCGTAACTCGATGTACATCTGCAGTATCCACATAAGCATAAGACGTGGTTGCCAGTACAGTCTCATTCCCGGCTTCGTTCACAAGTACAGTCTTTACCGTCGCCGGACGATTCTCGTTATAACGACCACTTGCATAGGTCGTGCGAGTACCCTTTTCTACAAAGCCAGCAACGACGGTTGTGGAAACATTGAGGACTTCGCGACCCTCTGCGTCATACTCGTATCGGGTATGGCTACCATTGGGGTGAAGTACTCGAATAAC
>JAZNGY010000005.1:0-39495 GCA_045576695.1 Akkermansia sp.
CCGGTCTTGCGGGAAGATACGGGCTTGCCACGCCGAAGCCTTAGCCACGCTTTTCTGTCGCCACCGTTTTCAACGGGGCTCCTATTTTTTATCTATCTGAACCGGAGGTTTCGTTCGCCCGCTGTCGCGGGCTCTCTTCACACTCCGGCTAAGATTCTTACCGTCCCGCTATCACGGGGCTCAAAAATTCCGCTCGCTTACGCGAGCCATCTGCCCGACAAACTCCGATTTACTCGGCTGAAAATAGAACGCAATTTCACCCAATCAATGGGTGGGTTCATGACACAAGTTTTAGGCAAAAGGTATTGCAAATTGAACACTTGGGCTTGCTTGATGAATGAGTATATGCTACAATAGCGAACCGCGTGCAAGATTCGGGCGCGCTTTCGTGTTACTTAAAATACAGTTTTTTTTATGATTAAATGGATTCTCAATAAAATCGTAGGTTCTAAGAATCAACGAGAAGTGCGCAAATTGCGCCCTGTGGTCAAGCAAATCCTCGACATAGAGGAGAGCATAAAAGGTAAAGACCAAGAGTTCTTGGCAAGTAAAACGAGAGAGTGGCAGAAGTACCTGCACCGCCTCACCCCCATTGAACTGCCTGCACGCGGTGTTATCTTGGCTGCAACAGAAGAGCAGTTGAAAGAATATGCGGAGAAGCTCAATGCACGCTTTGATTCTCTGAAAGATGAGTTTGTCAAGTTGCCCCACGTAGAAGCCACCCCCGAGTCAATTGAAGAGGGTAAGAAGGCTTTTGTGGAGATTGAGCCTAAGTTTGCCAAGATGCGTGCCAAGTACCTTGAGCAGATACTGCCCGAGGCCTTTGCCGTGGTAAAATGCGCAGCCCGCAACATGTGCGGCAGCGACATAGATGTATGCGGTACCTCCATCAAATGGGATATGGTACACTTTGACGTACAGCTTATTGGTGGTATTGCGCTGCACCGTGGCTTTATTGCGGAAATGGCAACGGGTGAAGGTAAAACCTTGGTGGCAACTCTGCCTGTTTACCTGAATGCTCTTACCGGCATGGGTGTGCACGTAGTAACCGTAAACGATTACCTTGCCCGCCGTGACTCCATGTGGATGGGCGCCCTCTTCAAGTACCTCGGTCTGACGGTGGGTTGCATTCAGAGCATGATGCCCAATGACTCTCGTCGCAAGCAGTATGCTTGTGATATTACCTATGGTACCAATGCCGAATTCGGCTTCGACTATCTGCGCGACAACGGTATGGCAACCTCTCGCGATGCCCAAGTGCAGCGCAGCCACTACTTTGCCATTATTGACGAGGTGGACTCCATTCTTATTGACGAAGCCCGTACCCCGCTCATTATCTCCGGCCCTGCCGTTATTGAGCGCGAGCAGCAATACGATGTGCTTAAACCCCTTATCGAGAAAGTATCAAAAGCTCAGGTTGAGCTTTGCAATGTGCTCATGGAGAAAGCATTTAAGTATGCTAAAGAGGGTGATACCGCTGCTGCCGGCCGTTGCCTTTACAAGGTTAAGTTGGGTATGCCCCGCAACCGTCGCTTCATGCGCTCTCAAGAGGAGGTGGAATACCGCCGTATGGTTGAAAAGTATGAGCTCTTCTTGTACCAAGACCCCCGCAAGCTTGAGCTCTTTAAACTTAAGGAAGAACTTTTCTTCTGCATGGATGAGAAGACTCATGATGCAGAGTTGATGGAAAAGGGCCGCGAGCTTATCAGCCCCGGGCATCCTGAAGATTTCGTGCTGCCCGACCTCGGCTCCGAGTTCGTTGATATTGACGAGGATGAAACGCTTACCGAGCGCGAGAAAGAGGCTCGCAAGAATGTGCTGCTTAAGCGCTTGGATACCAATGCCGCCCGCTTGCACACCATCAGTCAGTTGCTTAAGGCATACACAATATACGAGCGCGACAAAGAGTACGTGGTGAAAGACGGCAAGGTGGTTATTATTGACCAAAACACCGGTCGTGAAATGCCGGGGCGCCGTTGGAGCGAAGGCTTGCACCAAGCTGTTGAAGCTAAGGAAGGTGTAGAGGTTGAGGCCGAAAACATGACCTACGCCACCATCACCATTCAAAACTACTTCCGCCTCTATACCCGTTTGGCCGGCATGACCGGTACGGCTGAGACCGAGGCTGCCGAGTTCCATGATATTTACAAGCTCGATGTGCTGCCCATTCCCACGAATCGCCCCTGCATTCGTGAGGACCACAACGACCTTATCTTCAAAACTCGCCGCGAGAAGTTCAATGCCGTTGTAGCCAAGATTAAAGAACTGCACACCAAAGGCCAACCCGTGCTTGTGGGTACTGCCAGCGTTGTGGCATCCGAGACCCTGTCTCGCATGCTTAAGTACGCCGGTATTCCGCACGAGGTGCTTAACGCTAAGAACCACCAGCGAGAAGCTGAGATTGTGGCCCGCGCCGGTCAACGTGGCTCTGTAACCGTATCCACCAACATGGCAGGTCGCGGTACCGACATTAAGCTGGGCGAAGGTGTGGCAGATCTCGGTGGCCTCTTCGTTTTGGGCACAGAGCGTTATGAGTCTCGCCGTATTGACCGCCAGTTGCGTGGCCGTTGCTCTCGCCAAGGTGACCCCGGTGCCTCTCAGTTCTTCCTTTCCTTTGAAGATGACCTGATGCGCAATTTCGGTGGCAGCGAGCGCATGACCAGAGCCATGGACCGCCTCGGCATTGCTGAGGGCGAGGCCATCGAGAGCTGGATGATGAATAAGATTATCGAAGGTGCTCAAAAACGTGTGGAACAGCGCAACTATATGTGGCGTAAACACGTGCTGGATTACGATGATGTGATGAACCAGCAACGCACAATCGTGTACGCTATGCGTAACGATGCCCTCCTTTGCGAGGAACCCCGCGAAATGATTTACGAGCAGCTTACCGAAGGCGTGCATGCCAAGTGTGAGGATTACCTCAACGAGGACGATGCCGGTGATATTCGCCGCCTGGACCTCTTGCATTGGCTCAATTCCACATTCCCGCTGGGGTGGAGCGAGAAGGATGCAGACCTCAACAACGGTACACCCGACGAGGTAGCAGAGCGTATCATTGCCCGTGTGCGCGAGATGTATGAGAAAAAGGTGTCTGCCGAGCGCCCCGACCGTGTAGACCACATGGAGCGTAATATCATGCTGCAAGCCATTGATAAGCTGTGGCAGCAGCATATCGTGGAAATGGATGCCCTGCGCGAAGGTGTTCGCCTGCGTGCCCAGGGCCAGCGTGACCCCTTGGTTGAGTATAAGAGAGAGGCTTACAGCATCTTTGAGACCCTCATCAGCAATATTCAGTTTGAGATTCTCAATAATCTCTTCCGTGCTACCACCAGCCTCTCCGCTTTCGAGGACTTCCTCTCCGGGCTTCCGGCCAGCAATGCTGAGGACGAGGATGCCTCTGTGACCGACATCCTCGGCAAAGGCGATTTCCTCGCTATGTTGCGCGAGCAAATGGCACGCATGAAGAAGCGCTTTGCCGATATGCCGGGGGCTGATGCCGAAGAGGAGGACGAAGAGGAGGACGAAGAGGATTCTGATGATGAAGAGGCAGATGAAATGCCCGTTGGTGGTTACTCTACCTCTGATTCGGCTCCTGCCGGTATCATGCTGCCGGAGGAAGGCAGCGTCAGCGGCGCCCCCATGCCCGGTATTGCCATGAAACCCGAAAAGAAGATGGTGTTGCCCAAGAAGAAGGTAACGGCCAACATTAAGCGTAAAGACAGCTCTGCTCCCTTGGTGATGTCTTCTCTCGATGTTGCTGAGTCTGTACCCGGAGTTTCTATGTCATTGATTGACGGTGAGCCTGCAGAAGGTACCACTGTTGACGGCAGCGATCAAAAATAATTGCTTAAATTGTCAAAGGTGCGATTGACTGTTATGTTAATCGCACCTTCTCTTTTTCTTTCTCCTTAACATCAGTTCGCGCAGATGAACGTCCGCTCCGCATTGGCCTACGTGCCTTACTTTCGTAACCGTCTTTTTGTCTTACATATAGGCAAAGAAATGTTGCATGAGGAGGCTTTGGTAGACGCCTTGCTCGATGCCGATGCCTTGCACGAAATCGGCGTGCGTTTGGTGTTGGTTGCAGAGGGGGAGCATGCGGAGCTCCTTGCTACCAGGGCCGGGGCGTGCGAGATGCACGCCGCTTTGGCTGAGCTGCCGCTTACCTCCGGAGACTCTGCTATCGCTCGCGTGCGAGAGATTGTGGAACGCCCGCAGGTAGCCATTGTGCCCAGTGGTATTGACGGCCGTTTTGATGAGGGCAGTGTGCACTTAGCCGTAGAACTGGGGGCTTCTAAATACATTTGCCTGCAAAAAGACGCCGTACCCAGCCGCAGTGGTCAGCCTATTTTTGCCATTGCCGAGCGCGAGGTGAGCGCCGCAAATTGTGCCGACTGTTCTTGCCTGGATGAGCTGCTGCAAGCGGCAGAAGTGTGTCGCCGCGGGATTCCACGTGTACACATGCTTAATGGTCTGCACCGCGGGGTGCTGCTCGATGAGCTCTTCTCAGAAGAAGGTGTGGGTACCATGGTACATACCGACTCTTACCGCGAGATTCGCCCCTTGCAGGTGGATGATATCCCCGAGCTGCTCTCCATGATTGCCCGCTGTGTGGTAGACTCCAAGCTGGTAGAACGCACGTACGAGAGTATTCTCACCAACCTGCAAAGCTACTATGTTTACACGCTCGATGATACGATTGTAGGCTGCGTGGCTCTCTACCCGTTCCCCGAAAACCGATGCGCCGAGCTCGGCTGCCTCTTCATCAAGAAAAATTACGAGGGCCATGGCTATGGTAAAGCTATGTGTCATTTTATTGAGCAAAAAGCCCTCGCCATGGGCTTTGACCGCATTTTTGCCATTTCTCAAAGCGCTGTTGCTTACTTCCGCGACCGCCTTGGCTATGAGCCGCTTTCTCGCGATGCTCTCCCCGCCTCGCGTCGCGCTGCGCTCGAGGCCAGTGGCCGCGCCTCCGAGGTCTTCGGCCATAGCTTAGTTTAAGCCGTTCGGATAAGCCGATTCGTGAATCGGTGTTTATCACGCCCGTAGGGCGTTTTCACCATCCGTCATCAGACGGATTTTTCACTTCATTTTGCCAAAAATGATTTTCACCACGAGCATATATGCGAGTTTTTCATATCTATTTATAGTGAAAAACAAAGCTTGCGCTTTGTGGTGAAAAATGCGCGGGGCGCATGGTGAAAAATCGGGGCTGCGCTCCGAAGTGAAAACAGTCTGCGACTGTGATACAAATTACAATTTATCAGGGCGAATCAAACGCTGATTTTTCGCATAAAAAAGCCGCGGCTCTGTGTGAGCACCGCGGCTTTTTGGTATATGCTTTTCTCGTTTACTCGCCCAGTGTGCTGGCCAGCATAGAGGCTACGCCCTCGAACGCGGCGGCAACCATGCTCTTGCCCGGGTCTTCCAAGGCAACGGGGTGGCCTTCATCGCCACAGGTGCGGGTTTGGATATCGAGCGGAATACGGCCGAGCAGGGGAACCCCCAGTTTTTGCGCCTCGCGCTCGCCACCGCCTTCGCCGAAAATGTTGTAGATGAGCCCATCGCTCGGGCAGACAAAGTAGCTCATGTTCTCGATAAGACCCAGGATGGGAGTCTCTACACGTTGGAAAAGGCCCACAGCCTTGCGGGCATCGATAAGGGCTACCTCTTGCGGCGTGGTCACGATAACGGCACCTGCCAAATCTACCGTCTGCACGATGGTGAGCTGAATATCACCCGTGCCCGGGGGCAAATCCAAAATCAGGAAGTCTAAGCCGCCCCACTCCACGTCTCGCAAAAATTGTTGGACGTAGCGGGTTGCCAACGGACCACGCACGGCTACGGGGGAGGCCTCGTCTATCATCAAGCCCATGGAGAGAATCTTTACCCCGTGTGCTTCAACCGGCAAGAATTGCTCCTTCTCCGAGCAGCCGGGGCGCTCTTTGGTGCCGAACATCAGCGCCATGGAGGGCCCGTAGATGTCCAAATCCAACAAACCCGTCTTGTAACCCAGCTTAGAAAGGGCTACGGCCAAGTTGGCAGATACCGTGCTCTTGCCCACGCCGCCTTTACCGGAGGCCACGGCAATCACATGCTTTACACCCGGTACGCTGGACTTCCAGTCCGCCGGGTCATCATTGGCCGTGGGTTGTTTCGTGCTCTTGGGTGCGTGGTGCTCAATGTTGACATCCAACTTCTTAACACCGGGAAGCTCTTTTACCGTGCCCATCACATTCTCGTAAATGTAGCGCGGTACATCGGCATTCTTGCTCTCGATGATAAGCTCAATCACCACGGCCCCGTCCTCCGATACCGTGATATCTTTCACCAGCCCGAACGAGACGATGTCTCGGCTGAAGCCCGGGTACTTCACTGTTGTTAATGCCGCGCGTATCAGCGCAGGTGTTAATTGAGGTTCACTCATAAAAATTTAATTCCTAAATTACAGGGGTATTTAAGCATATGTCGGCTTAAAAATCAAGTTTTATCCCCGTCAGTAAGAGGATAGTACCCATTATTTGAGTTTTTTGCTTGACTTATAACATATTTTTGTTTACCCTGAAAGGGTAATTAGTTTTATATTTATTATGAAAGCTGTGTTTAAATATACCTCCTCACTCATGCTTGGGGCCTTTGCGGTAACCGCTAATGCTGCTCCGGTCTCTGATAATATGCGCAGACCTAATACTCGGTTTGACAAACAATATGAAGCTCAGACAGAAACTGTTTCGATGTCCGCAGAGGATGAAGCTGAAATGATGCAGTCTTATGAGTCTGCCATTGAAAAGCTTGAGTTGCTTATCGTTGTTATGGGGCAGATTAATGATAAAGAAAGTGCTGATGCGGCCGTGCCTCATTTGCGCGATGCATTCAGATGGACCAAAAAGATGGAATATAAACGAAAGACTATGATTCGAAAGTATGGCGTCTCTTTGGTTGCACCCTTAGAGGAGATATATGAGGCTGACATTAACCGGATTCAAGCGGCAATGAAGAAACATTCGGAGCGTATCCTTAAAGCTAACTTTTATGGTTCTGAAAAGTTGAAGACTTTTTTCGAAACTGCGCAATAAGAAGTTGTTCTTTCATACTGAGCGAAAGCCTTTTTGTGGGGGCTTTCGCTCTTTTTTATATAAAAATAGCGGCTTTTTGGATTATTTTTCTTGCCAAATCAAAAATTGAGTGTATAATCCTCGCACCATGACTCGTAAAGGTGGTATCAACAAGACACGTAAGGCTGTTGCCAAGCGTTTCAAGGTGACCGGCACGGGCAAGGTTCTGCGTCGCAAGCAGGGTAAGCGTCACATCCTCCAGAAGAAGTCCTCCAAGCGCAAGCGCGCTCTCGGCAGACCCGCTCTGGTTGACGAGACCCAGGTTTGGGCCGTAAAGCAGAACATGCCCTTCGCTTAAAACCGAGGAACATGGCCGCAAAGCCAAGTCCCGCCCGCTATTCGGGCGGCCTTCATGCAGCCTTCCCGGCATGACACATGCCGCGGATAGAACGGACGAGACTGCAAGGAGGTGAGGAAGAACAGTCCGCTCACAATAGACAAGATAAAATACTATGGCACGTGCTACTAATGGGCCGGCTTCTCGCGCCCGCCGCAAGCGCATCTTGCTTCGCGCCAAGGGTTTCCGCGGTTTCCGCAGCAAACTCTATCGCTACGCTAAGGATGCTGTTTACAAAGCATGGCAGTATGAGTACCGCGACCGCAAGAAGAGAAAGGGCCAATTCCGCCGTCTCTGGACTGCTCGTATCTCTGCCGCTGTGCGTCCCCTCGGTCTGACCTACTCCCGCTTCATGGAGGGTCTCAAGGCCGCCGGTGTCTCTCTGGACCGCAAGTCCCTCTCCGAGCTCGCTATCGCCAACCCGGAGGGCTTCAAGGCTGTTTTCGAACTCGCCAAGAAGGCTATCGACGCCAAAGAGGGTGCTGCTCTCAAGGCATAAGAAGTCGAATCCAACAAGAATCATTTAATAAACAAGCGCTTTCCTCTGAAGGGAAGGCGCTTGTTGCATTTCGGACGTATGACAGTGTGCTGTTATTGAATCAGTTATTTTTATAAAAAGTTGCAATTTAGTGCATTTTGTGCTTGACAATTGGGGAGGGTATGCTAGCTTGGTGTTCTAAGCTCAAAAGTTTTTCTTTGAGCTAAAGTTTATTATTTTATATATCAGATATTTTAATAAAAATGAAAAACTATTTTAAGATTGCACTTTTGGGATTGTTGGCAGTGCCTTCCGTTCTGTTAGCAGAGACTCCGCAACAGGTACAGGCATGGTATGATGCCGAGGTGAGAAAGGCAGAGGCAAATTTGGCCGATGCCGAGGCTTTGGCAAAGGCTAATCCCAATTCTCCGAGCATGCAGATGGCGGCGCAAAGAATACGCCAAAATCATGCAAACTTGCTGATGCTGTTACAGCGCGAATACCAAAGACGCATGCAGCAGGCTCGACAAGGCAACTCCGCCGGTGGAGCAATCCTCCCTCCGCTCCCCCCGATGTATGCTTCCGGTACTGATGCCGTGCTTGATGCCATGTTACCTCAAGGGGGAAATGGTAAGAGTCCACTGGGAATAGATATTAACCCTAATCCCACTCCTACCCCGGCACCAAATGATCCTACACCGATAACGGTGGATACGCAAGTTGCAGATTTGTATAAGAGCCGTATACAACAATATAAAACGGTTCTCGTAAGTTTCAGAAATGTTAAAGATGAGGCTACAGCTGATTATTATATTCCGGGAGTGTACTACATACCGCCGATGGTGAGATATCAATGGGATTCGGAAAGAGGAATGGCGGTTCCCGTACCTCGTGATAAGAGCCCCATGGAGATTATGCTCGATGCTCATAATGAACTGCAGAAATTGTATACCATAGAGCAGAATATGAGACGTACATATTCAGATGCCGTTGTTAATAATGCGGCTAAGCCATATATTGGTGAAGTGTCTCGATTGGAAAAAGAAATATCTGCTGAGGTTGTGCGTATCATTAATCATTTGTTTTATGGCTCTTGGGGATGTGAGTCATTTATCAGGAAATGGTATGGGTATAACGGTCCCATTATCAATGACCCGGCTATTATATTGCAAAGGTGAATCTCCCTTAAAAGTAGCTGAAGTCGAATGCTAAATATTTTCTTGCCTGTATCAATTATTGATATGTGGCTTGCAAATTGAATACCCCCCTGCCTTAATCTATGATTAGGGCAGGGGGTACGTGTAGGCATAATTAGTCAACACAAAGTCCGGGTTGAACACAAATCGACTCTTTTGCGTATTGAGCGAAAAGTAAACAAGCCCCAATCAAAGAAGTGTTACCTGCGCTGTTATTGCTGCTGCACTTTGCGCAGGCGGAGCTGGCCGCAGGCGGCGTTGATATCATGCCCTTTTTCGTAGCGCATGGTAACGGGAATACCCTTGGCAATGAGGGATTTGCAGAAGAAGCGGCAAGCGGCCTCCGTGGGGCGCACCCAGGGAAGACCGTCTACTGTGTTGTAGGGGATGAGGTTGACCTTGGCATTGAGCAGGTGGGCAATACGGGCCAGTTTGTCTACCTCTGAGAGCATGGCGTTGACATCCTGAATGAGGATGTATTCAAGCGTGATTTTGTGCTTGGAGGTACGCGTCCACTCTTGCAGGGCGGGTACCAGCTCGCCGAGCGGCCATTTTTTGTTGACGGGCATGATTTGGTTGCGCACCTCATCGCAAGCGCCGTGCAAAGAGACTGCCAGGCGCAGCGGGCGGCCGAATGCTGCCAGTTTTTTGAGGCCCGGCACATTGCCGGAGGTAGAGATGGTGATGTGGCGAGCCCCGATGTTGAGAGAGTGCTCATCCATAATGATGGTGAGGGCGGGCAGCAGGTTGTCCATGTTGGCAAGGGGCTCTCCCATACCCATGAACACGAGGTTATCTACGCGCGTACCGCTGATTTCTTCTGCCGCAACAATTTGGCCTACAATCTCTGCCGTGGTGAGATTGCGGGTAAGCCCCAGCAGGCCGCTGGCGCAGAACTTGCAGCCGAATGCGCAGCCCACTTGAGAGGAAACGCAGAGGGTGATGCGGTCGCTGTGCACGCCGCCTTGCCCCACGGCTGCGGGGATGATGACGGACTCCACCAGGTGTCCATCCTGCATGCGGGAGAGGAACTTGCGGGTGGTGCCGGTGGTGCTTTCGCTAACCTCCACAACCTCCAGCGGGCGCAGGGTGCATTGGGCTGCCAGCTGCTCGCGCAGAGCAGGGGGCAGGTTGGTCATGGCCTCAAAATCCGTGACACGGTGTTTCCACACCCATTCCTGCAACTGTTTGGCGCGGTAGGGCTTTTGGCCAAGGGAGGCCATAAGCTCTACCAGTTGAGTGGGCGTGCAGCCAATCAGGCAGGTTTTGGTGGTCATGGTATTAAAGGATGCAGTCTACGTATTCTTTGACGTTGAAGGGGATGAGGTCATCCTTGCCTTCGCCCACGCCGAGCATAACGGGCGAAATCTTGAGTTCGTCTTGAATGGCAACGGCTACACCGCCTTTGCCCGAGCCATCCATCTTGGTGACAACCACGGCATCCAGCGGGGTGGCTTTGTGGAACTCGCGAGCCTGCATGAGGGCATTGCCGCCGGTTGTGGCATCTACCACCAAATAGCTGGCGTGCGGTGCGGTAGAGTCTTGCTTGCCGATGGAGCGGCGGATTTTGGAGAGCTCCTCCATGAGGTTGTGGCGGGTGTGCAAGCGGCCTGCGGTGTCGCAAATAACGTAGTCGAACCCGGCGTTAAGTGCTTTGGTGTGGGCCTCGTAGCACACGGAGGCGGGGTCTTGATTGGGGTTGCCCTTGTACATGGATACGCCCAAGCGGTTGGCCCAGCTTTCCAGCTGCTCTACAGCAGCGGCGCGGAAAGTGTCTGCCGCTGCCAACAAAACCTTGTAACCTTGCTTTTGCAAGCGATATGCCAATTTGGCAGAGGTTGTGGTTTTGCCGGCACCATTGACACCAACCATCATGATAACGCAAGGCTTGCCGTCCTGCGGTTTGGGCAGGGTAGGCAAGTTTGCCGGGAATGCGGTGCGCAGTTGTTCCTTGATGTAATCTGCAATGTCGCAGGCATCTTGGTCGTTGCGGTCCTGCAGCTCCTCAATCAGCGGCAGTACGCGCTTGGCGCCGATGTCTGCTGCCACCAAATCTGCCTCCAGCTCATCCCAATCAATTTCAGGCTCGCCGAGGAATTTATCTATCAGTCTGGAAAAGAAACCGGCCATGGCGGGAAGATATGGTTAAGCTTTAGCTGCAGCAGAGATGATACCGTGAATGAAGGGGGCGCTCTTGCCGCCGGAATAGGCGTGAGCCAAGGCCGTGGCTTCAGATACAACGATGGAGGTGTCAAGTTTATTGACCTCCAGCTCATACAGGGAGAGGTAGATGATGCACTTATCTACCACATCCATACGCTCCAAAGAATAGTTTTGGAGTAGCGTGTTGAGTTTTTCTTCATACTCTGCACGGCGGGCAATAACTGCCAAGGCGAGGGTTTCTACCTCGGGGCGCAGCTCTCTGAGCATCTCTGCACTGCGTACCAAGTTGGTAAACTCTGCTTGTCCGAGCAGCTCTTGCGGGTAACGCAAAGAGGCACATATGGCCATCAACTTATTACGGCGGTTGATGGCGGCCTCCAGCTGTTGAAGTATCTGGCGGTATTCGGGGAAGTTGGCGAACTCCGGCACCAAATCGAGGGCCAGTGCTTGAGTTACATGTGCTAATGACATGAGGTCTTTGCAGCATATGCCTAATTGCTCCGTTGTGTCTTGGCGCTTGTCTTTGAGGCAATATTTTAATGCCTTGAGGGCTGACTCAAACTCATTGGAGCGTTGCTGCAAACGCTGAACTTCCTCTGCCAGTTTGGCTGCGGGTAAATTATCTTTGGTAGCCGTTAATACGGCATCTGCCCTGGTGGAAAGCAGGCGGGCAGAGTCTGCACTGGCGCGTGAGGTGTGAATCAATGCTTTGGCCAGCGTTTTGCGGTAGGTGTCCATCTCTTTCTCTTGGGCTATGCCCCAGAAGAGATTGAGGTCAAAATTATTGATATCGCCACCGTTTTCCTCAACTGCGTAGATAAGGTTGAGAGCGGTTTGTCGTACTTTGCTTTTATTAATCATGAACGCGAAACAGTTTTATTGATACAGCGAGCCGTGGAAGTTAACGCCGGTTGTACGCATTTTCATGCTGCTGAGAGCTTTTTCTTCTTCGAGGAGGAGCAGCATTTCGATTGCTGCACGAGCTGCTTCTCTGCCACGGTTAAGGGCAGATGCAATACAGCGGGCGAAGGCCTGTTGCTCGTTATCCAGCAATAAAACTTCATGAATCACGGGGGTGAGGGTATCACAAGAGATGGACAGAAGCTGGCGGGTGATGGCATCTCCAATCAAATCTGCATGGGCTGTGCTGCCTCTCAAAATAACCCCCAGTGCGATGACTGTGTCTACTTGCCTGTCTTCGGGGGCGGTTACAATGGCTCTTTTTACTACCATCGGCACCTCAAAAGCGCCGGGAACACGGACTACGTTGATTCTGATATAATCCTCGTATTCCTTAAGCTCGGCCAAGCAGTTGTCGAGCAGGGCTGTGGTGTATTTCTCGTTGTAGGTTGAGGCTACAATGGTTACTCTGGCTGTGTTATACAGCTTTTCGGCTTTGCTGGGGAGTTCCGTAGACATGGCAATATACATTCACGGTGTCGTTGACCGCGCGCAGAGAATAGCAAGTATTCGGCGTTCTGTCAAGCCGTAATCTTTACTAAAAAACAGGCGCAGGTATTTTCCTGCGCCTGTTAGTTCAAACTTGGCTTGAGAATCAGTGAGCCTGAAGCTCGAGGATGCACTCTCTGAGTGCATGACTGCCGTAGCAATTGTTGGCGGTGATGGTATCAACAACCGCTGAAACGCGTTGCCCGTGTTCCATAACAATACCCAAGACAATGGGCAGTAGTTTTTGTTGAATGGCGGGGTCCATCGTTTGGATGCTGTTGAGCTTAAGCTGCAAATCGCCGGCAACTAACTTGAGGTTGTTGATGCGGTCTGCTGCGGCTTCTGCACTGGCGTTGTCGTTGACGCTCTCCAAGGCAGAGGTGAGTTGTTCCATGAATTGAGCAAACTCGCCGATGATGGCCATGGCGTCTTCCTCCGTCATGGTGGTGGCAGCGCCAGTGCTTATCAGTTGGTCTTGTGCGTATACTGTGCCCGTTGCCGCAACGGCTGCAATGAATATGTGCTTGAACATGGGTTATTTCTTGTTTTTGTTTTTGTTTTTGTGTGCTGATATCAGCAAGATGCTACCCCACACATAATCTATACCGGCAAACGCAAAGAGCATGGTGCGCCCCCATTGCGGTTCCATGGTTATGGCGAATACCAAGAAAAACGTGGCAAGTGCGAAAAAAAAGATGGCTCGTGGTATAGCTTGCATGGGCGGAAAAGTTGTTTTGTATTAGCTTAAGGAGATGAGCTCCATCTCGAAAATGAGGGTGGAGTTGGGCCCGATGCTGCCGGGGCCATTAGCACCGTAGGCCAAGTTGGCGGGGATGGTCACTTTCCATTTCGCCCCCACGGGCATGAGCATGAGCGCCTCTGTAAAACCGGGGATTACCTGACGAATGTTGAACTTAACGGGCTGGCGAGATTGGTCGAACACCGTGCCGTCTACCAACGTGCCTTTGTACATTACCTCGGCCGTGGGGGCTTCGCCGTGCTTGGCTGCATTGTAGGTCTCGCCGTCGCTGTTGACAAGGACTTCGTACTGCAAACCGCTGTCCGTGGTGGTAACCTCGGGGCGTTTGCCGTTCTCTTCCATGTACTTACGGCCTAATTCAAGATTTGCCTCGCCGCGTTGTTTGCCACGCTGTTGCAGCATGCTGAGGAACTCCTGTTGGTAGCGATCAACGTTTTGGTCAATCATGCCCATATCCATATCGCCGGCAATACCGTCTTTTACACCTTTGGCCAGCATGTCACCTGCGATGTCGTCGGCTTCGATTCCGGGCAACATTTGCGGGAGGATTTGGCTTCCGAGACGATACCCGATAAGGTACCCCATCACCTGTTTGATTTTGTCTTGTTCGGTCATGCTTATTATATTGTCGTTAAAATGCGGCAGATACAAGAAATTTTCGAGACATGCACGGCTGGAAATCGTTTTTTTTGCTTGCATGGCAGGGGGGCTTGCGCTACACTGTTATCAACCCGTTTCTAGGTTGAATTTTTATGAATAAAAAAACAATAACAGCAATGTCGGTATTGCTTACCGCTGCGGTTGGTGGCGCTTATCTTGTTAACCATGAGATATTCCGCGCCGCTCACATAGAAACCGTTTCGGTGACTGATGCCATGGCCCCGTCCTCCGCTAAGAAAAAGGCCAATAAAAAGGCCAATAAGAAGTCTAATAAAAAGACCGCTAAAAAAGGTAGTGCCTTTGATGGTGTTCAGTTGGTATCCTCCACCGATTGGGCAGATGTTGCAGCGAAGCGAGATGCGCTCTCTGCCCAAATTATCAGTGGCATGGGCGATGCCTCCTCTTCTGCTGCAAAGGATTATGTGAAGAGCGAGGCTAACCTCGCATTGTTGGCGCAGTGGATTGTTGCCCAAGCCGAGGTCGAGGCTATGGCCGAGGCTGAAACACGCTCTGCTGATGCCTCTGCGAATCTCAAGAAATTGCAAGATGAGTTGGACAAGAAGAAGGATGAAGTGGTAGAAGGTAACAAGCCTTCCTCTCGTCAGGCTTGGGATATCAAGCAGCTTGAGAATAAAATTAAGCGTGCAAAAGTGGCTGCCAATACGCCACAGACGATGGCTGAGGCTGTAAAAGACAGCAAGTGCGCCACGTTGATGGAGAAAATTGTTGCGAATCCCGAATGGATTGAGCAATTCGCTTTTACCGGTGAATGTGTGCGCCCCGGTATGGCCTTGTCTATCCTTGCGCTGATTGCTGATACACAACCGGATTTCTTTACCAATAAGATGGTGAGAGATATCGCCACCGCTACGGCGCTGGAATATGCTAAGTCCGGTTGGAATCCTCAAGATGCCGTAGAACGTGCGAACTTCTACATCACCGCCTACAAGGCTGATCGCCTCAATTCCGTGTTTGATACCATCCCCTTCTGGCAGCGCCGTATGGTATGCGGTTGCAAGGGGGATAACCCGTATGGCAGCATTGCCAGCTTGGAGTGGAGCTTGGAGAATGTGCACCTTCCGGCAGACCAGTACCCCGGCAGCTGTTGGCGTTGTGCATACCGCCTCAACAATATTTACGGTGACTCCATCCATGGCCCGCAGTACTACGCACCGTGGGAGGCCGCATACCCCGAGAATCGCACGGCTCTTACTTACTATGTAGGTGGTGTATGTGGTAGCCTTTCGCACTTCGGTGCCTTCTCTGCATTGGCTAATGGTATACCTGCTATGACTGCGGGCGAGCCCGCCCACTGCGCTTACATTGTAAAAGTGGGTGAAAAGTGGACTCCCGCTTACTCCCTGAGCTGGGACCGTGGCCTGCACTGGCAGGTGTTCCGCAGTGTACACTCCTTCTCTTCTTTGCACGCAGCCACAGAGATGTACGGTAAGGCAGAAGAAAAGGACACCGAGCTGTCTAATGCCTTGCGTGTAGCAGCCAACATACATGCCCAAAAGGGAGACAGCAAGAAAGCAGCCAAGTGCTTCGCGGCATCTGTTAAGGCTCAGCCCCGCAACTTTATGGCATGGCGTGAGTGGTGGACCTCATTTGGCAATTCCGCTTCTGCTGAAGAATGGGAGGATTTCAATGAGTCCCTCTGCAAGCACCTTGTCCCCGTTTACCCCGAGTTGGCTTTTGAAGTAATGCAAAAGGGCGCTCTTGAGGGCATGGCAAAGGCCATGGACAAGAAGAAGCTGCGTAAGTGCGTGTTAGCATTCTGGCGTGCCTGTAAAGAAATGGGCCCGGATCGCTGGCATATCGAGCGCTTGGCCAATGCTCAGATGGAGCGGCTCGGCCTCTCTGCTAAGACTCCCAAAGAAATGTGCTCATTCTACGGCGATATGCTCGGTGCAACCTCCTCCTCCAGCCAGTACATGACTGTTATTCTCTCTTGGGGTAACAGCCTTGCGGAAAAACTCAGCCCCGAGGACCGCAAGATGTTTATGTCTGCCATGGTGAAGGGCTTACAGAGCGGTAAGAATATGCCTGCCGAAGATTTGGGTAAACTCTTGGCTCCGGCTATTTTGGCAGCAGAGAAGAGTGGCGATTTGGATACCTTCCAAGCACTCGGTAAGATGCTGCCCGAGCAATATAAGAAGCCGGCCAATGTGCTGCCCAAGCATGAGCCGTTCCCCGGTAAATTGGCCTCTCAGGGTGGTTTGGTATGGGCCAGCTCTACATCTCAATGGGATAATCCCTGTTCTCACTGGGGCTTGCTCGAGCCGTGTGGCGGTACCTTCCACACCGCTAAAGATACCGATGCTTACATGGTGGTTCAACTGCCGCGCCAAGTCAATGTTACCGGTGTGGTACTTATTGCCAACCCCGGTAATCTGCAGCGCCTTCACAACATGAAGATTCAAGTGTCTGAAGATGGCAAAACCTGGACGGATGTGCACCAGTTCGGCCCCTGCAAAGAACGCGTGCTGCGTGCCGACCTCGGCGGTAAGCTCCCCTTGGCCAAGTATGTGCGTATTTTGCGTCCCGGTGGCCCTGAGTTCTTCCACCTCAACGCCATTTATATCTACGGTAATCAAGCTGCATAATCCTAACCCTCAAATATAGAAATGAAGAAAGTATTTTGTTCTGTTGTAATGGTTGCAGCTATGGCATCAGTTTCGCTGAATGCTGCACCCAAGTCCGCTGTAAATCTTGTAGACAATTATGAGGTAGTACAGAGTGCCGTACCCGATGGCGGGTATGTGGTGGCTGTTTATGCCGATGGTTGGGATAAGTACAGCAAAAAATTGATGCAAAAATTGCTCAAAGATGAAGGTGTGGTAACAGCTCTTGATGGCTGCGCCGTTATCTCATACGGTGTCCCCAATCTTTCTACGGATGCAACAAATAAGGAGCGCGCCGACAAGCTCGGCAAGCTCAAGTGGGTAGGTGCGCATACGTACCCCGCGTTCCTGTTGTACGATAAGAACGGGCGCCACTATGCTACGGTGTTGATACCGTACTCTGACCGCAACGATGAAGATAAGATTGCACAGCAACTCACCGCAGCTCGCCAATCCTTGAAAAAGCAGAACGAGCTCTTGGAGAAAGCCAAAGGTGAAGAAGGTCTTGCCAAGGCTAAGACCTTGGGTCAATCTGCAGAATTCGCCAATATCAGCCGCCCCGATAATATCGTCAATCAGATTAAGGCGGTTGACCCGGATGACAAATCCGGCTATGTGCGCCGCTACTCGTTCAATGGCCATGCGTATGCCATTGAAAGTGCCGGTACGAAAGATTGGCAGGAGACGCTCAAAGATTGCGAGAAAAAGATGCGTGATAAGGCCTATACGGTTGAGCAGCGTCAAGGTTTGTATGCTACGGCCATTGGTTTGATTCGCCGTCATGGAGATCTCAAAGACCAGAAAAAAATCCCCGCTTACCTCAAAGAGATGAAGAGGCTTGACCCCGATTCACCCCTCGGGCGCTCTGCTGAACATGCTAAGACTATATGGGTCAGCGAGTTGAGTTGTGCAGACGGTTGGTCGCCGTCCGTGTTGCCGAAAGATGATACCCCGGCAGAAATTAAAGGCCCGTACAGCATTAAGGGTGCCGGCACGTATGAGGTAACATTTACCTATACACGCGGCACTCATCAGCTGGAGGTTCACGGTGTGCGCCTTTACGATGGTAATCGCAAGGTGGCGGAAGATATGCACGTAGGTACAATGGGTATTAAACACAACAAGAACGTTTATACCTTGGAGGTTTCGGAAAAAGTTAAATCTCCCAGAATTGAGGCCATCTTCAATATGCCCAAGAATCGCGATTCTTATGGTAAGATCAGCATTAAGAAAAAGTAATTGAAGAAGCTGTTTCACAGATTACGATTTCTTGTTCACCCCCTCTGCCTTTTTAGCGCAGCGGGGGTGCTTGCCATAGCTTTGGTATATTTTCATGCGTACGCATCGAGAACTGTTGTTTTGACGCAACCGGTTGCTTTTTCGCATGATACGCATACAGCTGCCCATTTGGTGAATATGCAATGCCAAAGTTGTCATCGTGGTGCAGAGCAGGGGCGTGCAGCGGGTATGCCACCGGATTCTGTGTGTATGGACTGCCATAGGCATATTCTGGCAGATGATGCTAGATTGCTCCCCTTACATGCTGCCGCCAATCAAGATTCCCCGGTCTATTCAGGGGTGCCTTTATATTGGGTGCGCCAAGCACCGCTGCCGGCGCATGTGCATTTTCACCATGCTCTGCATACCAAAGCCGGTATCTCTTGCGCAGAATGTCATCCTACCCCGGATTCCCCTTCTACGCACTCGATGAGCTCTTGCTTAGAATGCCACCGCAAGCATTCATTACCTACAAATTGTGATGCTTGCCATCATTAAAAATATCCGGTACAAATAAAGCCTAAAAAAGCAATCAGTCGGTGTGTGCGGCTGATTGCTTTTTTAGTTTGTTGAGAATCCGGTTAACACTCAACCGTAGTATTCAAATGTGCAATGTGAATTTCTCCGTTTTTGTGTAGTGGTAACAGCGCGGCTTTAAGGGCTGCCGTGCATTCTTTTTCACCGTGTACTAAGTATACTTTACTCTTTTTACCGCCCGTGCGGCCGAAGTAATTGATGAGTTCACCGTGGTCTGCATGGCCCGAGAACGAATCCAGCGTGATGACCTTTGCGCGTACCGGGTAAAGGTCGCCGAGGATGCGCACCTCCAGCGCACCGTCCATAATGCGGCGGCCCAAGGTATTAGCGGCGCAGTAGCCGACAAAGAGAACGGAGTTGTTATCGCGGCTAATCCCATTTTTGAGGTGGTGCAAAATGCGCCCTGCTTCACACATACCCGATGCCGAGATGATGATGGCCTTTTCTCGCATATTGTTCAGGCGCTGAGACTCGCTGACCGTGCGCACCATGTGCAGCTGTTCAAAACCGAAGGGGTCTCGCTCATTGAAGAGGAAATCGTACACCTCTTTGTTGAAACACTCGGGGTGAATACGGAAAATCTCTGTTGCACTGACCGCCATGGGGCTGTCCACATACACGGGGTAATTGGGCATTTTGCCGTCTCGGTAGGCGCGGTTTAGCAGGTAGAGCAACTGCTGGGTACGCTCTACGGCGAATGCGGGTATGTACACATTGCCGCCGCGCTTCATGGCTGCCTTAATGGTGGCTATAAAGGTGTCATCCGCTCGCGTGCCGCTTTCATGGAATCGCCCGCCGTAGGTGCTTTCCATCAGCATGATGTCCACATTCTCCACCGGTTCGGGGTCTCTCAACAATTCATTGTTGCCTCGCCCAATATCACCTGAAAAGAGCAGGCGCTTGTGCTGCCCGTCTTCTTCATCATCTATATCCAGCACCACCTGCGCTGCTCCCAAAATGTGCCCCGCATCATAAAATGAGAGGGTAACGCCCGGCGCGATGGGCAGGGGCATGTGGTAACCTATGGTTAAGAATTGGCGCATGCAGGCCTCGGCATCTTGCTCGGTATAGATGACATCTGCCACCGTGCCGGTGCCACCCTTGCGCGCGTGCATCTTGTTCAAGAACTTGACATCACTTGCCTGTATGCGTGCGGCATCTGCCAGCATCACAGAGCACAAATCTCTTGTGCCGTAAGTGGTGTAGATAAACCCACGGAATCCTTTCTTTACCAGGTTCGGCAGGTTGCCGGAGTGGTCAATATGTGCGTGTGAAAGCACGACACAATGCACACTCTTCGGGTCAAAATAGGGGAAGTCTCGGTTAATCCTTAATTGGTCTTCACGATGCCCCTGGTACATACCGCAGTCAAGCAGTATGCGCTTGCCGTTCACTTCCAGCAGGTGCTGAGAGCCGGTTGTAGTTTGAGCTGCTCCACAAAAATGAATTTTCATTAACCGTATATTAACCCCCATTCCAACAGTTTTCAAGTTGAAAATACCAAAAACTGCAATTAACACAAAAAAGCCCGCACCCAGAGGGGGTGCGGGCCGTGTTAAGGAATTTACAAGGCGATATTATTGCCGGCCCTGCATCATTTGTTCAACTTGCTCGGGGGTAAGAATCAGCGGATTCCCCATGCTGCCGCGAGGCGGCATAATGTCTGTAAGCTTCAGTTTGAAGATAAGCGTGGAATTCGGCCCGATAACGCCGGGACCCTTGGCCCTGTAGGCCAATTCTGCGGGGATGTAAATCTCCCACTCAGAGCCGATGGGCATCAACTTGAGTGCCTCGCTGAAGCCGGGGATTACACCATTAATCGGGAACTGGATGGGGGTTGCGCTGGAATCAAATACCGTGCCGTCTACTTTGCGCCCTTCGTATGCAACCAAGGCGATGGCGGAGGCCCCATCCTTGGCCGCATCGTATTTACGCCCGGTACCGGCGGTAAGTACCTTGTACTGCAAGCCACTGGGCAATACAATTACACCCTCTTTCTTGGCGTTCTCTTCCAAAAATGCTTTACCGGCAGCGGCATTAGTCTTGGCTTTGGCAATGACTCGTTTCTCCATCTCGGCTTCGAATGCATTCTTAATGATGCGTATATCTTTCTTCTCCATCTCGGGGTCAACACGGTTTGCCATGCCGTCCTCAATACCTTTCATTAGCATGGTGGCATCGAAGTCGGTAATTTGGAGCTCGCTCAATTCATTGGCGAGGCTGGCGCCGAGCCGTTGACCGACACGGTAAGAAAAGCCCTGTTTTATCTCTTCGGGGGAGGGTTGAGCTACCGCCGGTGCAATGGGGGCTACAGTTGGTGTGTTTTGTGCGAAGCTGAGCGCAGCAGATGCAAGGCTCAGGCCAATTACAGTGTATGTGGTTTTCATCATAAATCAGTTTACTTTAAAGGTACAACCTCTGTTTTTGATAACGGCATTGAGGGCAGATTCGTAGATGTCATCAATCTTCTTCGGGTCATCAATGAGGTATTCGATATTGTGGCTGTATGTGCCATCGGGGAATGCTTTTGCCGGCTTGGTGGTAAGCCCCCCGGTTTTTGAGTCAATGAGTTTTCTGGTGTTTTTGGTGCGCGCTGCCATTTTTTTGGCTTGCTCATTGTTGTTCATACAATAGAAACGAATGCTGTTGTTACCGCGCGTGTCAATGGTGCATTCTTTAACCACTACGCCATCCACCGTGTAGGTGTGTTTGTTGACAGATACTATGGTATCCAGTCTGATGGCGGTAACCGCCTCTTTAGGGCACCCTACAATGCATACCCAAAACTTGTAGCTTACGTTTTGCTCCCCGTCTTGGGTGTCGTTGAAGTTAATGCGCTCTTGCGCCACTGCCGGTTGTACGGCAAGTGCAGAGAAGCCGATTGTGGCAGCTGCCAGCAGTTGTGTGAGGTGTTTCATTGCGTCTCCTATTTAATCTGAATCAATTCAAATGTCAAGCTCTTAGCTTGTCAAGATAACAAGCTTTATGTCTTATGGTATGCTGCACAGCGCAGTTAAGTCTGCTCCGGTGCATTCTTTCGGTTTTAGTCTTTCAGCTTTTTGGTACAGGTGTGCAGCTTTTTTCTGATTTTTTTCCACACCCCATCCATTTTCGTAGCATTGCCCCAAGTGATAAATGGCGTGCGGCTCGTTTTTCTTTGCTGCTTGTTGCAGGTATTCAACCGCGCGAGCCATATCTGTGGCTGCACCTGCCCCTTGCAGTAGCATGCAGCCCAGTTGCGCTTTTGCATATTCGCACATGTGGGATTTCTCCAAATAATACAGCGCTTTTTTGTAATTTTTGCGTGTGCCGAATCCGATCCTGTACATACCCCCCAAGTTGCAGAAAGCGGGGGTGAAATCGTCATCTGCGGCTGCTTGCATATAGCGGAATGCCTGCTTGGCGTTTTGTTCTGTGCCGCGGCCATCTCGGTAGCGCGAGGCCGTTTCATAGCAGGCCTCTGTGTCGCCTTGATCCGCTGCTTGTTTGAACCAGTCAAAGGCTTGTTGCTCATCTTTGGGTACCCCATTGCCGTTTTCATAAAGACATGCGATATTGAATTGCGCCGTTATGACTCCGGCCTGCGCCGCGCGTAGGTATAGCTCCGCCGCTTTGGCGTAATCTTGTTCTACTATCAATCCTCGTTGGTAATGGACTCCGAGATTATTGGTAGCAACGGCATGGCCAAGCTCTGCCGCCTGTTTGCTCAGCTCGTAATACTGTTGGGGTGATTTTCTGACGCCGAGCCCCTTATCGTAGCAGATGGATAATAAGAAAATAGACTCAGGGTGCTGTTGCTCTGCTGCCTTTCGCAATAATTTTATCGTGGCTTTTCGATAGCGGGAACTATCGGGATGCTCTTCTTTATAGCAGTATTCATACAAATATTCCGCTGCACGTGGGTACCCGGCCTCTACTGCAAGCGTCATCCATTTGATGGCTTGCCGTGGGTCGGCTTCCGTGCCGATGCCGTAAAGATAATGCATCCCTGCATAGATATAGGCATCCTCACATCCTCCATCTGCTGCGTTTTTATAGCATTGGAAGGCTTTGTCTACGTCCTGTTCAATTTCGTTACCCACCGCGTATATACGCCCTAAGGCAAACCATGATTTTGCTTCGCCCTCATGTGCAGCTTTGCTGAACCATTCTATGGATTGAGTAATATCTGTGTTGGCTGCATTTCTGAAATCCGGCCAATAGTAGAAGCCCAGATTTTGCATGGCAAGGGAATCCCCGTATTCTGCTGCACGGTGCATCCAGTAACGGTATTGCTCATCATTTTCCGGGGTGGAGGCTCTGCGATTGTACTCTGCCGCTACATCACACATGGCATAAACATGCCCGTTTTCAGCTGCTTGCCTCAACCACTTAAACTCTTGTTTGTGATTTTGCTTAGTTCCGTGGCCCTGTCTGTAACAACATGCCAGTTCATACATGGCTACAATGTGCCCCGATTGTGCCGCTTTTCGGTAGCGTTTGAATGCTGTTTGCGGGGATTCGTGGTACTCTATCTCCGCCAAGTAATACAAGGCATCCGCATTGTCTTTTTTGGCAGCTTGTCTGATAAGAGAGAGTCCGACTTGTTGATTGGCTTTTACCCCGCAGCCTGCAATGGTGCGTATCCCCAGTTCGTACATAGCTTGTGCATTCTTTCCTTCGGCTGCTTGTTTGAGATAATACAAGGCTTTGCGGGGGTGCGTTTTTTTCAGTACGATAAAAAGATTATAAGCAGCATGGTGAATGCCGCAGCGCGCCGCCTCTTGTAACATGCCGATGGCTTCTTCGTTTTTCTCATTCCCGTCAATCATGAGAACGGCGGCATTGGCTAAGGCATGTTTGTCTCCCTGTCGGGCTGCGGTAAGATAGTATTTGATGGCCTCTTGAGTTGATTCTTCGGTGCCGATTCCATGTTCCAAGCACCATGCCCAGTCAAATGCGGCATCGGTATCGCCGTTATCGGCTTTTCCTTTTAAGACTCCGCTGCGGGCGTCTTGTTCTAATTTGTTGTGGATGCTTTTTTTCATAGATAGTATCTGTTGATTTTAATCTGATTTTATGACTGAAACTACCCGGTGTCAAGCAGTTAATCCATTGATGCATGGCAATCGCGTTTTTTTATTAACTTTCCACTGTGTCGTTTTTCTGACTACTTCCTTTTGGCATCCCATGGCATCGTCTGTTACGATGCCCCCCCCCTTTATATCTGTCATATCAAGCAGTTGAGGAATAACAGTAGTACCATTTGTCTTCTTGTCAATATTAAGTTGTATACCACTGAAAGTAATCTCGTTGATACAAGTTGTGCAGAGTTGCCTCTTTTTGAATGAGATACACTCTTACTTTGTTGACAATAAAAACATAACATCATAAAAGCGCTCGCATAATCATCTTCGTTTATATGCTTTCTTAAATAAAAACTCATTGAATATCAATAAAAAAAAATCATTTTTTTTCATTGACATTTCATTCGAAATGAGATATGCTGTCCGCGCGCTCGGTGTATTCTGCGCCGGGAAACATTGGTTAAATCTCTCTAAAATTTTAGTCGCATGAAAAAGAGCTTATTATTGGCTGCAATGGTCGCTTTTGCCGCAGTTTCTGCTCAAGGTGCAGAATACTGGGTAAGTGGTGTTACGAAAGAAAGCGGTTGGCATGATGCTAACAAGATTCCTTCGTACGAAAACGGTGATGATGGTTATTATTGGGTTTCCGGTAATCAAGGCGACGAGCGTATATGCCATGCCGCAGCCGCTGCTAATTTGATAGCTTGGTGGCAAGATCAGTACAAGGGCTATAATTTGCCCGCCGGGGTGCCGAGCGATGCGAATACAATATGGGAAACCTATAAAGCTAATCAGGTTGCTGATGCTGCCGGTTCTGTTGCATACTCCTTTCAGTGGTGGATTACCGGTGTAAATATCGCTGAAAATGATGAAGAAGCAAAGCGTACTTGTGACGGCAATGTTTCGAGTATGAATAATTGTTTTAACTCATTTGATGGTTATTATTATGACTTCATAGCACCTTATGCAAGTGGAATAATCGATGGCTATGGTGCAGATACCGGTATATCCGAACAGTTGAAAGCATTTTTTGATACTACGGATGTTACCGATTTTGCTCATGCCACAGCCACTATGTTGCAGGCCATAGAGGACGGTAAAGGTGTGGCATTGCGCATGTATTTGGGAGGAAGTCATGCTTTGACATTGTGGGGCATGGAAACAAATGTTACAGTGGATGCGACAGAATCCATTTCTTCGTATACCGGCGAGGTTCATAAGCTTTGGCTGACGGATTCTGACGATTCTAAAGCGCAATACGGCGGTATTTCTGTTCCCAGCCTATTCTATGTATATGTGGCAGAAAATGACGAAGGGAAAATGGAAATCTTAAATCATGGTGGTAAAAATACAAACGCTGCATCAGATCGAGGCCTCGATGGATTTGTTATAACAGGTGTTACCGCCATAGATTCTTCCGTGAGCGATGAGTGGTTTAAGTCTGTTGCGCCAGAACCGTCAACTGCAACCTTGAGTTTGTTGGCCTTAGCGTCATTATCAATGCGCCGCCGCCGCAAGTAAGTTTTCTCATCAATATCGTAAATGTAATATGCAAGCCGGCATCGAGTGATTGATGTCGGCTTTTTCTCATCATTGTTGCAGAGCTCAAACGAACCATTTCCGTTGGAACACTAATTACGCCGATGCGTTGTACGAATAGTGCTTCTTTTTGTTTGACTTAGCTTTAACTAACGCTCAGAATACAAGTGCGTATGAATGCTATATCCCTAACCCAAGCCGTATTCAGCCCCACGGGTGGTACACAACGAGTTGCAGATGCCATTGCTTCTGCCCTGAATGTGAATAAGATTGATCTGTGTGCAGAGGTAGCGCCACTGCCACTGTTCACTCCGCTTATAGCCGTATTGCCCGTGTACGGTGGGCGTCTGCCTGCCGTGGCAGTGGAGCGTTTGCGCAAGATTAAAGGGGCCGGGCAGCCCGCCGTGGCGGTGGTTGTGTACGGCAATCGCGCGTATGATGATGCTTTGCTGGAGTTAAAAAATGAACTGACCGATGCCGGGTTTACCGTAGTGGCCGCAGCTGCTTTCGTTGCAGAGCATTCCATTGTGCGCAGTATTGCAGCCGGGCGCCCCAACGCGCAGGATATCGCCATCGCTGCCGATTTCGGCAAAGCGGTTGCTGCCAAGTTGGCCTCTGATGACAAGACACCCGTTACCGTGCCCGGTAATTATCCTTACAAAGACCTGCCCAAGATGCCGGTAGTGCCCCTCACGTTAGAATCTTGCGGTGGTTGTGGGCGTTGCGCACGCCTGTGCCCGGTGGGGGCAATCCCCGCCAATGCCCCGCATACGACGGATGCTTCTAAGTGCATACTTTGCATGCGTTGTGTGGCTGTATGCCCCCGCAGAGCCCGCCTGTTGCCCCCGCCGGTGCTGGAGATGTTTACCCAGCGCCTCAATGCCGTGGCTACCGAGCCCAAGCAAGCGGAGCTGTTTATATAAATGGCCATGTTAAACTTTTAAGGTGATAAATTTGAGGTTGTCGAGCAGATTGCAAGCCGTAGGTGAGCGGAATTTTAAAGCCCCGCGCACGCGGGGCTCTCATCGATGCACTGTGAGCTACGGCGTAACTAGCGCCTTAGCATCAAATATCTTCACAAACTACCATTTGTCGAGGTATAGCATCTATCAAGCAAAAACTTAAGCAAAGCCTTCCGTTATTCGCGTTCGGACAGGGGAAATCTGAAGGCGGTTTGCTCGCCGGTGAGAATGTTGACCTTCATGCTAAACGGAACGCGCGCTTTGATGTGGGGGCCGTGTGGTTTTGGCGTGACCCCGTATTCTTTCGTTTTAACATAAGTAACGCCGGTGTATACCATTTCCACTTCGCCTTGTACCATAACGGTTGAATCTACCGGAACATTACTGAGGATGCACATGCTTGCCTGATATGCATCCGAGGGTACTTTAGTCGTTATTCTAAACGCATCGATATAGTAATCTGTGAGGTCATTGCCTTCAGAATCAGTAAGGGAAATCAGTTTTGGGGATATCGAAACAATGTGGGCATCGGGGGCTGAAATCCGGAAATCCAGCGCCACGGGTTGAGGCAGCCAGATGCTTCCACCCGTCCAATGGCGTCTGTTAATCGTGTACTCGGTGTGGATACTTGTGTTCTGCAGTTCAATATCTACATGCGTAGGGTATTGCGGCTGCGTTATATCCGGCATTTTCGCACCGGGGCCTTGTGAAAAATCCTCATGCCAAGTGGTGCATGCACACACAAAGTATAAGCACAAAACTATAAGGGCAAGCCAATGCATATATGTTTTAAATCATGTGCCCCATGCGGTCTCTCTTGGTATCGAGGTAAGCCTTGTTGTCTTTGTGCGCGGGGATGTTGATGGGCATTTGCTCTACAACCTCGAGCCCGTGGCCGGCAAGGCCCACAATCTTCTTGGGGTTGTTGGTGAGCAGGCGCAGCTTGGTGATGCCGAGGTCTCGCAGGATTTGCGCGCCCACGCCGTAGTCGCGCAGGTCGGGGGCATAGCCCAGTTCAATGTTGGCATCCACCGTATCAAGGCCTTGCTCTTGGAGCTTGTAGGCATGCAGTTTGGCAGAAAGACCGATGCCACGGCCTTCTTGACGCAGGTATAGCAACACACCACCCTCTTGAGCAATACGGCGCATGGCGGTGTGCAGCTGGCTGCCGCAGTCGCAGCGGCGGCTGCCGAATACATCGCCTGTGAGGCACTCGCTGTGCACACGGCAGAGCACGGGCTTGCTGGGGTCAATATCCCCGTGTACCAAGGCTAAGTGGGTTTGTCCATCTACCTTAGAGTGGTAGGAGTGGCAGGTGAACTCGCCGAAATCTGTAGGCAGTTTTACTACTTCTTCTTTGATGATGAGTTTTTCCGTATGCTGGCGGTGCTCAATGATTTGAGCGAGGGAGCATGCCTTGAGGCCGAACTTGCGCTGGAACTCGCCCAGCTCACCCAAGCGGGCCATGGTGCCGTCCTCTTTCATGATTTCGCAGCACACGCCCACGGGCTCCAACCCCGCAATGCGCAGCATATCTACCGTGCCTTCTGTATGGCCGGCACGGCGAATGACACCGCCCTCTACCGCGCGCAGCGGGAAACAGTGACCGGGCTGCACAAAGTCATCCAAGGTGGCCTTGGGGTCTGCCAGCTTCATGGTGGTGATGGAGCGCTCGAAGGCGCTGATGCCGGTGGTGGTACCCTCCTTGGCATCTACACTCACAGTGAAGGCTGTGTGTAGTTTTTCCGTGTTGTGTTGGGCTTGCATGGGGATGCCGAGGGCATCCACTTTTTCGGGGGCCATGGGCACGCAGATGAGCCCGCGCGCATGGATGGCCATGAAGTTGATATTTTGCGGGGTGGCGAATTGCCCGGCGCACACGAGGTCTGCCTCATTCTCGCGGTGCGGGTCATCCGTCATGAGAATCAGCTTGCCCATGCGCAGGTCGCACAACACTTCCTCCAGCGGGTGGTATATGATGGGGTCTGTGCCATCTGCCACGGGAACAGCGGGGGCGGGTATTTCAAGCTCTACCTTTGCGGGGGCAGGGGCTTGCTCTGCCTGCGGCTCGGGCAGGGGCTCTCCGCTTACTGCTGTATCACATTCGCAGATAAAGCTGTTCATATCAAACACACCGTTTTTAGAGGAAAACTCGATATTCTTCATGACTGAGTAAAAAGAAAAAGTTCGGCGGCTCGCAACACAGGCGGCGCGAGCCGCCGAACGGGGGATAATATATTGTAGATTACTTATTCATCTTGGCCCAAGAGTCGCGCAGACCCACGGAGCGGTTGAACACGGGGTGCTCGGGGCTGTGGTCATAGCGGTCGGCCACAAAGTAGCCCGTGCGCTCAAACTGGCACAAGAACTCCGCGGGGGCGGCGGCCAAGGCGGGTTCTACCACGGCATCCGTCAGCACGGTAAGGCTGTCTTTGTTGAGGGCGGCCAAGAAACCTTCAGGGTTGGCATCGGGTGCTTCATCGCTGAACAGACGGTCATACAAACGCACCTCTGCCTTTACGCCGTACTTGGCAGATACCCAGTGAATGGCGCCCTTGCAGCGAATACCCTCGGGCGGGTTGGTGCCGATGGTGCCGGGCAGTACCTCGGCGTGTACCTCGGTCACGTTGCCATCGGCATCTGCCACGTAGTCCTTGGCTATAATGCAGTAACCGCCACGCAAACGCACGCAAACACCGGGGCTGAGGCGCTTGTATTTCTTGGGCGGGTCTATCATGAAGTCGTCCTGCTCAATCCACACCTCTTTGGTGAGGGTGAGCTTGCGGTTGCCCAGCTCGGGTTTCTCGGGGTTGATGACAACCTCTACCTCCTCCTCATGGTCGTCTGCCAAGTTAGTGAGCACAAGCTTGAGGGGCTTGAGCACGGCCATGCGGCGCTCTGCGTTGGCGTTGAGCTCGCTGCGTACAGCGTTTTCCAGGCGGGCAACATCCGTATTGCCGTTGAACTTGGTGATGCCTACACCCTCGCAGAAGTCCACAATGGCTTTGGCGGGGTAGCCACGGCGGCGCATACCGCAAATCGTGGGCATGCGGGGGTCATCCCACCCGGCAACGTAGTTTTCCTCCACCATTTGGCGCAGCTTACGCTTGCTCATCACGGTGTAGGTGATGTTGAGGCGAGAGAACTCACGCTGCTGCGGACGCGACCCTGCCGGTATGGGGCAGTTCTCAATCACCCAATCGTAAAGCGGGCGGTGGTTTTCGAACTCCAGTGTGCAGAGGGAGTGTGTGATGTATTCGTAGGCGTCCTCCAGCGGGTGGGCAAAGTCGTACATCGGGTAAATGCACCAAGTGTTGCCGGTGTTGTGGTGGTGGTCGTATGAAATGCGGTAAATCACGGGGTCGCGCATGTTCATGTTGCTGCTGGCCATATCAATCTTGGCGCGCAGCACGGCACCGCCCTCGGGGAACTTGCCGGCTTTCATGGCCTCGAACTGTGCGAGGTTCTCCTCTACGCTGCGGTCGCGGTAGGGGGAGTGAATGCCCGGCGTGGTCAGGTTGCCGCGCTGGGCTCGCATGGTCTCGCGGTCTTGCTCATCCACATAGGCCAAGCCGTTCTTGATGAGGTGAATGGCGCACTCGTAGTAGAAGTTGAAAATGTCGGATGCCCAGTACAGGTGCTCACCCCAGTCAAACCCCAACCACTTGATGTCCTCTTGTATGGAATTGACGAACTCGACATCTTCCTTGCAGGGGTTCGTATCATCGAAACGCAGGTGGCACACCGCGCCTTGTTGGGCGTATTCCTTCGCTACACCGAAGTCCAGACAAATGGCTTTGGCGTGTCCGATGTGAAGGTAGCCGTTAGGCTCCGGGGGGAAACGTGTAATGGGTGTTTTGCAGTGGCCTTCTGCAAGGTCACTTGCTATCCATTCACGTATGAAATCTCGTTTCGTTTCTTCGTTCGTCATACGCGCGTATTCTACCACGCTTACCCCTAAAATCAAGCTCATTCCTTGCACTGACGCACAAAACGGGCGGTGCACCTGTAATTTGAGGTTTGCTTTTTCGGTATTTTGTCGTACAATAGGCGCGCATGGCACATACGGGTAACGGTACGGCAATATCTCGCCGCAGCTTTTTGAAGGGGCTGGGGGTGATGGCGCTCATGGCCATACCCGCGTGCAAGCGTGCGCAGCAATTTGCCGTGCAGCCTGCGGATTGCCCGGAGTGGATGCTGCCCGGTGAGTCCATTTGTTTTGCCTCTTGCATGCCTTGGGCAACAGGCGCTATCCCTTTGCTTGCCGTGTGCCACGATGGTGTGCCCGTTGCGCTGCAAAGTAATCCGCGCTACGAAAGTGTGCGCCGTGGGCTGCCTGCGTTTGTGCAGGCATCTATTCTGGATTTGTATAGCACTGCGCGTCTCAAGTCGCCCTTGCGTGCGGGTAAACCTCATCCCATGTCGGCGTTCCGTGCCTCATTGCGTGCGTGGAGCAGCTTGTTGAAAGAGGGCCGCAACATCGCCTTTTTGTTCCCCTGCGGTTATTCCGCGCTGCGCATGGAGCAGGTAAAAGAGCTGCGCCGTTATGCCGGTGCCAAGTTCTTTGAGTACGACCCCGCAGCGTCACCGCGCCCCACCGGTTTTGTGGAGCTGGAGTCATTGCAGACCGCTGCGTTTGGTCCTGCCGTGCAATTTGAGGATAAAGGGTTCGGGGATTTAGCGGCGCTGACGCAGCAGTTGCCGGAGCTGGATGCCCTGTTTATCTTCACCCCGGCAGACCCCGCCGCATTTGATGCTGACTTTGCACGTGCTTTGGAGAACGCAACGGCAGAGACTGTGCGCTTTGTATCGTTGCAGGCAGATAAAACCGCAGAGCTTTGCTTATACCAAGTGCCGGCAACTCATTTTTTGGAAGAATGGGGAGCAGATGCCGATGCGTATGGCAACCTGTGCTTGCGTCAGCCGGTCATGCACCCGCTGCATGGGGCTTTGGCAGAGGCAGAGGTTTTGCACGCCTTGCTGAATCAGGGGGAATTGCCGGCAGAAGACGGTAGCCAAATCTCAACCGCGCGTGCTTGGTTGGATAAAGTGGTGCCCGAGGCAGATGAAGCTTTAAAGACCGGTTTTGTGGTAGGTGCTGCCCCCATGCCCACCCCTTTGGCTGCCGCCCCTGCATCTGCTCTGAATTTATATTTACACCCCTATTATGCAGATGGCAGATTCAGGCACAATGCATGGCTGCAAGAAACTTATTTGCCCCTGAGCGGATGGGCCGGTATGCCGGAAGCCTTTCTGCCGGGGGGTGGGGCCCCTGCCGGTGTGCGGGTAGGCGGCTTGCATTTGCCTGCATGGCGCCATGCGGGTATCAGCGGTGTATGGTTACCCCTATTGCCCGAGTTCGTGGGGGTGGCAGCTTCTCATATTCAAGAGTGTGATGCGCCGAGCCTGCCATACCGCCCCGCCGAGAGTGCGCCCGCCATGCAACACGGCAAGCCATCGGTAAACAGTGCCGGGGCTTCTCCCCAATGGGCAATGATTATTGATTTGTCTCGCTGCATTGGTTGCGGTGCCTGTTCCTTGGCGTGCCGCGCAGAAAATAACATCCCCCTTGTGGGGGCGGCGGAAATGAGCTATGAGCGAGACATGCAGTGGTTGCACGTTAACCGCTATTTAGGGCCCGGCCAAACGTTGCTTTATGTGCCCTCTGCTTGCCGCCATTGCGAAAAAGCACCGTGCGAGGCAGTGTGCCCCGTGAATGCCACGGTGCATACATCCACCGGGCTCAATGCCATGGTGTACCCGCGTTGTTGGGGTACACGCTATTGCGCGGCGGCATGCCCCTACCATGCGCGCGTCTTCAATTTCAGGGATTACGCCAAGGCGGATGCCGATAAAACGCAGCGCCCCCATAATCCGCAAGTTACCGTGCGCTCTCGCGGTGTGATGGAGAAATGCACCTTATGCGTGCAGAGAATCAATGCGGCAAGCGCTGCCGGGGCGGGCACACCGCAAACGGCTTGCCAACAGGCATGCCCCACGGGTGCCATTAAGTTGATTAACTTGTGCGACCATGCGCTGCCCGCTCAGGTGATTACTTCTTACGATATTAAAGGCACCAACCCCAGAACCTTTTATATTTGATTCCGGGGTTGTGGCTGTGTTACGTGCGCTTTATGCGTACTCTACTGTCTTTCTCTTTTTCTCGAGCTCTTGTATACGCTCCAACGCCGTATCAATGTTCTCGCATATGTTCTCTTCGCCTAAGTCTCTGATGAATAGGGAATCTCGGCGTATTACCTTTATGGGCTGTGCCTGCACACCGCAAAGCAGCAGGGTGATGTTGCGGCGTCTGCAATAGGACAAGAAGTCTTCCAGCACATGCAAGCCCGAGGCATCCAGCGTGGGTACCAAACGCATGCGCAGCAGTACGTAGTCCATATCCGGTTCTATGGAGCGGAATACGCGGTCCTTGAATTGTTCTACCGCGCCGAAGAAGAACGGCCCCTGAATATCGAACACTTCCACGTTGTCGGGGATGTGGCGCAGGTAGCGAGAGCGTGACGGTTGTTCCTCCGGGTCTTCGCCTTCGATTTCCTTAGAAATCATTTCCACATTGCTTACCTGAGCCATGCGGCCGATGAAGAGCAGGGCTGCCAATACCACACCCACTTCTACCGCAACCACAAGATCAATCATCACGGTGAGAATGAAGGTGATAAGCAGAACGGCGCGATCTTGCTTAGGCCCGGTGAGCAGGTGGCAGAAGGTGCTTGCCTCTGCCATGTTCCAGCACACAATGGCCAAAATGCCTGCCAACGCCGGCAGCGGTACGAGGGCTGCATATTGCCCGGCCAATACCAAAATGAGCAACAGCGTAATGGCGTGGATGATGCCCGATACCGGGGTCTTGCCACCGGCACGTATGTTGGTAGCTGTTCGGGCAATGGCACCCGTGGCAGGCAAGCCGCCGAACAACGCAGAGGCTATGTTGCCCGCACCTTGGCCGATAAGCTCGGTGTTGGGGTGGTGGCGAGAGCCCGTCATACCGTCTGCCACACTTGCACTGAGCAATGACTCAATAGCTGCCAACAGGGCAATAACGAATGCCGGTTTAACCAAAGCCGGTAGCGTGCCCCATTCAAAGCTGGGGAAGGTCGGCATGGGTAACCCCTTTGGCAGTTCTTTGAATCGAGAACCAATGCTTTCTACCGGCAGATCGAATGCTACACAAACGATCGTGGCCGCCAGCATGCCCACCAACATAAACGGTGCTTTCGGGGCAAATCGTCTTGTCAGCAGAATAACGCCTATGGTGAACAGAGAAATGCCCAGTGCCCACCAGTTGATGGTGTCTATGTATTTAAAGTAGCAGTGCCATTTCTCCACAAACTCCGCCGGTACCGCTTCAGGAATGTTCAGCCCTAACAAATCTTTTACTTGTGTGCAGAAAATCGTAACCGCTATACCCGAGGTGAAACCGGTCGTAACGGGGTAGGGTATGAAGCGTATCAGGGCCCCCATTTTCAGTATGCCGAACATTATCAGGAAAAGGCCTGCCAGCAGCGTACACATGATGAGCCCACCCATGCCGAAACTGCCGACTACTCCGGCAATAATAACAACGAATGCACCGGTGGGGCCTCCTATCTGGTATTTGCTGCCGCCTAATGCTGAAATCATTAAACCGGCTACGATGGCTGTTACCAATCCCGTTGCCGGCGTTATCTCCGTACACCCGCACGCTATGGCAAATGCCATGGCTAACGGTAATGCTACTACACCTACTGTCATGCCTGCTGTCAGGTCAGAGAAGAAGGTCTTTTTATTGTACTCTTTAAGTGTTTTGAAAAGACTCGGCTTGTACATCTCTGCACGGAATATACGCCCGTATTCTTCCTTTGTAAAGGAAAATTCCGCCTTGTTTACTATTTTATGAAAATGACGGCTATTTTTCTTGAATCAATCATGCGGCTAATGTATAATCCGCATGCGCGTGAGTAAGCTTAAAAGAAAAGATTTTTTCCGTATTGCCGTCCCGGTTTTGCTGGTGGGTGGTATTGTTGCGTTGTGCTTACATTTATGCACGTCTTCCGGTGAATCTGCGGCTGCCAATGTGTATGCGGCAGATGCCCCCCTCGCCCAAATGCCGCAAGAGATTAAGCCCTGCATGATACCGCTTTCCGCAGAGCAGATTGCCCGCATTCCCCCGGCAGATGGCTTTCAGTGGCCGGTAGGTGGCGGTAGCTTGGCTTTTATGTATGACGCCCAAGGCTTCGGCGTGCATAATGAAAAACGCGGCGGTTATCATTCCGGGGTTGACCTCAACGGTATAGGTGGTGGTAATACGGACCAAGGTGAGGTGGTGAGTGCCGCTGCCCGCGGTTTGGTTGTGTACTGTGGTACGCCATCTGCCGGTTGGGGTAAAGTGGTAGTGGTTGCGCATCGTATTCCCGGTGATAATCATGTTTACCAAACCCTTTATGCGCATTTGCAAGATGTTTCCGTAACACTCGGCGATCGCGTGTGCCGCGGTCAGAAGATTGGCTCTATCGGCACGGCAGAAGGTGTTTATCCGGCTCATTTGCATTTCGAGGTGATAGATTCTCCCGTGGTAGAGGCCGGCGTTACCGCTTATCACCCCAACGGTACCATGAACCGTATCAATCCTTACGAATTTATCAAGGCTCATCCGGCGCCGCCTTTTCCTGACCCGTTATTTCAAGTTGAAGGCGCTTTCCGGTTGCGCGAAAGTGTAATGCCTATGACTCGTTAACCTTTTTTAATCTCATTATTATGAAACGCAGCATTATTTTGTTTTCTATTACATTTTTAGTTACCGCGGGTGTGGTAGCTACGTTCTATTATTACAAAGGTTTGCAGGCACCACAGCCGGCTGCGGCGCCTGCACCGCAAACTCAAACCGTTGCGCCTGTTACCGAGTCAACTCCGGTAACAGCTGAAAAAACACCTGCGGCTGATGTTGCGCAATCTGAAGAAAAGAAGACTGATACCGTTGTTATCGTTGAACCGCAACAAACAGATGGCAAGAATGTGACGGAAACGCCCACCGATGATTCATCTGCCGCTGAGGATGCTGATAAAGAGGATGCATCTGCCGCTGCCGTGGGTAAGTCTATTGATGATATTAAGCTGCCGCAAGAAACACATACCACTAATGAGGCTCACAAACGTGCTCTGACCGTGGTAGAGGCTTTCAAGTCTGATTCCGCCAAGGAATATTCCGGTTACATGGTGGCGAATAATCTGATGAGCGAAGATGCCGCTGCCGTAGCTGCGGAGTGGTTCGGAAGCAATACCGTTGCTGCCGTTGAAGAGGTGGGTGAGGTGCTTCGCTTCGCCCCGGACAAGAAGATGTTCCGTTACCGCGTGGTATCTGCCAATGGTGATAAGGATTTGTTGATCGATTTTACCACTGATATCTCCGGCAAGCAGCCGTATTTCGCCTCTGCTCACATTGTACCTGCTGACAGAACCATGATGCTTCCCGGTGGTGATACCATGATGCAGGTAGAATGTTTCTTGCATGCTACCCGTCAAGGCAATGTGCTGAAAGCTCGCAGTATGGTAGACTTATCAAGTGTTGAGGATGCCACGCTTGCCGGCCTTTGCATGATTTTTGAGGAGGGGTCATACATTCTGAACAAAAAATCCCCTATTCGTTGCAGTATTTTGAATCCTGCTTCTGCCGGCTATTTGGTATATGTTGTTCCGGCTGCTAATCCCGATATTCTTTTATCCGAATCCAACAATATTGCCGTGAATCTCCATCAGGTAGATGGTGTGTGGAAAATATATGACGTCGGCACGGATAAGTTCTTGGAAAACTACCTGCTCAGTGCAAAAGAAGAAGGTGGCCGCTACTGTCCTTTGGTTAAGAACCCGAAAGGCGGGCAATCTCTTGCTTTGTACTTTGCCTTTGATGATACAAGCCTGACCCCCCGTTCTGTCCGTCAGTTAGAGATTGTTGCCCAAATCTTGGTTGATTCTAAGAAAAAACTGGATATCGCCGGTCATACAGATGACCAGGGCTCAGATCAATACAACCTTGACCTTTCTCGCCGCCGTGCAGAGGCTGTTCGCCAAGTGTTGATTGACCTCGGCGTATCCCCCGACCAGATTACCACCACCGGCCTCGGTAAAAATGAGCCCCGTAACCCGATTACCGAGACCGACGATGAAAGCCAGATTGAGTACAAGCGCGGTGAGAACCGTCGTGCTGAGATTTATCTTGATTTCGAATCATGAAGTACACCCTGAGGCCCGCGGCCGCAGGGAGAGATTATGCTGCCGAGCTTAATCCCGAGCAATATGCAGCCGTTACCACAGATGCCCGCCACGCGCTAGTCATAGCCGGGGCGGGTAGTGGTAAAACCCGCACTCTTACTTATAGAGTAGCCCGTTTGCTGGAGTGTGGTGTTGCCCCTTGGCGTATTTTGCTGCTTACCTTCACCAACAAAGCCGCCCGCGAAATGCTGGAGCGCGTGGCTGCCCTTGCCGGTATGGGGGCAGGGCAGATATGGGGGGGCACGTTCCACTCCGTTGCTAACCGCATCTTGCGCTTACATGCGCCGCGCCTCGGGTATCAACCCGGTTTTACCATTCTGGATGGCGATGACCAACGCGCCCTCTTCCGCGCTCTTATTAAGCAGTTTGTCGGTAAAACCTCCAAAAACGACCGTTTCCCCAAGGCAGAGGTGTTGCAAAGTCTGCACAGCCTGGCCATCAATACCGGGCGCAGCTGGCAACTGACCTTGCGTACTGAGTACGGGCAGCTCGATAAACATGAGGAGGTAATCGGTAAAATTTTTGATGCCTACCGCACCCGCAAGCTGGAGAGCAATGCCATGGATTTTGATGACTTGCTCACCAACCTGCTGCGCCTGTTGCAAGAGCATGCGGATATACGCACCGATCTGCAGGGCCGTTTCCTGCATGTGCTGGTAGATGAGTATCAGGATACCAACGTGTTGCAGGCTTCCATCATCGGCCTGTTGGCCGGCGGGCATGATTCCTCTCTCATGGTGGTGGGCGATGACGCGCAGAGCATTTATTCTTGGCGCGGGGCAAATGTTGACCATATATTCGAGTTCTCTAACACCTACCCCGATGCCCAAATCTATAAAATCGAGACCAATTACCGCAGTGTGCCGGCCATTCTCGAGATTTCTAATGCCGCCATCTCCAACAACACGCGCCAATTTGCCAAAACCCTGCGCCCGTCTCGCGATACCGGCTGCATGAAGCCCGCCGTTATCCCTGCGCCCGATAACCGCACCGAGGCCCGCTTTGTGGCTCAGCGTATCGATGAGCTTATGGCTGCCGGTATTTCCGGCAAGGATATTGCCGTGCTCTACCGCGCCCACTTCCATAGTATGGATGTGCAGATGGAGCTTACCCGCAACCATATCCCCTACCGTATCACCAGTGGCTTGCGCTTCTTTGAGCAAGCCCATATCAAAGATATTGTCGCGTGGCTGCGCTTGCTCTCCAACCCGAGGGATGAAATCGCCTTCCGCCGTATCGTCTCCACCTTCCCCCGCGTGGGCGAGGCTACGGCCTCCAAACTGTGGGAAAATTGGTTTGCCGCGGCAGATGCTTGGTTGCAGGCCAACCCGGAGGCCACCACCATCACTGCCCCTCACTCAGAGGTGTTTGCCGCGGTAAAAGTGCCCGCTGCCGCCCGCCCTCACTGGGGCGGTTTCCTGGCCTCGATGGATGACCTGCACCCTGCTGATAAAATACTGACCCCGGCAGAACTAGTGCGCTTGGTGCAAAACTTTATGGATGCCCACCTGCGCGCCTCTTATGAAAACTATGAGGAGCGCTTGGAAGACATCGGCCAGCTCACCCGCTCTCTGGCCGATGCCGCAGATTTGGATGCCTTCCTCAGCCAAGTCGCCCTCCTCAGCGAGGATGATACACAAACGGAAATAGACCCCGACTGTGTTACCCTCAGCACCATTCACCAAGCCAAGGGGCTGGAGTGGAAAGTCGTGTTCGTCATCTTCTTGGGTGAGGGCCTATTCCCCCATTACCGTGTGATTCAAAGCGGTGATACGGATGACCTTGAAGAAGAACTCCGCCTCTTTTACGTGGCCGTCACGCGTGCAGAAGACCAACTGTACCTCTCCTACCCCCGCTACAACGGCCACAGCTACGACAGCCAGTTCTGCCCCCCATCCCGATTCCTCACCACCCTGCCGCCCGACCTTTACGAACTGTGGAATCTTTGAGCCCACCGCGTGAGCGTAGCGCGTTTTTTGCCTTTTTCCTTCATATACAATCCGGCCGTTGTCCCTTTTTTCGGAACAACGGCCGAAAATATATGATATAGCCTAGGCCTTACTTGCTACGGCGGCGGCGTGCAGCCAGCGCAGCCAAGGCCAACAAGCTCAGCGTGGTAGTTGTCGGTTCGGGCACGGCAACGTTATTGACACCTTGTAAGTAGATGTTCCCGTTATCGTAGATTAACTTTGTATCTTCGTTAATCCAATCACCGCTGAAATAGTCGGATGCATTCAATGTTAATGCTTCGCCACTTGTTTTGCCGGTAACATTATCGAAGCTGAATTTGACATTGCCGGTGTTGGTCAACAGCAGAACAAGCGAATCTTCCTCATAACCGGCACCTCGTGTCAGTTGCAGATTGATTTTCTCCGTGCCTTGTGTGACTGCCAATGTTACGGCATGCCCGGTCATGTCAAGATTCCCCCCGTCTGCTATGAGGGTTGCGCCACCGGCTATGTTGAGAATGGCAGAAACCTCTGCGGCTGTGCTTTGATTGAATATCTCTGAGCCCTCTATTCCTTCCGTGGAATAGGTGCTTAAGCCGCCGGTTGCGGCTTCGCTCAAACGAAGAGTTGCGCCGTCTTCTATGTTGATATCATAGGCCGTGATTACAGCTCCGTCACTTAAATCAAGGGCTCCGGTGTTTTTAATATCAATACCATAGGAGGAACTTGTGCCTGCTGTTACAACACCTCCTTGAACCTGAAGCGTTGCGTGGCTGTTTTCTTTGAGCACTAGGGAGTTTGTTGTATTTAATTCCGCATTATTGCTTACTACAATCTTGGCATTGCTGTCGGCTTCAACTGTCAAGTTGATGTTAACATTTAAAATGGCACTGTCTTTTATTTGCAAACTACCACCATACAAGGTTGCGTGAGAGTCGAGTGTGCTGGTGCGAGAGGCTGTTATCTCTCTTTCCGTTGCTGTACGGTTTGCCCCCTCAGATGACAGAATATCATTCAGATGTTGCTCGGTATATTTTCCGCTCAAAATGATATCACCCGTCGCCTTTTGGGTTACCCCGTCTGCATCTACGTAGTCCGCATTTAAGTTTACTG
>JAZNGY010000006.1:0-5079 GCA_045576695.1 Akkermansia sp.
AGTCGGGATTTCCCCTCGAACTTCCTCTTCCACGGTTTGTTACCTCCCCGCAGTTGTTCTTCAGGTCTGGGATTCCGCATCATCGCGGCTCCGCGCGGACTTTCACCGCAGTGCGCATATCGCGTCGGTCGTACAACAAAACCCTGCAAGCCTCCAACAAGGAGCTTGCAGGGTTTCACTATCAAAATAAACCGGCGTTATCAGTCGTTAGGCAGCACGCATTCGCGCAGAGTCTTGGCGCCACTTTGCCATGCGGCTACATCCTCCTCGGCATTGCCGGCAAAGCCGTCCTGCTCAGCCAAAACAAACATCTCTGCCGCTTTTTCCACAGACTGATCCACATACAGGCCCACACTGTGCAGCAAGCCCATCATGTAGAACAGAGGGGCGGTGTTGCCTTCAGCGTTCGGCACTTCCGCTAACCAAGCAGGCAACTCTTCTCGCCCACCCTTGAGTACTTCTTCATGCAGGCCGAGAATAACGCGCACCAACACATCTGCCTCCACCCCAAACTCAAGGGCTTTTTGGTAAAACAACATGGCAGAGCGAGCATTGCGGGTGGCACCTTCGCCATGGTAATACATGTCGCCCAGCATCATGGCAACCTCGGGGTAATGGTCGGCAAAGCTGCGCAGCATTGAGATATAGTCACGCACTTGCTCCTCATCCATTACTTTGAGTCTAAGCAAAAAGCGAGCCATGCGCAACAATTCTTCATCATCAGGGTACTCACACAAGCGCATGTAAACGCGATCAGCAACATCCTCAAAGTCATTATTGTCGATGGCACGCTGCATGTCAGCCTCCGTTACCGGGCCTCTTTGATTAGCGGTAATGGGCATACCCATGCCGGAGGCATAAGCCTCTACATTGCGCAGCATGACGGCATATGCTTCGTCCCCCGAGGGTGCTTCCTCTCGGGCAATATCCAGTAAATGAGCAGCTCTATCCGGGTCTGCCTCCACCCCGGTGCCGGAGTAATACATGCGGGACAGCAGCAAACAGCTTCTGCCTTCTTCATACTCTGCCCCTTGCTCTAAATAGGCAATGGCTTTTTCGATATCGGCTTTCACACCATCGCCCTCGGCATACATTTGCCCCAATAAGCCAAAAGCCGCGGGGCTATCGGCCTCTGCAGCACGGTGCAAGTAATCGATGCCGCGCTTAACATTACGGCGGCAACCTTCGCCCCGCATCGTCATAACGCCCACTTGGTACATACCTTCTTCATGCCCCAAATTAGCGGCTTTCTGGTAATATTTGAGCGCGTTTTCATGATTAACACGCACACCCTCGCCATGAGCATAGCGCCAAGCTATCTGCAAACAGGCATCGGCATCCTTCGGGTCCTGTTTGTGCCAGCGCTTCAAATAGCTCATTGCAGAGGCCCAGTCACCCTGCGCATCGCAAACATCTGCCAACAAACTGTATTGTTCGGGCAAGGATAAGAGGCTCTTGTTCTGCTCCATCATATCCCGAATTTCTTGCGCGCTGTGCTTATCAGGCTCATTCACCCAGTAATAGGAAGCCAGCTCAAAACTGCACTGCGGGCTACCGGCCTCGTGCCCCTTGCGCAAATACTCCAGCATCAGGTCTAAATCCTCCACCCCGGCTGTTGCAGGATTGTACAGGCAGGCCAACATAAAATAGCCGGTTGCAGGGTCCTCTTGCACTATCTCATTGCACCAAGCCTCCATCTTGAGCCAATCCACATCCTCCATATTATCAGCCAAGGCATTCTCCACCAGCAGTATGCGGCACATCGAATCCCCGGCCTCAGCATACTCCTGTGCCCATGATAAACATATGGGGCTCAGCATGCCCTCATTCATATCATGCTCTATGCGAATGCAAAGGCGCCGTGCCTCGTCATCCCCCTGCATCCCCATGTACAATAGTTGCTGATATTCTTTCTCTAATCCGCTCATATCTTTTCGTGTTTGTTACACGTTAGTCTACACTACAAACCCGCATTTTGCAAGCTTTATCATCTTCATAACGCCACCGTGCGTTAAAAAGAAAAGGGCTGTTAAAATTTACATTTGATAAATTGGCGAGCCCTTAAATGCAATTTATCAACCGAAAAGTTTAACAGAGCGAAAAGAAAACACACCCGCCGAGGCGCATTGCTCGGCGGGTGCAGTAAATAAAGTTTTGTATCAGACCTTACTCCGCAACGCGAAGGGCTTTGGCCTGCTCCTCTGTGAGCTCGATGCAGTTCCAAGGGAGGCCGTATTGGTTGAGGGCGTCCATGAAGGGATCGGGGTCGTTCTGCTCCATGTTGAATACACCCTGCCCACCCCATACGCCGGAGAGGATAAGACGGCCACCGATGGCGGCAGGAACGCCGGTGGTGTAGGAGATGGCTTGAGAGCCCACCTCGCGGAAGCATTCCTCGTGGTCGCAGATGTTGTAGATGTAAACGGCCTTGTACTTGCCGTCTTTCTTACCCTGAATAACACAGCCGATGCAAGTGCGGCCATGGGTGGTCTTGCCGAGGTCGCCGGGGTCGGGCAATACGGCTTTGAGGAATTGCAGGGGCACAATCTCAACACCATTGTACACAACGGGGTCAATGCGGGTCATGCCCACATTCTTGAGCACGGTAAGGTGGTTGATGTAGTTGGGGGAGAAGCTCATCCAGAACTGGGCACGCTTGATGGTGGGGATGTGCTTGACGAGGGACTCCATCTCCTCATGGTACATGCGGTAAATCTCGTAGGTGCCTACACCATTGGGGCAAGCGAAAGGCTGGTGCATGCTCATAGCGGCAGTCTCTTGGAAATCACCGTTCTCCCAGTGGCGGCAAGGTGCCGTCACCTCACGAATGTTGATTTCGGGGTTGAAATTGGTGGCAAAAGCCTGGCCGTGGTCGCCACCGTTCACGTCAATGATGTCGAGGTACTCAATCTCATCAAAGTGGTGCTTTAGAGCCCATGCGGTGTACACATTGGTTACACCGGGGTCAAACCCGGAGCCAAGCAGAGCATAGAGGCCGGCATTCTTGAAGCGGTCTTGGTATGCCCACTGCCAGCTGTACTCAAACTTGGCAACGTCGCGGGGCTCGTAGTTGGCCGTGTCAAGGTAGTTTACACCGGCCTCCAAGCAGGCATCCATAAGCGGGAGGTCCTGGTAGGGCAGTGCAACGTTGAGCACGAGGTCGGGCTGCACCTCCTTGATGAGGGCAACCGTGGCGGGCACGTTGTCGGCATCCACCGCGTGCGTAGTAATCTGCACACCGCTGCGGGCAAACACGTCTGCCGCTATGGCATCGCACTTGCTCTTGGTACGGGATGCCAGATGGATGTTTTTGTAGACATCTGCCATCTGGGCGCACTTGTGAGCCACTACATGGCCCACACCACCAGCTCCGATTATGAGTACAGTGTTGTTCATTACGCCGCAAAGAGTGCCCTAACTGAGACAAAATGTCAAGCAGAAATACGAAATACGAAATACGATGTACGAATTTATTGTGTAATACGAGTCTCATTCAAGTAATAAAGAACGCCGCCCGGCCGGAAGGCTGTTTCTTTATTCATGATTATTTCTTTTTATTCTGATTAAATTTTCGCACTATATCATGAGGATGTGACAAGGGGTCATCATAATCCAACGGTATATAATCACCCTTTTGAGATTTGAAATCTTTACAGAGATTCCCTTTGCCGTTAGCACACCATGAATAGGAGCATCTGCCGATTGTATCACCCATCATGCAAGGACGACAAACAGGCCGCACATTTATAGGTAATTCCGCCGGCACATACCCTGAATTGTCAGGATTTGCGGCAATATGATTCTTATAATGCTCTTCAAAATATGCCATTAATGCAGGTTCATGACGGATGACAGCATCGGTTAACGCTTTTGCTTGTTTGTTAATTTTAACAAATTCATACTTATTTTTCCGCTCATTGAAGGATTTAGCATATTTCTGATAAGCGTCTTTGTATAGAGTTCCACTCGATTCGATTTTACTATCGCCAACTAGCAATAACAACGCATTTTCCCACTGTTCATCTGTCCATGATGCATACTTAGCCGCCTCTCTCAATTCCGGCAAAATGGCATCCCAATTTTCTTTTTCTCTCAAAGCGGTGAGCTTTTGAAGATTTTTAGTTAACTTTTCTATTTCTTTTGCAATTTTTTCGGGTGTTTTTTTAGCATTTTTGGGATTTGTCGGATCATTTAAAATATTGAGTTGTGCTTGGATTTTATTTATCTGATTGATATTTTTTTCAATACTCTTTACTTTGGCAGAGGCGTCTTTAGCAGTTTTTTTCATTGCATCACGCTGTGCGGTCAAGGCAAGAGATTCCATGCGATCCGCCAACTCTGATTTACGCTCCGTAATACCGGTAGTCGATGCCGTATTGTCTGAGAATCCTTCAAACGATAGGAGCGAATTCTTCTTGTTTGAATGGTCATCCACGTGCCTCTTTTCGTGCGCTATAACTCCGGCCTCTACAATAGATACCGGCAATCCTGTGTTTTGGGCTCCTAATTGAACTGCATTAATATCGTATCCACCGGTAATGGTACGATTCGTTTCGGAATACCCCGTTATTTTTCCATCTTTCCAAGATACGGTCAAATCATAGGATGAATTAACCCATCCGGCGCGCATTGCATAATGAGATGATGACACCTCACACGTCCAATATCCCCAGCTCTTATCACTATTGTAAACGACTTCACCCGGTGTTGTTTTATAGGAGATGTTCGGGCGAGGTTGCGGTTTGATTTCAATCTTAGGAGCAGACAATGCCGTACCGGCAGAGCCAAGCAAAAACGACAGACAAGTTGCCACTGTTATGGCTGTTTTCTTTATCATGTTCATATTAAAATTTGGAAATAAGTTCAGTTTCGACAATGTAACACACAATCATTCCGTACATCGCTATCAGTAGACAAGATAGTCACATACAACACAGAAGTCAAGCAAAAATCACAGGGCAAACGCATTAGGATTATGACACTTTCTTCAGATTGACAATTTACCATTTACAATTTACAAGCTCTTATATAAATATTCATCAGCTGAAAGCCCACCATAAGGCATTATCCTTTCCCGGC
>JAZNGY010000007.1:0-4281 GCA_045576695.1 Akkermansia sp.
CTGCCACATCTACAAACTGCAAACGCGTGGGCATCATGAGAAACATGAACACTAAATCGGAGTTTGAATGTACGAATGACGATATACGAGGTACGAAGTTCAGAGTCAGGCGCCTGCGGCGCAGTGTTGCAAAGCCGCGCATGAGTTACCGCTGTCATTACGGTTGTATGCCTAACTATTACTTCGTATTTTGAATCTCGTAACTCGTACTTAAAATTTACGGGTTGAATATTTCAAAATCCGCTAATTGTTCCCACGCGTATTTACCAAAAAATCTGTCACAAAACAAATACACAAGCGAAGCAAAAGCATAAAAAACCTACTTTTTTCGGTATAGAAATAAAATTTGTGTGTCTTTTTTTAAAAATTCTAATTTTTAGACTTGCCAAGCTAATTCCTATTTGATAAGTTGAGATTGTTAATATCATTTCACATTTTCGTATATGAAAAAGACACTTTTTCTACTTTTGGCATTGCCGGGCATGGTGCAGGCAGAAACGGCGAATGGATTTATCTTCGCCAGTTCTGTAACCGGGTCCGGCGATATTTCAATGACCGTGGATGGCGGGCAGAGCGGCAACGCGTGGTCTGCTGCTTTCGGCGTCGATACCGGCAATGATAACGACACCTTAATCCACACGGGCAATATCACCATGACCTATGCGGATGACTACGCCGGTACCGGTACCGCAGCCGGCTTGGGTACAACTGCTTTCGGCGTGGTAAATGTAGGAAAAGTGACAGGCGATGTGGGATTGACATTCAGTGCAGAAAATGCCACGTACGGCACTTTCACCGAAACCGGTGCAGCTGCTTCTGTAGTAGGTGGTTTCAAAGGCAGCATCGGTGGCACCTTCACCGCTACCATAAATGCCGGCACATTCAATAAAGACATCATCGGCGGTATACACTCTACCGTTAACGGGGATTCTATTGGCGCAACCACCATCGTGATTAACGGTGGCAGCATTATAGGCAATGTATACGGCGGCGGTGTCGCCGGCACCATTGTGGGTGATACCTCCGTAATCATCAACAATCTGGATGCCTTTGCAACCCACGGCACCGACAACATCATCAGCGCCGGCGATAAAAATGCCGCTGCAACAAACACCATCGGCGGCGATTCCGTCGTAACCTTCACCGGGGTGAGCGGCAGCTACGCCGGCACCGTGAGCGGGGGACACAATGTGGCAGGTACATCCACCTTGGAGGTATACGGTAATTCTACCTTGACGCTGAACAATGTATCAAACTTCGATACCTTTGTGTTGGAGAAAGACTCCACCCTTACCGTTAACGGGGCTATTACCACAGATGCCACATTCAGTGTAGCATACGATGCCGACACGGCTGCCGCTAAAACGGAAAACGGCTTGGGCGCCGGTGCATTCTCCGGTTTGGTATCCGGCGAGGGTAGTTTCTACTTAGGTGAGAATGCCACCATCAACGGCAAAACGGTAAACGGCACCAATGGTAAGGATTTCTTGGTTGACAATGCTGTGTATTATGTGGTGGATTCTACCGTATTGGAGGCCCCTGCAACCCCCACTGCCCCGCGCGAACAAGGTGCCGTTTATTCTTTGGGTAACGGCTATGAAATACTCGAATCCTCCGTTGTCTATGTAGGTACACACAATTACAGCGCCCCGAAGGCAACCGAAGGCGCCAACGAGGCGCTCGGGTACTACGTGGGTGGCGATGGCACCCTCTGCATTATGGCAGATGTAAGCAAAGACAAGACCGCCGGGCAGATTCTGCAGTCCGTTCAGGGCGATGGCAACATTATTCTGCGCACGGCCAGTTATGAGGCAGCAGACGGCTCGCAGCCCCGAATGCATGTGTACGTTGACGGCAAAACACAGGTAACGGGCGAGTTGTATCTGGCCCCGTACTATGTGGGTGCAAGTAACGGTTCCATGAACTTCCAGCCCGGTGTGGTTCTTGAGTTACAGGAAGGGGCAGATATTTCATCCTTCTCTGCCGTATATATGTGTTACCCGGAATCCGCAATTGCTTTGAACGGCACGCTGGGGCGCAGCTCTGAGGATGTAGGCCATATCAATAACCTGCGGGCCTATGGCAGTAGCTATACTTACTTGTATGTCAACAAGAACACCAATGATACCATTGTGCTTGGCGGCGATACCGTGTTGCAACCCTACGAGCACGGCGCTGGTGGCTTGGCCGGCGCCCATCTGAAAATTTCGGCCAATAAAGATAATTCTACCATCAACATCGAGCATTTGGTGGGTAACGAGGCAAACAGTTCACTGACCTTCCAGTCCGCTATAGATGCCCTTTACGAGCAGGATTCGGAGGTAAACACCACCCTTAATATTGAGTCCTTTGACTTCCGTGGCGGCATCAAATTCAACGGCTCTCAGACAATCTACGGTTCTCTGCACGTCAACGTCAACTTGGAGGATGAGCAGTGGATTGACAGCTACCAATACGAAAGCCAGTACCACAAGTGGGCGAAACAGAAGCCCTCTTTAACACTCACAGGCACCGGCACCTATGTTCTTCAAAAGGAATGTGATATTCATATCAACATCGGCCGCCTGAGCACCGAGATGGATGAAGCCGGCGAACGCTTATGGCAGGGTACGGTAAAGATGACCGAGGTGGACACCACCGCCACCGGCACCGGGCACGGCATTGATTTCTCCTTCTACGGCAACGAGTCCTCTAAGGTAGATATGCACGGTGTTAAGGCCGATGTCGTGGCTTGGGATGCAAACGGCAGCATACTTGCAACACAGCCCGACAGTGTGGATGTTGTTACTAACCTGCACCTGACCAACACCGGCACCATGAGCGCCTTTGAGATAGCAGGCGGTATTGCCACGCAAAACTACAAGGGCAATATTACCGGCACGGGCGATATTGTCATCAGCGCCGCAGATACCAAGAATATCAACGTAGAGGGCAGCATCAACGATTGGACCGGCAATATCTCCGTAACCAACGGCACGCACAATGTTTGCTTGGCCAATGATGAAAAAGACGTAACGGTAAACGGCACCATCAGCGGTGCCATCAACCTAGCTGTAGACACAGCCATGGGCACCACCTTCAAGAAAGCGTTTGATGTTGACAGCCTCACGGTGAACAGCGGCGTTTCTGCCGTGGTTACCACCACAAGCCATGCCGGCAATGTGCAAATCAGCCAGCGCGGCGCTGCCCCCACCACCATCTCTGACGGCATGAGCATCAGCGATGGCAGCATCAGCGGCGGTAAAGCTCAAAATGCTACCTTCGCTTTCGACTCTGCGGCAGACAACACCATCTCCTCCGCAACACTTGATAATGTTGCCATTACATCTGTTGCAGACAGCTACGTCATGCTGGCCGGTGTACACGCCACAGACGTATACCTGATGGGTGGCGATGTCAACTTCCGTGCCATAGCAGACGCAACAAAATTCACGGTAATAGAGGCAGCCGGTGATGGCGGGTCCAAGTACAACGAGGTTCGCTTTGAAACCTCTGTTCTTTCCGGCATGACCTTGGCCGATGATGGCGCCTCAATGACCCTCGGCGTTAGCAATGACTTGGATTGGGGCGATTTTGCCGCCAACGATGTCAAGAGCAACGTTACCATCTTGCTCAAGGGCTTCACAATGGAGGAGTTATCTGCCTCCGGCAAGGGCTGGCCGTCTGACCACCTTGCATTCGACACCGGCCTGAACACCCTCGCCGCAGATACCACCGGCGTTGCAGACTTGCTGAATCTTGATCAGCAGCAGTACGTATACGTTGCTTATCAGCAGACTGACGATGGGTTAATCATCCGCATGCAGCACACCATCCCAGAGCCCACCACGGCCACGCTCTCTCTGCTGGCCTTGGCTGCTCTGGCCGCACGCCGCCGCCGCCGTTGATACAGGCGATAAACAGATTCATCTCCAAACTTCTCTCGGGTCAAACCGAGAGAAGTTTTTTGGTAATGTGCCCCATTAATGGGAATTTGTAAATACGAAGTACGAGTTACGAAGTTAAAATTCGGCTCGCTTCGCTCGCTTTCTGCATCGAGGCAGGCGCAAACACCCCGCCCAACTCAAATTTGATTACTGCATCATATATTTCTGCCCGCTAAATAAGTCGGATCGTAGCCATGTCGTTCTGTGAGCCAAGGAGTTGATTTATGACATTGTCTTCCTAAGACCGCTTGGCCTCCGACTTTAAAATTCGGCTCGCTTCGCTCGCTTTCTGCATCGAGGCAGGCGCAAACACCCCGCCCAACTCAAATTTGATTACTGCATCATATATTTCTGC
>JAZNGY010000008.1:0-3838 GCA_045576695.1 Akkermansia sp.
TACCAATTTGTGAGGGTACCAGAGTTTTTAGAGATTCCTCATTTACAATTTACAAAGTTATTGAATTTACAAGCTCTTATATAAATATTCATCAGCTGAAAGCCCACCATAAGGCATTATCCTTTCCCGGCTACATAGCGAGAGAAACATGTTTTTGCGCAATGCTGCGGTCATAAAACAACGTGCTGCACTCAGGCCGATGTTTTATCAGAAAATTGTAAATGGTAAATTGTACATTGTAAATAAAGAACTTACAAGGTTCGTTGCCTAATGCGTTTGCCCTGACTGATATTTCAATCACGATTTCAACCTTTAAATTGCTCGGCCCCTAAAAATAGCACCTGTGTTTCAAAACTTCTGCCAAATGCAGACAGAAACGCGGCGTTTTCAGTAGGGCGTGCAGCAAGGAATAATGGGCTGATTGGCAGCAATGCGGCTGATTTGCTGCGTATAGCGGATTTTGGGCTTCACAAGCATACAAAAATTGTGTAGAATGCCGGGCATGACAACCTATAGCGCACCGGCTAAGATAAATCTTTCTCTCAAGGTAATGAGCAAGCGAGAGGATGGCTACCACAATGTGGACATTCTGATGGCAAAGCTGGATTTGGAAGATAAGTTGGATTTTCATAACTCACGCACCACCACATTGCTGTGTGATACCCCCGGTGTGCCTACCGATGAGAGTAACTTGGTTGTAAAAGCTATACGCGAGTTTGAAAAAGCCTATGGCCGCAAAGCCAAACAGCGTATTACCCTCACCAAGAATATCCCGTTCGGGGCAGGGCTGGGCGGCGGCTCGTCAGATGCCGCCATCACGCTCAAAGCCGTTAATGAGGGCTTGGGTACCAATTATTCGGCAGAAGAGCTGCATGCCATGGCCGCGGCCATCGGTAGTGATGTGCCCTTCTTCCTCAACCCCGTTGTCAGCCGTTGCACCGGCAGGGGAGAGATTGTAACCCCGGTGCCCGAGCTTGCAGAGTGGACCAGCCCCATCGTGCTTATCAAACCGCAGTTCGGGGTTACAACCCCCTCTGCCTACAAGGGGTTGCATGGTGCGCACCGTATGAAGGGTGTTACCTACAATGCCCAAACGGTAGATGGTATTAAGCTGGTGAATGAGCTGGAGCGCTCCGTGTTCACCAAGTTTCCCGTGCTGGGGCTGTGGAAGATGTGGATGCTGCAACAACCCGGTGTGCGTGCCGCGCTGATGAGCGGTAGCGGCTCTACGCTCTATGCCCTTACCGAAACCCCGGAGCATGCCCGCGCCCTGGCAGAAGCCGCCAAGGCAGAGCTTGACCCCACCCTCTGGACCTATTGCGGTACGGTGAATCCGCAATAACACCCCGCTCCATTGAGAGTCGTATCCATAGACCCCGCCATCCGCAACACGGGTTATGCCGTGTTGGAGGGAGACCACAAGCATGCCGTGGCCTTAGATTACGGCACCTTGTCATTGCCGCAAAAATTGCCGCAAAGTGCCTGCTTGTTGGCTATTCATGAAAAAGTGTGCTCTCTCATAGAGCAATGGCAGCCCGATGAGTTGGCCATAGAGGGCATCATCTACGTGCAATCTCACCGCACCGCCATCTACATGGGCTCTGCGCGGGCGGCTACCGTGCTGGCCGCGGCGCGTTATGATAAACGCATTATGGAGTACCCGCCCACTTGCGTGAAATTGGCTACCGTTGGCCGCGGCGCGGCCGGTAAACAACAGGTGGCCTTCATGATGCGCGCCATGCTCGGCCTTACTGAAACCCCTCCCCCCGATGCCGCAGATGCCCTCGCCATCGGCTTTACTCACCTTGCTGCCTCAGACCCCCTCAAAGCGCACATTTTCCGCGAAAGAAAGTATATTTAAGCCCGAATTCCCCCCCTTTGGGCTCAAAAATGTAAAAAAAATCAAAAATTCGGCAGATTAGGCTTGCAAATGGGTGGTATCCGTTATATTCTCCGCTATGGCAGAAATTCAGCTTGGACTTACATTTGACGACGTGCTCTTGCTCCCTTGCCTGAGCACCATTCTTCCCGGCGAGGCCGACCCCTCTTCTCAACTTTGCGCAGGTTTCCCGCTCCGCCTGCCCATTCTTTCCGCCCCCATGGATACGGTGACGGAGGTAGATATGGCCATTGCCATGGCACGCGAGGGTGGTCTCGGTGTGATTCACCGCAACAACCGTATTGATGACCAAGCCGCTATGGTGGCTAAGGTAAAGCGCTTTGAAAATGCTGTTATCACCAAGCCGCTTACCGTCACCAGCGACATGAGCCTCAGCCGCGTCAAGGCTATCATGCTTGAGCACGGCTTCTCCGGTCTGCCTGTGGTGGCAGAGGGTAATCTGCTCGTGGGTATCATCACCGGGCGTGATATGCGCGTGGTAGACGGGCACGACCTCGATAAGCTCATCGTGGCAGATGTAATGACCCCCATGAGCCGCCTCATTACCGGCACCCCCGCCACTACTCAAGAAGAGGCCCGCAAGATTCTTTACACCAACCGCATCGAAAAACTGCCGCTGATTGATGAAAACGGCTGCTTGGTTGGCTTGATTACTGATACCGACATCCGCAAGCGCGAGGCTTTCCAAGAGTCTACCAAGGACGAGTTGGGCCGCCTGCGTTGCGGTGCTGCCGTGGGTCCGGGCCCGGAGTTCATGGCACGTGCTCAGGCTGTGATTGATGCCGGTGCAGATGCCCTCTTTATTGACGCCGCCACCGGCCACACCAGCCGTGTGTTGCATGTGATTGAGAAACTGCGCGAGCTGGGCAAACCCGTGGTTGCCGGCAACGTGGTAACTCAGGATGGCGCCCGCGACCTCATCTCTGCCGGTGCCAGCGCCATCAAGGTGGGTGTGGGCCCCGGCTCCATCTGCACCACCCGCATCATCTCCGGCGTGGGTATGCCCCAGTTCTCCGCCATTCAAGAGGTGGCCACCGTTGCCCGCCCCGCCGGCGTTACCGTGATTGCAGACGGCGGTATCCGCTACTCCGGCGATGCTGTTAAGGCTCTTGCTGCCGGTGCAGACCTCATCATGATGGGCGGTATGCTCGCCGGTTGCGAGGAAAGCCCCGGTGCCGTGGTTCACTACCAGGGCCGCAACTTCAAGACCTACCGCGGCATGGGCTCTCTGGGCGCCATGCGTGCCGGCTCCGGCGACCGCTACGGCCAGAACGGCAGCGGTAAGCTCGTGGCAGAGGGTGTGGAGGCCCGCGTGCCCTACAAGGGTATGTTGGCAGACGTTATCTTCCAGCTCGTGGGTGGCCTGCGCTCCGGCATGGGTTACTTGGGTGCCAAGAACCTGCAAGAGCTGCGCGACCACGCACGCTTTGTGCGCATCACCGCCGGTGGTCTCCAAGAAAGCCACCCGCACGATGTTACCATCACGCAAGACCCCGGCAACTACAGCCGTTAATCCCTTTTCTTTCTAGTTTAAGGTTGCCGCTACTCTGCTCTGTTGCAGGGTAGCGGTTTTTAGTTCAGCGGGCAGGGGGTAGAAACTGCGCTGTGCTGATTGGAGGGGGGCGTATTTAATTGGGGGCTGTTTCGGATTTGCTGGTGTTTATTTCTGGGTTGACCCGATTCAATGAAGTTAAGTCATTGAATGTCATGCTAAGAATACGCAGTGTCATAAAAAACGCATTTTTTGCAAATTTATAAACACTACGCGTGGGAACAATTAGAGAAATTGAAATATTTATCCCGTAAATTGTAATTTATCGGGGTGTTTGATGTGAGCGAAGCGAACCGAATTTTTGAGCCTCGCCGTATGGCGAGGCGGTATATGATAGCCCAGGGTACAGCCGCGTTAGCGGCGGAACCCTGGGTCCGGAATAAACG
>JAZNGY010000009.1:0-6793 GCA_045576695.1 Akkermansia sp.
GTGAGCGCCTGCTCCTGCTCATGAGATGAACGAACCTCCTCCATACAGCTCCCGGAATGTTGTATTTCGGGAGCACGAAATACGCATCTCAAATTTGTGAGCAATTATTATGACACAAAGCACGATTGCTGCGGGCTTCGCCGAGGCAGGCGCCATCTGCCCGATAAATTAAAATTTATCAAAAAACACAAAGTCTATCAAAAGCGCAGCCCCATATCTTGAAGATATGGGGCTGCGGGCGTTAAAGGCATGCAGGCCAATTACTTGCTGATAACCTTAGTATTGGGGGAGAGTCCGTAGGTTTGCGGCTCGTACATAAGCTGGGCAGAGGCAGGGGGAGCCATGGCCTCGCCGGCGCGCTTGACGCGTGCATAGTAGCTCATATTCAGGAGGTCGCGGCCACCCCAGCGGGTGCAGAAACCACGCACGCGGTGGGCTTGGAACTCGCGGTTATCAAACCACTGGCTCCAGGGCTGCCACTCCAACCCGGCGGATTGCGAGGGGATGGCAGGGTTGATGGCCTCCATGTTAGAGGGCAGGTAATCCTCCAGCACAAAGTATTCGAGGTCTTTCTCGCCCTTGGCGCAAGTGAGGGTAACACGCACCACATCGCCCACATTAAAATCGGTAGCAGGACGCCAGGCGCCGTCCTCGCCGCGTTTTTCATAAATGCGGGTTACTTGCAGCCCCTTCTCGGTAACACCGGGGTACTCGGTTTGCTCGGGCTGAGCCTTAAACTTAACGCTCACATAGGCGGTGCCATCGGTGCGGGTGATAACGGTGGGAATCTCGCCGAGGGTGGCTGTGGGCGCCGGTTTGTACTCTGTGGGGCCATTGCCGAGGATGAGTTGCTGCCCATCTTGCAGGGTAATGGTAGCCTGGGCATTACCGGCAGGGGTAAGGCGCAAGTACTCATGCAGGGCAATCAGCATCCAGCCGCCATCCCATGTGGTAGCGTGGCGATAGTCATGCCCTACGCAACGCATCCACTTGAGGAAGGCCTCGTGGCGGGCTTCCTTATCCTTATGCATCTCTGCCAAGAAGTTAAGGCTGGCGGCAGAGCGGCTTGTGTTGAACCAGTACATCCAACAAGCACGCGGGTGAGCAACAACCACCATACCATAGCTGCCATCTTCATTCTGCTTCAGCTGCTCCAAGGCGCGTTGCAAAGCCTCGCCGACGAGCGCATTATCGCCCAGCGTGCGGCCTGCGGCATAAAGGATGTGGGGAGACATAGCGGCCCACACCTCGGGGTCTTTGCGCTGCTCATCAAGGAACTTGCTCAGGTACTCGCGCAAGCGGGGCAGCGTACGCTCGGGCAAGGTATAGCCATTATCCGCGGCAATAGTCAGTACCAACCCGGCATAGGCAGAGGCCCAAGGGCTGCTTTCGCTGCAACGGCAGAATGTGTTCTCCGTGGGCCAATAGCCCATGCCACCATCAGCACGCTGGCACTTGGATAAGCGCTCAATACCTTTGAGCACAACACAACGGGCCTCGGCAGCAGGCACAGCCGCCATTGCGGGGCTGAACGGTGCCATGCGGTCGTGCAGCATCCACGGCAGCAGAGAGGTGGCGTACCACTCCGTATTACCATAGCCTTGCCTCAAGGTAAGCTCCATGCACTCGTTGAGGTGCAGCAAGGGGTTGGCAGAAAGCAACACCTCTACACTGCCTCGGGTGGAGGTAGCCAACTCGGGCGCAGGCAATGCCCCCACCTTGAGCGGCTCTGCCCCCTCTTGCAATACCAAGCGGTGTGCCTCTCGCAGCACGGGGGCGGGGAACTTCACCTCGAAGCAGCCCTCCACCGCATCACTGCCGGCAGCGGCCAGCGCCTCCCAATGCAGCTTGCGCTCGCCTTCTTCTACGGCTGTGTAGTCGAAGTAGAGGGTGGCGGTAGACTTGGCCTTGAGGGTAATTTGCTGCGGGGCATCAGCGCCCTCCAGCGTTACCGTCCACGTGCCGTCTGTCTCCGTATTATTGGTAATGGTAAGGGGCAGGCGCAAGCGGTCGCCCACGCTCATGAACAGCGGGGTGCCGGGGGTAATCATGACGGGTTGATTGACGGTGAACTCACTCTCTGCATAGCCGAAGCACTTGCCGTCTTGTCCCAACGCCACGGCATACACTTGGTAGGTGGTCAGCGTATCGGGCAGCTTCACATTGACGGTGAAACGCCCCTCGGCATCGGTCTTGAGCGCAGGCGCCCACACGGCAACCGGCACAAAGTTGGTGCGCAGGCGGGGTTTAGCCACGGAGCCCGAGGTTAAACCACCGATTACTATGCCGGCGCCTAAACCATCGCCTAAATCACCTTCCCCAGCCAACCACGGGGGAACCTCGCCATCCTCTACGGCATATGCGTTCTTGGACTGAGGCGCAGCATTGCGGTAAGCCCCAAAGGTGGGGGCACCATCCATAGAATCAGTTTCGCACGCCATGGGGGCTGCACATTCTTCTACAATAGCACAATCCATCTCTACACCGCCACATGCCGGGGCTGCTTGATACTGCCGCATACCATTAACGGCGCGTGCTTTCTTAGCATGGATTTTCATGCCGCCATGCGGCATATCCAAACCTTGCCCGGGCCCCACAATATCCCCCTGCCATATGCCGGGAATGGGCAATGCGGCGTATTCCCCGAAGCGTATATCAAGCGGTGCGGGTGTCTGGGCAAATTGCGGGTGAATACCGGCCACCCACACCTTGGTAAAGTAGGTACCGGGGTTGGGTACTTGATGCCCTCCGCTCACAGAGAGCATGCCTTTATCCACAGCAAAGAGCGTTACCTCGGTAGCCTGCAGCGGTTTGCCATCCGGCCCGACAATGCGGCCGTTGAGCGTTACCTCCGCCCCCGGGGCGGGGTGCGGCTGCGGCACGGTAAACTCAACCGCAAGCTTGGTCTGCACGCGTTCTGCCTCTGCAGAGCCCGTGGTATACTCCAAATGGGTGTAGCGGTTATCCGCCTGCACCGGCAGCATAACGGCGGCATTCACCTCGCCGTATTCATTATCCAGCAAAGGAATATCCCAAGTATTTTCACCTTTTTTAACGGGCACCACCGCACCGGCGCGGGTGCCGGCCACGGTATTGATAACCACGGTGGCTTGGCCCTCGTTCTCAAAGGTGGCACTAAGCTTAAGGGTGCGGCCGTCTACCTTGCAGGTGGCATCTCGATGCTCGCTGGCACTGCGGGGTTGGCGTTCCAAATCCCACTGGCGCATGATACGTACTTCTTGGAACTCTCTACCCTCTGCATCTTTACCGCGAATCTCCACCATTAACAACCCGGCATCTTCGCGTTCCTCGGGTTTGAGGGTATTGAGGAATTCCTCCCAATGTTTTTTGATATCGCAGGGCACGCCGTTCACACTGTTGGCAGGCACCATAATATCCCCCTGCCAAAGGGTGACGGGCTCCAGGCTGACAAGAACCACCCCGTTGGGCAGTACCTCCTCCTTGGGTTTCTGCACCATCAGGCGCAGGCTCACGCTTTGGTCTCGCTGCAACACCTCGGGTTGGCCTTCCTTATCCTTAACGGTACTGTACAGGGTTATATCGTCACCCAACCTTACAGTAAAATCGGCAGGGTATATCCACTCCGTTGCTGAGCTGAGTTGCATGGTTTCCTCGCGGTCATTGGTCACATAACCATGGACGGTCAGGGTCGCTTCCCCGCTCATCAACGCCTCTCGGTGCTCGTAATCAATCTTGCCCGTGTAGGTGGCTTTACCCTCGGCATCCAGCGTCAGCGTCTCCTTCCACTCCTTGTACTTCAAATGCGGGGCTATCGCCTTTTCTCCGGGCATGTGGATACCGTCCCCACGGTAGTTGATATAAAACTCCAGCTTCACCTCTGCCCCGCTGAGTGGCACCCCGTTAAGGTCTTTTGCCGTCACGGTATACGTGAACTCCTCGGGGCGCACAGGGTGAACTTTGAGCTCGCCGGTTGCGGTATAGGCATCTCGGCGGAACTCTTGGCACTCCACGAAATCCTCTTCGCGGTATTGGTTACCATCTGCCTGTACGGTAATACGGTAGGTGCCCACAATATCCTCATCGCCTTTGGGCAAGTCAAATTCAAAATCAAAAGCGCCGTAGTCATTCAATTTAACTTTCTTGCGCACCAGCTCCTTGCGGTTGGGGCGGCTTACAATAATCTCTACGGATTTGACGTGGGGCATGGACGGCTCACCCAAGTGCGACACCTCTCGCAGCACGCCGCGCAGGTGCACGGTATCGCCGGGGCGGTACATGGAGCGGTCTTTCACCATCATGATGCGGCGGTCGGCATTCATGCGGGGCCCATTGCTAAAGCGGGAGAACGTGCGGTAATCCTCCCCGCTGCGTACCATCAATACGGGTGTTTTACGGCGACTCTCAAGCTTCAGGGTGGGCAACACCGTAACACCCTCTTTCACATCCCCCAGCCTGCTCTCCATGCCATCGGTGATATTGAGCAGCACGCCCTCTGCAGTAGGCGCACCGGTGGTGATGCTGTTGCACACCAAAGCCTTGTCTGCATGGGTGAGGTGCAGGTCTGTGAGCTGCACGGCATACCAGATTTCAAAGTCGAACAAATCCTCCTGCAAGCCCAACTCGCGCAGGGCTGCGCGCACATTGGGGGCAGCCTTGCTGCGCACGGATATCAGGTAAATACCGGGGCCGGCAGGGGCACCGCCAAGGGCATCCAAGTCTATCAACATCTCCGCGCTCTTCAGCACACCGATTCCCTGCCCCGTTGTGTCGTTTTTCTGCGGGGTGCAGAATGTTACATCGGGCATGGCTTTGCGCAAGGCATCGTAATCGGGCACACGCTTCTTAGTCTGAGTAATCTGGCGCCGGTACGACTTGAGGCTCTCTTTCACCTCAGATTCCTTTTCAATACCGGCCTCCACGCGTTTTTGCAGCAGGCGCATGTGGTAGGTGGTCTCAGCCAAGCTGTGCAGCGCGTGCTCATCAATCTTGCAGAGGGTCTCACGGTGCTCAATGTATTGCTCTGCACTCAGGCGGGCCACACTTACCTCTACCTCGGCATTGTTGACACACTCCACCCGCAAGCGGTGCTCACCGTTAAGGGGCAACAGCGCGGGGTTGTCGGGCGTATGGTCCAAACGCAATACGGGGGCAGCGGCATTCAGCGTAATGCGGTGGCGGTGGTCGGTTGCCATGGGTTGGCCCAGCATGGCCACCGTGTCTCCCTTAATGACCACATCTGCCGTTATCGGTAAGTCATCTGCACCCTCCACCTCTATGGAGAAAAAGCCGGTATAGGGCAAATCGTAATATACGCGATCGCTCAGCTCTGTGCCATCGGGCTTGCGCAGATTGCCGTTGTTGCGAGAAAATGCGCGATTCTCCGGCAGAGGCAGCAGGCGGAAGGTGATGGTCTTGTCGCCCAGCACCAAGGTTTTGCTCTTGCCGTCTTCTGCGGTGGTGGCTTGTACATCGCCCACGGAGATTTCCATATTGCGGAAGATGGCAGGCACATCGGCCTCTGCCACGGGGGCAGCAAAACTCACGCTCATGTGCAGGCGGGGGCTGTTATCCACCTTTACAATTTGCAGGCCAATGCCGGTAGGCAAATCGGTTTGCGGTACAAAGCCCCCCCCGATATCGCCACTCACAAACCCGCTACCCTCTTCGGCTATTGCGAAAAGGGCCCACTTTTTGGCGGTATCCAACGGCTCGGCAGCCGTTACCAAAACACGCCCGGGCACCACATGCTCCGGTGAAAAACTCTGCAAGCCTTCCAAACCGGGTTTGAGCCCGTAGTTCTCCGGCTCATGCAGCAAACGGCGCAGATCACGGTCAGCCAAGTGTTTTACCCGCACCTCAGAGGCTACCGCGGGCACGCTCTTGCCATATTGGCGCGGATATTGTTTGGTGATTTCGCGGAACTCATAACGCACGGGAGATGCCGGCGACAAGTTGATTTGCTCTCGCGTAATCTGCACCTGCGATACCACGCAAGACGCCCCGCCACGCACACCCGGCAGCACCCCCTCTTGGCTCAATTTCTGTGGTTCTGCCGCAAACTCAAAATCCGGCTTAGGCATTTTGGCCCCACTCAGATATTTGTCGGACCCCGGCCGGAATGCCAAGCGATACTTGGTGGCCGTGGCGGTCCCCTTTACAAAGGTGAGTTGCAGTTGGTCTTGGTCTACCCAGCGTGCCGTGGGCACATACTGCGGGTCACCCGTTATATCAAAAAGATTAAGACCGCGGTCTTCTGCCGGCAGGTTGTTATCCCACGCGTTCTCTACCACACCGAGTGAGACCACGGGTTCGTCAAACTTGATGACAACCCTATCCACCCCTCTTACTTTTACGGTGTCGGCAGTAGCCACTCCGGCACTCAGCGCCGTCATCAATACGGCAGAGGCCATCCTTGTTTTGCTGTGTTTCTTCATAGGCAACTTTCTATCCGATTTCATGATTCTATATTAGCATGCCATACCTGCCACGCAAGCAAATAATTTGTTCCCCTTGCCCGTATGCGGTGTTTTCATGCTTTTCTACTATGATAATGCCCCCCAACACGAAATCCGCGAACATTTTTGCAAAAAAATAAACGCTCTGTCAAACATTTCGGTTGAATAAATTTGAGTTTGTCGAGCAGATGGCTCGCGTTAGCGAGCGGAATTTTGAGCCCCGCGCATGCGGGGCGGCAGATGGTAGCCCACGGTAGAGCTGCGTCAGCAGCGGAACCGTGGGTTATAGTGATAATAAAAAGGAACCCCACCGGATGGTGGGGTGGCATAGAGGGTTGCTAGATGTCGCAAGGTAT
>JAZNGY010000010.1:0-30076 GCA_045576695.1 Akkermansia sp.
TACAGTCGGGATTTCCCCTCGAACTTCCTTTTCCACGGTTCGTTACCTCCCCGCAGTTGTTCTTCAGGTCTGGGATTCCGCATCATCGCGGCTCCGCGCGGACTTTCACCGCAGTGCGCATATCGCGTCGGTCGTACTGAATAAGGGTGTGCACGCTAACGTGCACACCCTCTATCAAAATATCAACTGTATAACAGCTTATACGGAAGCCTTGATGATGGCAGCGAAGGAGGCCGCCTTAAGTGCAGCACCACCTACGAGAGCACCGTCAATGTCGGGCTGGCCCATGAGCTCAGCAGCATTCTCGGGCTTCACTGAACCACCGTACTGCAAGCGTACCTTGTCAGCAGCCTCTGCACCGAAGGTGTCGGCAATCACGCCACGAATGAAAGCGTGGGCGCTCTGTGCGTCTGCAGCAGAAGCGGTAACACCGGTACCGATAGCCCATACGGGCTCGTAAGCGATTACAAGGCCGGCAACCTCCTCAGCGGTAAGGCCCTCGAGGCCCTCTACCACCTGAGACTTGAGAACGCTCTCAAGCTGGCCGCCCTGGCGCTGCTCCAGCGTCTCGCCGATGCAGTAAATCGGGCAGATACCGGCAGCCAAGGCCTTCTTAATCTTCTTGTTGATGTAAGCGTTGGTCTCACCATGGTACTGGCGGCGCTCGCTGTGGCCAAGCACAACGTAGGTGCAGCCCAGCTCGTTAAGCATAGCGGTGGAAATCTCACCGGTGAAGGCACCGTTGTCGCGGTCGCTCACGTCCTGAGCGCCTACGCCGATGCACTTGCAACCATTAAGCACCTCCATCACAGCGGGAATCGTCACAAAGGGAGGCACGATTACCTTGTCTACAGCGATGTCGCAGGTGTTCTCTTCTTTGAACGCGGCCAAGAAAGCCTTAGCTTCTGCCGGGCCGATGTTCATCTTCCAGTTAGCAGCAATAATGGGTTTGCGAGACATAATTGTAAAAGTTGTCTGTTTTGACGCACGTATACTAACTTGTTACAACAAACAAGTCAAGAAAAAACGATTCAATTTTTCGATACCGCTTCTGCTTCCGGCATCTCGGCGTCTTTTCTCTCTGAGAAGAATCTGCCCCCATCTAAAAAAACACTTGAGATATACTCAGATTTTCTTAGTAAGGCAATACCACAAGAAGCGGGTATTGTGTACCAGGTAGCGCTTAAAGAGGCGGCGGGGTTCTTTGCAAAGGCGGTAGAGCCACTCCAGCCCATGAGAGCGTATCCATTTTGGGGCTTGTTTTACAAGGCCGGCGTGAAAGTTGAATGCGGCGCCCACTCCGAAATAGAGAGCTGGGGGGAGTTGAGCGCGGTGGGTGAACATCCAGCGCTCTTGCTTGGGGCAGCCAAGGCCTACCCACACACAGTTGGCTCCGCTCTCTTGTATACGGCGGAAAATCTCTTCATGTGTTCCCTCGGGCCATTCGCCCATGGGGGGACAATAATGCCCCACAACCTGCGCACCGTCAAAACGGGCACCGAGTTTTTCTTGGAGCAAGGCAACCGCCTCCTCCGAGCCGCCGAGCAAGAAGTGGCGCAAGCCATTTGCGGCACTGATACTCCACATTTGCTCCATCATATCCGGCCCGTACAGGCGGTGCGCATCTGCCTTTTTACGGCGCATCAGCCATACAATGGGCATGCCGTCCGGGCAAATATAATCAAACTGAGCCAGCCCTTCCCCGTAGTCTTCCTCATGCAAAATACGGGTCAAGACGTGCACATCTGCGTGTGCCACCAAGTAAGGAGATGTTGCGGTAACAGCCCGCTGTGCCAAATGAGCAGCCGCAGACTCTAAGGTAGAGGCGACAAAGGGGATTCCAAATATCTGCTGTGTTTTCGGCTGCTGCATGCGCGGCCATTCTACTATATATGCCCCCCCTGTGTCAAGCAAGAAAAACGCACTGCAAGCCGTAGCTTGCAGTGCGAAGAATTGAATCTTGCGGGAGAACCCCGCAGCGCAGAGATTACTTCTGCTCGGAGGGGCTCCACTCCTCGGCCTGAAGGGCAGCGAGGTTGAAGGCCTGCTCCAGGCCCACCATATCGCCGGCACGAACAGTCTCGAAGGCGGCGGTTTCGCGGCGAAGCTGCTCGGGATCGTAGCTTACAGCCTTGATGGAAAGACCGATGCGGCGCTCTACCTTGTCTACCTTGATGACGCGAGCCTTGATGGAATCGCCCACCTTGATGACGTCCTTGACGCGCTCCACGTGCTCCTCGGAAAGCTGGGAGATGTGGATGAGGCCGTCGATGTCGCCGTCCAAGTTGACGAAGGCACCGAAGGAAGCAATCTTGGCAACCTGACCGGAAACGAGATCGCCCACCTTGAAGCGGTTGTCGATGCTCTCCCAAGGATCGCTCTCAAGCTGCTTGATGCCGAGAGATACGCGCTGGTTTTCCTTGTCGATGTTGAGCACACGAGCCTCGACAACGTCGCCCTTCTTGAGAACCTCGGAGGGGTGGTTGATCTTGCGGGTCCAGCTCATATCGGACACGTGAATCATGCCGTCAATACCCTCTTCGAGAGCCACGAAGGCGCCGTAGGGAGTAAGGTTACGCACAGCACCGGAGATGATGGTGCCAACGGGGAAACGGGCTTCGATAGCCTCCCAGGGGTTCTCGTCGAGCTGACGTACACCGAGGGAAATCTTCTGCTCCTCAACGGAGATGTTAAGCACAACAGCCTCGATCTCCTGGTCCAGAGAAAGAACGTCGGAGGGGCGAGTAATGCGCTTGGTCCAAGAAAGCTCGGATACGTGAACGAGGCCCTCTACACCCTTCTCGAGCTCTACGAATGCACCATAAGCCAGAAGTTTGGTCACGCGGCCCTTGACGCGGGAGTTGATGGGGTACTTGGACTCGATGTCGGCCCAGGGGTTGTCGGAGAGCTGCTTGAGGCCCAAGGAAACGCGCTCTTTGTCGCGATCTACCTCGAGGATGAGCACGTCGAGATCCTGACCGATGTGGAGAATCTCGGAGGGGTGGTTTACGCGGCCCCAGCTCATGTCGGTGATGTGCAGCAAGCCGTCCATACCGGACAAGTCTACGAAAGCACCGAAGTCTGTGATGTTCTTGACGGTACCGGTTACGCGGTCGCCAACCTTCACAGTCTCCAAGAAGCGGAGGCGCTGTTCGCTGCGCTCGGCCTCGATAACCTCGCGGCGGGAGAGCACGATGTTCTTGCGCTCGTCGTTAACCTTAACGATCTTGAACTCATAGACCTTACCAACGAACTCGTTGAGGTCCTTCGGGGGGATGATGTCCACTTGGGAGCCGGGCAAGAAAGCCTCAACGCCAACGTTGACCATAAGGCCACCCTTGACAACGCTCTTGACTTTACCCTTAACAAGACCACCGTCCTTGTAAACGGCAACAATCTTGTCCCAGTTTTGCTTGTGGGCAGCCTTCTCTTTGGAAAGGACGACGAGACCCTCGTCGTTTTCAAGGCTCTCAATAAGAACCTCGATCTGGTCGCCAACCTCAATCTCTTCATCCTCGAATTCAGAGATGGAAATGACACCTTCAGACTTATAGCCAATGTCCACGAGGACGACCTGGGGGCGAATCTCGAGAATCGTACCGTTCACGATATCACCTTTACGAAAGGAAGGAAGCTTGGAATCGATCAAAGCCTCCAATTCAGAAATACTCATTGTTAATAGTTTTGGTTAATGTTGCCGCGTTTTCTCAAGACCCCTACACCGGTGACTATCGGGGTGCCTGTACACCACCGGGCGAATTCGCGGTGGGATATTGTACTTATTTTTCAACGGCTTGGCAAGCCTTTTTTCTGATAAATAAAGGATTTATCGGGGCAAAAAGATTTTTTCATCAGGCAAACCGCTTACTTTTACCAATTTTGAGCTGAGGTAGCGCATCACCATCATCAACGTGGCGAGGAGAGGCACGCCGATAATGAGCAAGCCCATCCACGTCATTTTGCTGACGGCATAGTTGTAATGCACGGGCTGTTCGGCAGCGGGGTAATCAATTACCGGCAGCAGGAAAAAGAGCGCAAGGGCAAAATTGGCAAGGGCAGAGAACAGCAGAGAGCCGGCAGTCATATAAGCAGCACAATCGAGTGTGCGGTCATACTGCTCGCGATTGCCGTTTTCGTCTACCGCTTTTTCAATATTTTTCACATCAAAAATGGCATCAGAGTACACAAAAGCTCTCAGCATCGAGCCTTCTTTACGGGTATTGACCAGCATGGCACCGGCCAACAGCAGGGCAATCAGCGCTTCTTTGGCAGCATACCACCACGGGGTATCGGGGCGTATAGCCATACCCTCGCCTGTGTTGGCATATACCGTTACAACTGCGGTGAGTATGGTACCTAACAAACCGAACACGGTGAGCATTTCCACCTTCTTATCCGTAACAAAACTGTAAATACCGCAGCCAATGGGTAAGGAGAGCGCAACTACCATTGCCCAAGTTGTGCCCAAGTGCCAGAACGAGTCGCCGGTGACAGAGCAATGGTCTAACACCAACACGGGAGCCAGCACGCTCAAAAATACATTCAGTAAACTTTTGGTACCTTTATCCATAACAAAAAGAAATTGTGTGTGTGGGGGGGGTGAGCTAATAATTATTTCATGCTTGCAATGGCCGCAGCCATATCGGGCGCACGGAAAGTGGAAGAACCGGCAACGAGGCAATCTGCACCGGCCTCTGCGCAAAGCGGAGCCTGAGTAGCCCCGATACCGCCATCCATCTGAATAATGAAGCTGAGCCCCTGCTCTTTACGGGCGGCATCAAGCACGCGTACTTTATCGAGTACATCTGCCATGAAACTCTGTCCGCCGAAGCCCGGCACCACACTCATTACCAGCACCATATCAAGCTCTGCAAGATAAGGCAGCACCTTTTCAACAGGCGTGGCCGGGTTAACGGCAAGCCCGGCATGGGCACCACCGGCGCGTATGGCTGCCAATGTGGCATGCAAATCTACAGCACCCTCACGCTCTACGTGAATGGTAATCATATTCATGCCGGCCTTAAGGAAACGCGGCAGGTAGTGGTCCGGTGCATCTATCATCAGATGGGCATCCAGATAGGCGGTTTCGGGTACACTTTTGCGAATAGCCGCGCAAATATCCGGGCCGAAGGAGATATTATCAACAAAAGAGCCATCCATCACATCCAAGTGCAGCCAATCTGCCCCCGCCTCAAGAGCGCGTACAGCCTCTGCCCCAATGCAACGGAAATCGCATGCCAACATGGAAGGTGCTATCAACATAATAATAGATGAGTGTTATTTGCTGCCGCACAGCATACCCCGAATACCCGATTTTAGCAAGTAAAATCACAAATTAGGGAATAAAATGTAATTTGGCTTGACTCTCACTGCGGGGCACGTTTTAATATATGGCGAGCTATGAACAATTTTTCCTACTATAACCAGACGCGCTATGTATTCGGTGAAGGAGAGTACAAAAATATAGGCACACTCCTGAAAGGAAAGGCAAAGAAACTCTTACTGCACTATGGTGGTGGCAGCATAAAGCGCAGCGGCTTATACACAGATGTAGTTGAGGCTTTGGACGCAGCAGAAATTCCCTTTGTTGAGTTATCCGGCGTAAAGCCGAACCCGAGCTTGAGTTTGGTGCGCACGGGGATTGACATTTGCCGCAGCGAAGGAGTGGATTGCGTGTTGGCAGTAGGTGGCGGCAGCGTGATAGATTCCGCCAAAGCCATAGCCATGGGCACGCGGCACACGGGCGATGTATGGAAACTCTTTACCCAAGAGGAGCAGCTGAACGCCCCCCCTCTCAACGTTGCGACCATTCTTACCTTGCCCGCCGCCGGTAGTGAAAACAGCCCCAATACGGTCATTTCTGACGAGGCCACCAACCGCAAGCTGGGGTACGGGCATGAACTGTTGCGCCCCATGCTCAGTATTGTAAGCCCGGAGCTGTGCCTTACCCTGCCGGCTAACCAGATGGCAAACGGCGCTTGCGATATGCTGTGCCACATTTTCGAGCGCTACTTTACCAACACCCCCGGCACAGAACTTACGGATGCCCTGTGCGAAGCCACGATGCGCACCATCATGCAACAAGCATCCATTCTGCGCAGAGAGCCGCAAAATGTTGAAGCATGGGCACAATTAGCGCTCAGCGGAACAATTGCACACAATAACATTTTAGGATTGGGGCGTGAGCAAAGCTGGACCTGCCACGCCTTAGAGCATGAGCTGAGCGCCCTTTACGATGTTGCGCACGGCGCGGGGTTGGCCGTTATTGTACCGGCTTATTTTGAAACTGTATGGCAAGCCAACCCGGGTATCTTTGCCCAGTGGGCCACCAATGTGATGGGCGTTACACCGGCTCGCGATACAGAGCGCGTGGTTACAGAAGGCATACAACGCTTACGCGCTTGGTACAAAGAATTGGGTTTACCGCAAACCATGCAAGAGCTTGGCATACCCGCAGATGCCGACTATGCAGCCATGGCTCGCGCCGCCTGCGCTGTGAGACCCGGCGGCTTGCTGCCCGGGGTGAAAGTACTTAATCAACCCGAAGCAGAGGAAGTTTACCTGCGTTGCACCCGTTAACCATTACTTTATATTATGAAGAAAGTTATCATTATTCTTACCGCTGCCGCAACGGCCACCGTACTTTGCAGTTGCAAGAGTACACCCACCAACCGCACTTTCCACGGGGGCAATTTTGAGGTAGCCATCCCTATGTCGGAGGCATAAGGCTCAAGCCTCAGCCGTGTAGATGGATGCCACCCCGCACATGAGCGGGAGCGCTGTGGGCATGGTGTAGCCGCACTGTACCAACAGCTGCTTAAACTGCTCTCCGCGGGGGAATTGCTCTATGCTCTCCCCCAAGTAATCATACGCTCCGGCATTCCCCGTCAGCAGGCCTGCTATGCGGGGCAGTATGCGGTGCAGGTAAAAGCGGTAGGGTGCAGCCAACAGCCCCTCAGGCATACTGAAATCTAACACCAGCAGATGCCCACCGGGGCGCAAAATACGCCGAAACTCCCGCAACGCCTTTTCGTAGTCTGCCATATTGCGCAGCCCGAAAGCCACGGTTGCTGCGTCAAAACAAGCATTAGGCAGAGGCAGATTCATGGCATCTGCCTCAAATACCTCTGTCAACCCGCGTTTGACGGCTATATCCAACATGGGGCGGCAAAAATCCGTACCCTGCACCGTGATTTCAGGCATTGCTTTTTTTATAGCCAAGGCCAAATCACCGGTGCCCGTTGCAATATCCAACAGATTTCGCGGTTTCCAATCAGAAATAATTTTGATGGCGCGCTCACGCCACGCAATATCAGCACCCAATGAGAGCACGTGATTAGCGGTCACGTACCGCGAGGCGATAGACGAAAATGCTGCGTGAACGAAGGATGGATCCGGCATGAACTTATTGCAGGTATGATATAAGCGCATCGCCGAACGCGCTTGTAGAAACAGCGGTGGCACCGGGAATCATCTCTGCCAAATCTGCTGTCACGGTCTTAGCGGCAATGGCAGATTCAATTGCAGCCACAATGCGGTCTGCGGCTTCTACCCACCCCATGTAACGCAGCATCATCTCAGCAGAAAGGAGGAAGGAACAGGGATTTGCCTTATCAAGGTTTGCCAATGCCGGGGCTGTACCGTGGGTAGCCTCAAACACGGCATGCCCGGACTTGTAGTTAATGTTGGCACCCGGGGCAATACCTATACCACCTACCTGCGCGGCAAGCGCATCGGAGCAATAGTCGCCGTTGAGGTTAAGTGTTGCAACAACGGAATGGTCTTTGGGATGAATCAGTATCTCTTGCAAGAATGCATCGCAAATACAATCTTTGATAACAATGCCGTTGGGCAAGCGACACCAGGGTCCCTTGCCGATGAGCTCTGCGCCGAACTCGCGCTTGGCAAGCTCATACCCCCAATCGCGGAAGCCGCCTTCCGTAAACTTCATAATATTGCCTTTATGAACAAGTGTGACAGACGGGCGATTATTTTCAATGGCATATTGAATGGCAGAGCGCACAAGTCGCTCGGTGCCTTCTCGGGAAACGGGTTTAATGCCGAAACCGGATGAATTGGGGAAACGCACTTTACCGGCACGGTCCGGATACGTTGCAGAAAGCCATTCAAAGAAGATACCGGCCTCTTTGCTGCCTTCTTTAAACTCAATGCCGGCGTAGATATCCTCCGTATTTTCGCGGAAGATGACCATATCTACCAAAGAGGGGTCTTTAACCGGAGTTTCAATACCTTTAAAATAGCGAACGGGGCGCACACAGCAATACAAATCAAGCCCTTGGCGCAATGCAACATTAAGGGAGCGAATGCCACCACCCACAGGCGTGGTCAACGGGCCTTTGATGCCTACAAGATATTTGCGGAAAGCATCTACCGTATCTTTAGGCAACCAAGTGCCCACGGTATCAAATGCCTTTTGCCCGGCGAGCACCTCCATCCATTCAATAGCGCGAGCTTCTCCGTATGCCGCAGCCACAGCTGCATCTATCACGCGTTTGGCGGCATTCCAAATATCCGGGCCGGAACCATCGCCGATAATATGGGGAACAATGGGAAAATTCGGGACATTCAAGCCCTGCGGCGTCATGGTAATGGGGGTGGCTTCTCTCATATTATTTCAGTTAAAAAGTTGTTGCAGTTTCTTTTTGAATTCTTCGTCTTCAGCTTCTTTATCAGCCTTTGTATCTGCCGGTTTACCGGCAGAAGGCGTGTTATCTTCTTTTTTCGGCTGTGGGTTTACGGGAGCCGGTTCTTTTGGGGCATCAGGCTTTTGTGCTGAGGCAGTTTCAGCCGTTTCTGCGGTGGCTTCTTCTGTTTCGTCAACAGCCGGTTCTTCGTCCGCTGCATCAGATGCGGGCTCGTCTTCACCGGATGCAGACGCATCCTCATCTACAGCCTCAAAATCTTCATCGCCTACAAACTCTTCAGCATCAGCGCCGTCAATCCAATCTTCATCATCCTCTTCATCCCATGCCTCATCCTCTGCATCCATTATATCCTCTTCGGCATCGAGGAGCTCTTCATCCTCCATGGCAAGCGCATCATCCTCTACCTCGGGCAGAAGCTCGTCTTCTGCCGCCACCGCCACAGCGGGAGCTTTCTGAGGCGCAGCGGGGGGAAGCTGTGCAACAACCGGCGGTGTGGACACCGCTGTATTTTTTTGAGCAGCTGCTGCCGCCAATGCAGATGCGGGCGGTGGCGCGGTGTAGCAGAAAATCAACACAGCCAGCACCACCACAGAGGGTATAACATAAAAAGCCAGCCCCTCCCGTTGTTGAGATTTTACAACGGTGCCGGCTACTTTAAGGCGCGACCTCATGGGATTCTTGAATCGGAGAGCCATAAACTATTCTGTTGGGTGATTATAGCAAATGAAGTGTAAAAAGCAACAGAAAAACGCAAGTCATCACAAATCTGACACAATTTCAAGCATTCGGCACATTCTATTCAGGCAAGGGAAGCCCGACACAATGCGGGCAAGCCTCTACAAAATGGTTGGGTGCAATTTCAACCAGTCGAGGGCGGTCTATCAACACATCACCGGTACGGCCCATACGCTGACAAAAACGGCAACCGGGCACAAGCTCATGAATAGGTGCCACACTGCCCGGTATTGTGGGCAAATGCGTTTTACGCGGATATTCCGGCCGCGGCATAGAGGCCAACAATGCTTTGGTATACGCATGGCAAGGGTTTGAGAAAAGCTCATTTACTTCTGCACGTTCTACAACACGGCCGCCATACATCACCACAACACGGTCGCAGTGCTGCGCAATCACCCCTAAATCATGTGTGATAAGAATGGCAGAAGAGCCCATTTCTTCTTTGAGTTCCCTCAACAAAGAAAGTATTTGCTGCTGTACAGTTACATCAAGGGCGGTGGTTGGTTCATCTGCAATGATAAGCTTGGGTCGGCAAGCCAACGCAATGGCGATAACCACACGCTGGCGCATACCGCCGGACAACGACATGGGGTACTCATTAATACGTTGCTCGGGGTCCGGCATATGCACGTAGTTCAATATATTGATGACTTCTCGCATGGCGGCCTCGCGGGTAAGGCCCCGGTGAATCATCAGGGTTTCGGCAATCTGGTCGCCTATGCGATGAACGGGATTAAGAGCTCTTAACGGTTCTTGAAAAATAACGCCGACTTCACCCCCTCTCAGTTCGCGAAGGCGGCTGTATGACATTTTGAGAACATCTTCACCATCAAACATCACGCGCCCTCTCAAGATTTTGCCCGCAGGTTGCGGCAGCAAGCGGACCAGGCTCATGGCCGTAATACTTTTACCGCAACCGCTTTCACCAACAATACCCACACATTTACCGCGCGGCACATCGAAGCTGATATCATCTATGGCGCGCACCATGCCCTTCTCTGTTTGGAAGGCTGTAGTGAGGTTGCGTACCTCTAATAGATTGGCATCCGACTTGAATATTTTTTTAATTGCCATGAGGGTGAAATCTTTCAATTATAGTTGCGCAGGGCAGCGTTGATGCGTTTTATGAGACACATGGGTACCCCGGTGGGCTTCTTCCGGCAGGGGGATGTGCACCTCTATCTCCGGATATACTTTACCGGATGCGCGGGCACGCAGGGTTGCCGCTCGTTCTTTTTCATCTATCCAATACAAATGGCTATCTAAGGGGTCATAATAGCGTGGCGGGCAAAAACGGCAGTTATTAACATCGGGCCAGCACAGCCAACGCCACTGAGCAAAACGGCAATGCGATGTTGTCCAGCCGGGAATCCAACATGCCTCTTGGGCAATAAGTTGCTGAACACGGTGATGCGCTTCGACGGCATCTGCTTCGGTGCAAGCGGTATCAGCAGCCAGAATGGCGGCATCCAGCTCTGCAGAGCCTACGCCCATCACATTGTTGGTACCTTTAGCGGGAGAGCCATCGGGCAATCTGGCTTGGGAAGAAAGGAAAAAGAGCGAAGGCGCCGGCATAATAGGCGAGAAGTTCCAGCTGAATACGCCAACGCTGTAATTCTTATCTTTCATCTTGGTGAAGAAGATGGTATCGTCCATCTGCTCGTAGCGCAAATCAAGCCCGCAAGTAGCGGCATCGGCTCGCAAAAGATGAAAACACGCCGCATATTGCGGGTCTATGCGAGAACTGATGACTACCTGAAGACGAGTGCCGTCCGGTTTTTGCAATATGCCATCTCCACCTTCAACGGTATACCCGGCTTTGGCAAAGTAAGCACGGGCTTTCTCCGGGGCATACGGCAAGGCTTTAATAGTTTCATCAGTATAATTGCCGAACCCGGAGAAATATGAGCCCAAGCGCTCGGCATCGCCTCGGAACACGGTATTAATCACCCCCTGCACATTCAAGGCGTGGTGCAACCCCTTGCGCATATCAATATTATTGAAGGGGGGGCGGGTACAGTTAATGTGAAAACCCAAGCTGTTACGTGGCCAGATATTGCTGAAATGCACCCTCTGCACATACCCGTTATGTACGGCATCTATCTCCAGCCCTTCATACCAGAGGTCAGCCTCGCGACAGGGAATGACATCTAATTCACCTATGCGGAAAAGCTCGCGAGCCTTTGCCGGCTCTGAAATAAAAGAGTAGACAATGCGGTCTACATTGCAACTGTAACGGGTGTATTTGCGGTCTCTGGCCCACCAATTTTTGACTCTGCGCAAGGTAATCATTCGCCCCAGCACCAAGCCGTTGGGGTCTATGCGGTAGGCACCGGTAGTAGGAACCGGGCGCCACAAGTAGCGGGTAGGATAATCCGGCCCGAACTCTGCGTAAAAGCGGGTGCAACTGGCAGGCACGGCAGCATAATACGGGGCAGAAGGGGATGCCGAGGGCAAAGTAACGGCCAACACATTGTTGCCGTATATTGTTACATGAGAAAAATTGCTCAGATAATAACTACCGTAAAAAGGCTCTGCGCTGTACTCTGAGGTACGCACATACATGGCGGTTACAAAATCTCGAGTAGTCAACAAATCACCATTACTGAAACGAGCCTGCTCATCAATGTGGAAATAGACGGTTCTACCATCTTCTGATATTGCCCAGCGGTCTGCCGTACCGGGAATCAGCTTACCCGTGCCCGGATGTATGTGCACCAACGGCATATCGATATCATCGTAAATGTACCGGCGCGTGGGGGTATTGCTGTTGGGGCCGAATAGACACAGAGTACTCGGGAACGAGCGCTGTATGGATAAGCGCAGTGTGCCGCCCTTAATTGCTTTGCGACTCCCCAGCTCGGGTTCATCTTTGCCGTACTTCCAAACAAGATTTTGCGGCAGGTCGGCAGACGGCAAAAAGCGCAGGTAATCACCTTCTCTGCTGCGCTGTTTCAGGGTTGTATATTTTTGCAAAGCAGCCCGTGAAGCTACTTCTGCGGCTTTGGCGGCTTCTGTACCGGGTATGGCTTTTGCGCGCGCCTCCATAGCGGCCATATATTCTGAGCGGGCAGATTTACACGCATTTTGCACGTAATCACGGTTGCGGCGATTCCACCTCTCCGGGAAACCGGCAAACCCCTCCGGCATACGCCAGTTGCGTGCGTAATCCGGCACATTGGCATTTTTTGAAAACGCCAAGGGCATGGCCGCATCTACCGGGGGTTGCCACGTTACACCTTCTTTGGAATCTCTGCCGCTACACGCCAGCAACATAAGCACCACCCCGCAGACCACAAGTACCTGCAGAATATTAAGGATGCTGGAACAGCGGAAAAACATACTATTTATCTTATTCGTAATAGGTGTGGCGGCGTGGGTCTACGGCTTCTCTCACCGCCTCGCCGATGAATGTTACAAGCATCAAGGTGATGACCAACGCGCAGAAAGCGGCTGAAACCACCCACGGTGAAGAAAGTTTCGACAACCCATCATTGAGCAAGCGTCCCCAGCTCGCATAGGTATCGGGCAGGCCGAATCCCATATAATCCAATGAAGCAAGCGAGAGGATGACCGTGGCTATGCTGAAGGGTAAAAGCGTGACGATGATACCGGTAAGATTCGGGAAAATGTGGCGAGTCAATATATGCCAAGACCCCGCCCCCATCACGCGCGCGGCATCTACATATTCTCTCGTTTTCTCTTTCATGGTAGCCGTGCGCACCAAATAGGTAATATGCATCCACCCGAACATGGCCAACAATACGAGGATTAAGAACATGCCTCTCATTTGTAACGGCACGAAATCTGCCAAAATCATGACAACAAAAAGAAATGGCAGCTGGGTCACTACCTCGATGATGCGCTGTGTCAACAAATCTGCCTTACCGCCGAAATACCCCATAAACATGCCCAGGGTCAACCCTATGCTGTATACTATGGGTATATATATGAGTGCGGCCTTTATATTTACCTGCAAACCACCGAACAGATACGCCACAATATCTGCACCTTGGCTGTTGGTGCCCAGAAGATGGCCGCCGGTAAGCGGTGGCGCGGGGTGGTAATATACACGGTATACATCATCGGGCGATGAGAGATTCAGAAAATCTGCCACTTCACCTTCTCCGCTATAATACTCATCCGTCAACCGTCCGTCACTATAATGGGCAGAATATACCTCTTTACCGGTTGTATCCCACCCCTGCACCATGCCATCAGGTATACCTCTGCGGTACCGTATACGCAGGTGAGTACTGCCATCTGCATACATACGAGAAGCCAGCCCATTGTACAGGTACTTGCCGCTTGCTTCCCTCACGATATTGTCTCTTACATTCAACTTTTCTGTAGGAAATGGTACAGAATCGCCTGTAGCGGCAAAGGGGATGGGAGGCATGATAACGAAATCGGGGCCGCCGGGGCTACCCACACGCTCTTTGAGTTTGCGGTAATCCGTTTCTGCATGGGCAGCATTACCGGTTAACCCGAAGGTTGCCCCGGGCATCACATTTCTCGTAAGGGCCGGGAAATACCAGCGCCCCTCATAACTTACCATCAGTGCGCGCTTGCCTACCAAGCACTGATCCATAGCAGCCAACCCCACAATACCGCATAAAAGCAGTAATGACCAATACCCACGCTTGATAGAACGAAAACGCTGCCAGCGCTTTGCTATCAACGGCGGCATGCGCAAACTGTCTCTGCGCCTTACCAAAAGATAAATACCGGCAGCCACCAGCAATAACATGCAGAACCAACCGAACCAATGAAATCTGCCATCTGCAGACAGCCAAGGGGCGACGGATTCAGACATAGAGAACATGCCCATTTCTCGGCTAACGGTAAAAGGCCAAGAAATAGTGGGCAGCAACCACCCCAACAATTCTGCCATACTGCCTGCAACTGCAACCAGTATCAACAAAATCGCCAGTGTATTCTTTTTGTTCATCTTTACTCAAACTTTATGCGTGGATCTAACATGGCCACCAGTATATCTGACAGCAGATTGCCTATCACAATAAGCACAGAGCTCAATAAAACCGTACCCATGATGAGGGAATAATCCTTATCCATCAACGCTTGGAAGCTCAACATGCCGAATCCCTGAATATCAAATACACGTTCGATGAGTATGGACCCACCAATCACCCCGCAAAACACACCCCCCAAAGATGAGGCCAAGGGTATGAATGAATTGCGGAAAGCATGGCCCCATACCGCGCGCCTGTAAGATACCCCCTTTGCCACGGCTGTACGCATATAATCGGCAGACAAATGCTCCATGAGGCTATTTTTCATCATCATGGTAATAATAGCGAATGAGGACACTACGTAACAAGACAAAGGAAGCACGGTATGCAATGCCAAATCTTTTATTTGGGCTAAAAAGCTCATGCTGTAAAACTCAGGGCTGGTAAGGCCGTATAATGGGAACCACTCCATACGTGCCCCTAAAAACACCAGCAAAACAGCGCCCAATGCAAACCCCGGTATGGCAAAGCCCATGAATATGAATACGCTGCTTATACTATCAAACAAGCTCTTATGATGTAATGCTTTAGACACACCCAAGGGTATGCTGATAAGATAAGAAACAAACACACCCAGCAACCCGAAATAAAGGGATACCGGCAGACGCTCTAAAATCATACCGGCAACAGATTCATTATACTTGTACGAGAGCCCCAACTGCCCCTGCAACAAACCATCATACGCCTTGCGATAGGCCACGGCTCGCCACTTGGAGCAAGACGGATGATGCTCTCGCTCGGCGATGACGGCCTCATCCGTAATACCGTTGCGGTTTGCCCACCGCATGGCTCGATTGTGCGGAGATTCTATGCGCACGCGCCAACCTTCTTCTTCAAACCAAGGGTCAGGCGCATACACGGGGTTTTTCCCCTCTCTGCGCACATTGATTACGGAAGAATGACCACTTAACGACGTAACAACAACCTGGGTTGTATCTGATTGAGGGTCAAACTCAGACTTAGCAATTTCAACTTCTCTGCGGCGAATCCCCAACCACTGCAGGTACGAAAGCCAAACGGGTTCTTGCAAATTAAACAACTCCTCCAACCGCTCAACATCAGCTTCACTCACTTCTGCCCCGGCAGCAACAGCCAAGGCCTTGTCTCCGGCCAAAGAACCGATGGCGTGCTCTTGCAACATGCGTTCAATCGGGCCACCGGGCACCATGCGAGTCAGACAAAAAACTACGAAGGTGATACCTATCAGGGTGATGGGCATCAACAACAAGCGTCTGATGATATATTCTCGCATGCTCTGTCGCGTATTCTACCACGCCGCATTGGGTGAAGTAAAGGAAGAAGTCGCGCGCACGCGAAGAAAATGCATTAACGCCCCACGGCAACGGGGCTGAAACCGAACACCCCTGCTACAATGCGCGCCCCGGGTGAATAAAGAGCGTTGTTGTACTCAATGGCAAAGCGCTTGTATAACAACATTTGTTCATCTTGCCGGTACATGGATACCGCCATTTCCGAACACAACGATGCCAATTGCTGATTTTGCTGCAAACTACCGGCTGTTTCAACGGCATGTACAGAATAACTGACGGCGCGCCGCAAATAACGCTCTGCCTCAGCAATACTGCCGAAATCGCCCTCTCTCGGCGCGCAGGGAAATGCTTTCAGCACACGGCAAGAGTCAAGCTCGCTGCGGTGCATATCGCTGAACAACTCTGCCTCTTGGGGAAAACCCGCTCCGAATTCTGTCACAAATTGCCGCAAACATTCATTACGTTGCTGCGCGGCTTGGCTCCACTGCAACCAAGCCTCCTGCACTCTCTCGTACAAATGAATCAGGCGCAGGTATGATGACACAACCCAAGCCCCCAGCGCAACCAATAATGTAAAAGCAATAAGATACCCCATATGGGCAGTTGTAGCGCAATCACAGTTGTTACGCAAGATGTTAGCATAACCGTTTCATCAAAAACGAGACCCGGTACCATACGATACCGGGCCTGAATAAAATACTGTTATATTGCTTTACTCTGCAACAGTCACCTTGGCGTTGCGAGCCAGCAGGTCCAGAACCTTAGAGGTTACGATGGACAGACGAACGCCGGTCATGCGGCCCTCGCGCTGCAGCTTGCGGATGAAGTTCTTGAGATTATTCTCGCGAGCCTGCTTGGCCATGTTGGAGATAGCCTCAATCATTTCATGGTCGGTAGCAACCACGTGCTCGCGGTGAGCAATCTCTTGCAGGGCGAAGTACACGCGCAGGTTGCGCTCGGTCTCCTTCATAGCCTCCTCGCGCAGGGCATCCATGTTCTTGGCAGCATCGTAATCACCACCCTGAATGGCGGCATAAACCTTGCGCTGTACCGTGTTTTCATTCTCACGCTCTACGAGCGCGGCAGGCAGGGCGAAGGTGAGCTGGTCTGCAAGCTTCTCAGAGATTTGGTCAGCCTTGGCCTCATCATTGCTGCGCTCTTTGTTACCCTTGAGGTTCTCGCGCACCATATCACGAATCTCGGCCATGGTCTTGCCGGGCAGAGCGGTAGCGAAGAGTTCTTCATTCACCTCGGGCACAATCTTCTCGCGCACCTCCTTCACTGTGCAATGGAACACAACTTCCTTACCGGCAAGCTCAGAGATGGGGAAATCAGCCTTAAGAGCAGCGGTAATATCCTTGGTATCGCCGGCGCTTACACCAACAAGCCCCTCAGAAAGCTCGGGCATGAAGCGGTCTTGCTCAAGCGTTACCCAGTGGTCTTCACGGCCTTCCATAAAGCCAACGGGCTTGCCGCAGTACTCAGCCGTGGGCCGGCCCTCTACGGTGGTCTTGAAGGCAATCACCACTACATCACCCTTGGCAGAGGCACGCTCTGTTACCTCGTAGCGAGCAGAAGTCTCGGCATATTTAGCGAGGGTCGCATCTACCTCTGCTTCCGTCACCTCGGAGCTCGGCACTGTTACCTCGATACCCATGTACTCGGGCAAATCGAACTCGGGAACAACCGTCAACTCAGAGGTGAGGGTGTAAGAGCCGTCCTCTTGCACACCGCTCTGAATATTGCCGAAATCAAGAACCTTGAGATCGGGGTTCTTATCCAAGCACTTGTCCTGAATGTCAGCGCGCAGGCGAGCATCCAACTCATCCTTGATGTCGGAAGCATAGCGCTTAAGGATAACGCTCTTGGGAGCCTTACCGGGGCGGAAACCGGGAATGCGGGCGCTGCCGGAAATGGACTTGATAATACCGTCCTGAATGGCGGTTACATCAGCTGCCGGTACGGTAGCGGTAAGCTCTACCAGGCAATCGCTTGTCTTGTTGATGGTAATTTCCATAATTCTTAAAGTTAGAAAATTGCAGAAAAAGTTGGGCAATTCTATCATGGCCCTATCTTTTTGGCAAGCCAAGAGTGTGTAATGACAAAGATTTTAACAAGCAGTGATACAATTACTACCTTTTGCGGGCAAAATCAACTTGACAACGGGGGGTAATATGCTAGGCTGACTTAAGTAATAACTACGCGCAGCATGAAAGTAGCCATTGCACTTACCGACCAAAGTTTTCAACGCACCAAATCCATGGGCATTTTCAATGTATCCATGGGACTGGCCAAGGGGCTGATGCACTGCCCGGAGATTGCGGAACTTCATATCTTAGGCAATAACGAGTGCGCGGAGGCTTTTGCCCATTGCCCCGAGCACGTGCACCTGCACCTTACAACCAAACCCGTGCCGAGGCGTTTTGCCCGTGTGTGGTGGGATCAATTCGGGCTGTGCGCGGCCGTGCGTAAGATTAAACCGGACTGGGTGATTCTCCCCAAAGGAGTGCCGCCTTTCTTCCCCCGATTCGGCAAAGCAAAAATGGCCTGCTATGTTCACGATGTTATGTGGGAGCACTACGAGCAACGCTCTGCATCTGACCGCAAGGGTCCCTTCCCTTGGCATGAGCTGCTTTACTTCCGCACCCTCTCTCTGCGGGCGATGAAAGTCTCTGACTTGGTTCTCACCCACACTCAATTTAATGCAGACCGCATTCGTCACTATGTGCCCGCTGCACGAATCGCCCGCATCGGCATAGGTTTTGATGACAGGCCACCCGTCGCTCAAAATGCGGAAGGTAAAAAGGATATTCTCACCTACGTTTCTACATTCCCCCACAAATGCACGCCTCTTACATTGCAGCGCATCACCGCATGGCTCAACACCAGGCCGGACGCCGACAGCATCCGCATTCACGCGGTGGGCAGTTTGCCGGCAGATATGCCCCTGCCGGATGAACGCTGGATTCACCACGCACGCATTCCTTTTTCTGAACTGCGTATTTTGCTGAGAGAAAAATGCCGCATGGCTGTTTATTTTTCGGACTATGAAAGTTACGGCATGCCCCCGGTGGAATGTTTGCTCAACGGCACCCCTTGCCTGGCGTCAGATATCCCCCCCATACGCGAAAACATCCCGTCTCAATACCTCTTCAATAATGCGGATGAGGCAGATTTCATAGCCAAGGCAAACGCAACTTACGACGGCAGCATCCCCTTTACCTGCCCGGATTTTCCCACTTGGCAAGAAGTTTGTAATCGCTGCGTTCAAGAGTTGATACAAAACTCATAATAGCTGACAACATCCTGTTATATTCAGCGAGAATGCGCTTCCGTGCGAATTCTCGCTTCATTTTTTTGGCTTGCTATGAGGTATGATTTTTGATAGAGTGAAAAAAGATACAGGTTTCAAACTGCATACTTTTATGGTTATGAGAGCAAAATACCTATTGCCGCTGATGGCATTCACCACGGCTCTGGCATCTGCCGGAGAAAGAGAATGCTTTGATTTTGATTGGAAGTTCAAATATTTCGGCGGATATGACCCGGCACTTGCAGGCTCCTCTGCAACGGCGACGAAATATCAAGGCGGGCACCCGGCATCTCATGCCGTGGATAATGATATGAACACACGCTGGTGCGCCCCCGACCCCTTGGGTGGCCACAAACTGATGATTCGCCCAAACTTTGATGATCCCGTCAAACTTTTCTTCATTTATTGGGAAAAGGTATGCAATTTTGACGTCACAATTACAGTTAAATGCAAAAACGGCAAAAAAATAGTAGAAAAATTTAACGCCGGCGGACAGGCTGCGGCCTTCATCATGATGCAAGATGACCCGCAGCCGATTGAGTCTGTGCTCATCAGCATAGACGGCGGCACCACCGCCACACAATGGGCCAGTATTAAGGAAGTTATTTTCACCGGTATGGACAATCATCCCATTCAAGTTAAGAATGGGGAAAGTGCTTATGTGCATGCGCTGCCCACAGCCTCCGAAAAGGGCTACAAAACCGTACAATTGCCCCATGACTGGGCTGTTGAAAGCCCCTTCTTGGCAGATGAACCCAACGAAACCGGCAAGCTGCCTTGGAACGGCTGGGGCTGGTACCGCAAGCACTTTGATGTACCGGCAGATTTTTCCCCGGAAAAAGACCGCTACTATCTGGACTTTGATGGCGTGATGTCTTGCCCGCAAGTATACGTGAACGGTCAATTTGCGGGCGAATGGGCATACGGCTACAATTCTTTCCGCGTAGATATTACGCCGTTCCTCCGCCCGGGGGAGAAAAACTTGGTAGCAGTAATGGCCAGCAACTTGCCGCTTTCTACACGCTGGTATCCCGGTGCCGGTATATACCGCCACGTGTGGTTGGAAAAAACAGGCCCCGTGCACTTAGCTCAATGGCCCACCTACATCACCACCCCCAAAGTGAGTGAAGATTCTGCCACGGTTAAGGTGCAAACAAGCATTGAAAACACCGGTTCTGAACCGGCAGAGGTTGTGGTGCAGCAATCGGTAAACGGTATACAGGCTACCCCCACCACCATTACCATTGCTCCCGGTACACAGGGCGTTGTAGAGCAAGACATTCTCTTGGCAAGCCCCGAGCTCTGGAGCTGCGAAAACCCGCACCTGTACACCTTGGAAACCACTGTTTTACTCAATGGTAAAGTTATTGATACGAAAAAATCCTCTTTCGGTGTACGTACTATCGAGTGGAAAAAAGAAGGGTTCTTCCTCAATGGCAAACGAGTTCAGATTAAAGGCGTTTGCGAGCACCATGACCTGGGTGCCCTCGGTGGCGCATTCCATGCACGTGGCTACGAGCGCAAGATTGAGAAGCTTAAGGCAATGGGCTGCAACTCCATCCGCATGACGCATAACCCACCCGCACCCGAGGTGCTGGATTTGTGCGACAAACACGGCATTTTGGTCATTGATGAGCTTTTCGACATCTGGAAACGCCAAAAGTATGAGAAAGTGAACGGCTACCACATCTATTGGGACGAGTGGTGGCGAAAGGACGTGCAGAACTTCATGCTCAGAGACCGCAATCACCCCTGCATTATTGCTTGGAGCGGTGGTAATGAGGTGCCCGAGCAGAGCGCCCCCAAAAACCCGAAACGCCACGAGCAAAACATAGCCATCGCCAACGGGCTGCGAGATGAAATACGCAAGTACGACACCACGCGTCCCTACACTGTTGGCTGTAACGACCAAAACGCATTCCGCAACGGCTTTGTGGAAACCATGGATGTATACGGCTTTAACTATAAGCCGCATCTTTACCCCTTGTTCCGCAAAATGCACCCGGACAAGCCCTACTACGGCTCGGAGACATGCTCTTGCGTAGGCACCCGAGACACCTACGCCTTCCCCCTCAAATGGAATGTGCAGGGTGGTTACCAAGGTGTCAGCATCGCCCCGTTCCAAGTGAGTGCATACGGTGTAGCCTCCACGCACTGGGGATACTGCGCAGACATAGAGATGCATGCCCACACTAAAGCCCCGGATGTAGCAGGCGAATACGTGTGGACCGGGTTTGACTACCTTGGCGAGCCCACTCCCTTTAACCAGGATGCCACCATAGAGGGCAACATCAAACACTTGCCCGAGGCCGAGCGTATGGCCATCATGAAACAGTATGAATCTATGGGCAATAAGGCTCCCAGCCGCTCCTCCTACTTTGGTATTATAGACCTTGCCGGTTTCCCCAAAGATGTCTATTACCTCTACCAAAGCCAATGGAGCCCGGAGCTGGCGCAAGCACACATTCTGCCCCACTGGAATTGGCAGGGCCGCGAAGGACAAAAAACACCCGTTATGGTGTTTACCTCCGGGGATGAAGCAGAGCTCTTTGTCAATGGCAAAAGCCAAGGTGTACGCAAACGCGGAGATGGTGACACCTTCCGACAAAAAGATAATGATTCTAAAAACAACAAGGTACCGTACCTTGATGTCAGCAAGAACCAATACCGCTTCACCTGGGAAGACGTGGTGTACGAGCCCGGCACGGTTGAGGTTGTGGTCAAGAAAGACGGCAAACCCTGGGCTACCGCCAAACGTGTCACAACGGGCGAAAGCGCTTGCGTTGCCCCCGTGGCAGACCGTAGCACCATTGCCAACGATGGGCATGACCTCTCTCACATTGAAATTGCTCTCAAGGATAAAGACGGCAATGTGGTGCCCACTGACTGCCGCAAGGTAGAGTTCTCCATTGAGGGCCCGGCTGTTCTTGCAGGTTTCTGCAACGGCAACCCCATTGACCACACCTGCCTGCAAGACCCGCAGCAAAGCTTCTTTAACGGCCGTATTCTGGCGGTGGTGCGCAGCAAGCGTGGGGAAACCGGTACCGCTACCGTTACCATCAAGGCAGAAGGGCTCCCCGAAGTGAAGGTGCCCATCATTGTGGCCCCCGCCAAGTAACAGAGATTGCACTATAAACATTTCAGCCGCTCAGCCCAATGGCCGAGCGGCTTTTTGTACATTTTTTATACACTCGGTTAAACGTTTCGGTTAATAAATCGGAGTTTGTCGGGCAGAATCCTCCGAGCGTGAGCGAGGCGAATTTACGAGCCCCGTGATAGCGGGGCGGTAAGAATCTTAGCCGGAGCGTGCAGAGAGCCCGCGACAGCGGGCGAACGAAACCTCCGGTTCAGATAGATAAAAAATAGGAGCCCCGTTGAAAACGGTGGCGACAGAAAAGCGTGGCTTTATGATTTACGACCATCAAAATATTAAGCCTCAATATAATTTCATAAAATCAATAATGGAATAATTCATCCGCTTTTTCATTTTGCGGCGGCTATTCTGTCACCGCCGTTTTCAACGGGGTTCCATTCAACTTGTATCACTACCGGTGGTTACGCTCGCCCGCTGTCGCGGGCTCCCTGCACCACCGGCTATGCTTCTTATCGCTCCTCTAATGACAATCCACATCATTAAACACTTCAGCAAAAGGTGCGTAATTACCGGCACCACGGGAATTATGATCTTCTTTAATTGCAAAGAAAATATGACTGAATACTCCGCAGAACTCCGGCTCTTGCATCACCTCTCGGAACAGCTCAGCCGTATGCTTAGGCGGATTACGAAATGCACCACACCCTAAAGCCCCCAGTACAAGTACCTTTTGCTTATTTTCCCTTGCTATGCGGAAAATCGTGCGCATCTTATTTTTCACAGCAGACACCAAGTGGTGCGCAACTCTGGGTTCTTCATTGACGTATTCCAACTCAGGGCGGTTAATGGCTGCAACGGCAATCATATTCACCCGCCACGGCAGCTCCAGCAAAGGATATCCCTTTTCCTCCACATCTCGAAACACCGTTACGCCGGAAGAAAACACGCCGCCATAATTGCGATCCATGGGATACCTATGCACCGCAGACACAGGGAGACCATACGTCGAGGCATAATCCGCGTACTGATAGAGAGAGCGGAAGTAGTCCGAGCAGCGGAACAGATACTCCTCTTGCGCTCCACAGCCACCTAACACCCCACCGCCGGTATTTTGGCGATTCGCGAGGTTGAGAACACAAACATCTTCGCCGGCTTCAACCAACGCTCGAGCTACAGCAAGACAATCCCCATTCACGACCTCCACCCGTGTGGCATATTGACCGCATACGCTGAAGTCTTGCGGTAACTCTCGCTCATAAAATCGGGTAGAAAAAAGAATGGAATCATCCTTCGGCAACTCCACAAGCATGCCGGAGCTTGTCACATACCTTTCGCATTCCACAACATCAAGCGTATTACTGTACACTCGGATACGCAGGTCATGCAATTGGAAATAGTCCCGATTTTCGATAGCTTGTTTGAAATCCCGCGTCCATGCATCTGCATCCCAAGTAGGAGCAGTATGAGAGGAAGCTTGCATCGCCTCCAGAATATGGTAGAAGCTTTCCGGCAATGATACATTAGAAAGCGTCAATGCCTCACGAAAAAGCGGCGCTATTTCGTCTGCCGAAAACCCGGCAATACCACAACCTATCGGAGTAACCCAGAAATGCAGCTCCTGATGAGCTTTCGCAAATTCTATAAACCTATCAACATAAGGAGCTATGGTTTCTACACCGCCCTGCATTGTGGGTATCGCATAACTCTGCCCCTGCAAGCCTTCACCTTGCCCCCAAACAGCACCAAATCGCTCATGCGCAAAACGCGCAGCACCTCCCGCGTGGCAACCTGCTAGATTGCTACCAAACACAAACACCTCATTATCACATAATTCTGTTATCTTTTCCGGTGTGAATACAGGAGTTTTCATATGACTGTAAACTTAACAGATTTATGCGCTCTCATCAAGAAAAATCTGCATTATGATTAAACTGATTACCGGCGCCCCGGCCTGAGAGGGCGTAGGATTACACAAGCACCTTCTGTTCTACGCCTCCCAGCCGCTTGCCAGCATCGCTTCCCCCGCAGAGGTGTCTGCCAGCCTTCGAGAGAGGGACATCAACCCGCTGTTTTGTACTCCCAAACGGCGTTTTACACCCAAAATCCAAGTCATTTTCTAAGTCCTGCGAACTCTTCCCACACATCAACCATTCAAAGTGGCACAGACGAACGTATTACTATGCTCAGCCAGTTTTCTGGATATGCAAATATGCAGGTGCGAGCCTACTACCGACATACTCGTATGGGGATACAGCTTGACAGCAAGCGCCAGTGCTGTTAAACGGGAATTAAATAACAATCTGCAATGTTCCCAAATTAGAAACTCTGCATGTATTAAACAGGCGCCCCTATCCAATCATATCTATCAGCTCTGACAAGCAAAAACAGATAACAATTGCATTCATTACAGGGCGACCAACGATACAAACTATACAGTTCAAGTCAGATACCAACATTTATAAAATTTCCCTTGACAATATTTCTAATATGAATACCATACTGAGCATGGAAAACGGTCTAAACAAATATACATTAAGGGATCAAATTAAGCTCGATGATTTTGTAAACGATTGCGTAGAATTGGTAATCACGGCAGGAGTAGGAGATTACAGTTATAGAGAAGCAATTACTCTCGATATTATGAATTTCGTACTCCTTGTCGCATCTGCTGACGGAGAATTATCAAATTGGGAGCTGGAAAGAATTGCTGGAGTTTTTGGATATTCATTTACAGAAAAAGAATGGTATGCATATTTAAAAGAACGCAATATTATCTCGGAGCAGTTTATAACAACGCCCTCATACTCATTTATTATTTTAGTAAATGCTGAAAATCAATTATACAAAGTAGGCGCTCCATATACATGTTTGACAAAAAGATACATAACTGAACTTAATGAATTAAGTAGATTTGCGGTTTTGTCAATAAAAGAAAAATTAGCCGCAGAAAAAGCACGAGATACTTATTTAAACACTCTATGCGATTATGCAGAAACCCATCTTGAGAAAAAATGGGCTACGAGACTTCTTGAAGTCCGAGCAACAGAGGATTATATTGATGCAGAGGACGAGTATAATTTTGTTCTAAACGATAGGCTGAAGAAAGCATTAGATGACTATTTAAGCACCTATGAAGATTTGTGCATGTCCGTAATTAATAACGGCGCAGAATTACAATTTGAAAAAGACGATTTACGGCGTGACTTTCTATATTTCCTTTTAGCAATTGCTGCAGCAGATGATAGTATTTCCTCTGCAGAGGCTACATTTATCAAAGAATATTTAGAACTTAATATAGATTCTCTCTATATTCGACATCTCATAGATAAACACAAACTACATTCGTCATCAGTTTTTCTCCAAATTCCCATTAGTGTTCAGAATTATTCAGCAATAGAACAAATCAACGCAATATTACAACCGAATAAACCAAAAGGTATTGCATCAGGGTTAGTAAATATTTTTGAAATTTTAGGAAACATCTTTCTAGAAACAGTTACAGCTAATCATGAGGATTTGAGTGGTAGACTTGTTCATAAAACGATAATTGCAAAGCTTAAAAAGTATATTGCAAATCCTCCAGCAGTTGATATAAATATTTTAAAGGAACGCCAAACAACTATACAAAACGAATCATCTCATTCCGACCATGGAGTTCAAACGAAAGAGAACATTACGGATCTACTTAACGAATTACACGAGCTAATTGGTTTACAATCTGTGAAAAAAGATGTTGAATCTTTAGTACATATGCAAGAGATTCAAAAAATGAGAAAGGAGCGGGGGCTAGCAACCATCCCCACCTCAAATCATCTTGTCTTCTACGGAAATCCTGGCACAGGGAAAACTACAGTAGCGAGATTACTTGCAAAAATATATCACAAAATGGGGCTTTTAAACAAGGGAGACGTAGTAGAAGTAGACCGTTCCGGACTCGTTGGCGGTTATGTTGGGCAAACAGCAATTAAAGTACAAGAAGTTATAAAAAAAGCATTAGGAGGTGTTTTATTCATTGATGAGGCGTATACATTAACATCTAAACAAGGTGGCAATGATTATGGTCAAGAAGCGGTAGATACACTCCTTAAAGCAATGGAAGACAATCGTGACAATCTGATTGTAATTGTTGCAGGATACCCCACACCAATGGCCAGATTCATACAATCTAATCCTGGTCTAGAATCTAGATTTAATAAGTACATAAGTTTTGAAGATTATTCACCGGAGGAACTAATGAAGATTTTTATGATGATATGTAAAAAATCAGCCTACACTATTTCAAATGAAGCAAAAGATAAGGTGTTTAGTATTCTTCAAAATAAATATGAGAGCAAAGACGAAAATTTTGCAAATGCACGTACCGTTCGCAATCTCTTTGAAAAAATTATTGTTCAGCAGGCGAATAGAGTTTATACAATTGCATCACCGACAACAAAAGAACTCACTGAAATACTCGTTGATGATATCCCCCCCTCTTCTCTAGATTGAACATAATGATTCAATTAACTAACTCAACAATTCAATCATACATGAGTCAACTTAATATTTATTCTCTGTAGTTTAAATGAAACAGTACAATCGCATCATGCTTGGAGAGCACGGCAAATACATCGCAGATTGCCTTGCTGGTGGCTTTATGGGAGCCGCATTCTTAAAAGATATAGATTTCTCAATTCGTTCTCACGCTGACGAGAAACAATGGAGGCTAAAGGTAACAGAAGACTACTTGCATGCAAATCCGGACAAATCTGTCCAAGCGGCGAGAACTGCAGCAGGTTTCCTGTGGACGATATGTTATGGGCTCAAAAATGGTGACATTGTACTCGCGCCTAATGGTAATGGAGGATACCAAGTAGGTTCTATAGAAGGAAATTACTACTTCCAACAAGGTGCCGTTCTTCCTCACCGCCGACATGTGCAATGGATGTCTATAGTAATCCCTCGCAATACGATGAGCCAAAAACTCCAAAATTCTGCTGGTTCTATTGGAACATGCTGCAATCTCACAAAGTACGCGCAAGAAATAGAATCGCTCATAAACGGAACAGTTCCAACTATCGTTAGTGAACCACCCCTTCACAAACAACAGTACACAGAACAAAGCTTACACAAATTACTTGCAGATTACCTACTCAATAGTAGCAAGATAATACACACAAAAACAATAGTCCATACATCATCAAGAAAAACAGATTCCACACAAAAATGGATTCATCCGGACATGATTGGGGTTGCTTTTCAGGATTTCAGCAGCGAAACAACAAAAGGCTTGCTTAAGGCTACAGAAGCAAAAAATTACATGTCCCTCTTTTCATACGAGCTTAAACGTTCCATCAAATCAGACTACGAGCTAAAAGAATGCTTCTTCCAAGCGCTCTCTAACAGTAGTTGGGCAAATTACGGGTACCTCGTAGCTTTTGAAATTAGCGATGACCTGTTGGAAGAAATGGAACGCTTAAATAGAGCGTTTGGCATAGGAATTATCAAGCTGGGCGCCTATACAGACGACACTGAAGTTTTGTATCCGGCTCGAAAAAACGAACTGGATTACCATACTATAGACAAGCTCTGTTCCATTAACGATGGATTCAAGGACTTCATCAACAGAACAATCCACGTAATGAACGCAAAAAACGACACAGTCGAATTTATTAAGCAGGGATTAACGGATATATGCGACAAAGGTTTCACGTCTGATGAGGCAAGACTTCAGTACTGTAAGGAACACCATATACCATGCTAATGCATCATTTTAAGCTTTTAGCTCAATCCTTGTATGCCAGCACCCTAGTCCTTTTGAGTCCCTGTGAAGTGCGAAAGGTCGTTTTTGGGCGTGTACAAGATTTTTATAAGTTTTTACTGCCTTATATTTAATAGGTTACGCGAAATAAGAGCAAGTTATATCCCTAAGTTATCAAGATAAACACACTTTGAGAGGGGTACGGCAACCCGCTGTTGTGTACGTTTTTTCACCCAAAATCCAAGTCCTTTTCCAAGTCCTGCGAACGCCCCCTCACATCATGCATTTAAAGCACCACTGTCGGTCGCATGATGGCGAGAGGGAAGTTCTCTGGGTGCGCGATATACAAGTGTGATGCCACGACCGGCATACTCGTGCGGAGATAGCGCATCACATCAATACCTAGTGCAGTCAGACGAAAATTAAACAAGAGTCGGCAGTACCCCCAATTCAGATACTCAGCACTCGTATCACAACCATATATCTCGCCGCAATAGTTGGATTCCTTTTGTAACCACTCAGGGAATCCTTCTATTGGAGATATCAGAAACATATGTTCCCAGAGCTCATTCCAATCATCGGTACCTTTCGGTGCCTTGGCTGTTTCATAGAAATACACGCGACCATAGTCATAGCTGTCATATAAAAGATAATGCAGACTTATAGCAGGAATCTCGCAAAACTCATTTATTGCTACTCGATGCAAATTCTGAATATAACGGTTATACCCTATTCCCAAGGGCGATTCCGGTAATGTTCTCACTTTCTCTTGCGTCCGAAGTTTCTCGGCATACTGTAGCAAGGCAAAGTCATCATGGACTGGCAACCCACACCAATCAACGTAATGCCCCTTTTTCACGCTCGAAATATTAATGGCAATGGCAACACCATAGGCCTCCAGACCGTAAGGTGATATGGGCTTTTCCCACTCTGACTCTATAGCATGGCTTGCCCAGGCATTCCAACACAATATACGCTCCTTTATATAATCAGGCAAAGAATACTCATGCGCCGGAATAACCCTTCCTCGCTCATCGATTAAAAGCTGTACACCACCGTCCTCAGTTTCTTCACAGAACAGAGAAAGATTCTTGCGACATCCTATTGCAAAATCCCCGATTGTTTGGCGTGGGTTTATGCAATCGGCGAAACGGCGGTTGTTGAGTAGTAGACGCAGATTAACCATTGCTAAGCTGGTGCATCGTTTTAAGCGGCACCATAAATCTCATGATGTGATTGTACTGTAGGTGGCATTATCGGTGTACGTAATTTCCGGCAGCATCGTACTCGTTGAAAAGAATACAATCCGCATGTGTTGCGCCCATTGCGGTTAAGTTACTGCTTACCTCTCTGATTTCCAATGTAATATCTGTGAGTTCCTCATAGAAATCCGAATCATTAGAGTTTGCAGAATAATGTGCATCCCAATAAGACATTGCTCTGTGGGATAAAACAAGTATCTTTTCCAGCTGCTCCTGCAACCATTCTTCGCGAGAAAACTTATCTGTTAAAGAAAGAAACTTCTTCTCTCCTGCTGTCCATTCACGTTCTTCTTGGCTCATGATGTGTAGTTGGTTTTGTTAAAGTAGTTAATTTGAGCGGGTTTCCCGCCCCTCGGTGGCTTAACTAGTAGCACATATATGTTGAGATGTCAAACGTTATTTCCGATAAGTGTTGAAAATTTGGCTTTGATATCAGAATCAGGATAAATCTCGATCAATGCAATACCGACATTAGCGCATATCTCCTTCTTTTTATCAACCTTTGCAGCATACACAGGGTCATCAATTAACCCGAAGTACTCGATAAATATCCTTTTGCCATTCTGCAGCACTTCCCAGTCGGCTCTCATATTGCTATCAGGATAGCGTGCTTCTTTTACATGCGAAATATTTTTCGAATATAGGTAGTCATCAATCTCTTTTTCTTTAAGGGAGTAGCACAAATCGCCATCCTTAGCAATGACTCTAGTTCCACGCGACATTCTTTGAGTACCGTCAGGGAAAACCCTAGCTTTAACCAAGGCCTCAAAAAATGAACCATATTCTGAACAATATCCATTATTTGTTCTTATATGTTGCAAATATGCAGCCACCCGAATTTAGGACACAGAGCTAATTCTGCTAAGCTTGCGCAAAAGTCCGGATGAGTGTAAAATAACCTCAAAAACACACAACACACTCATCAACATGACCAAAATTCACAAGAGAGGCCGCTATAGTGC
>JAZNGY010000011.1:0-6308 GCA_045576695.1 Akkermansia sp.
AGTCGGGATTTCCCCTCGAACTTCCTCTTCCACGGTTTGTTACCTCCCCGCAGTTGTTCTTCAGGTCTGGGATTCCGCATCATCGCGGCTCCGCGCGGACTTTCACCGCAGTGCGCATATCGCGTCGGTCGTACAACAAAAAAGCCACGGCTTGGGAGCCGTGGCTTTTGAGGGGGGATGGGGAAGCGGTGCTTAGCCGAGCATCTGTTCAACGGTGATTTCGGAAGCACAGGGGGGGGGCATATCACACTCTGCTTGCATGCAGGGGTGGCAGGGGGTGTGGTTGCAGACGTAGCGGTGGCCTTCGCCCAGGCAAATGCCGTAGCGCTCTGCCAAGCGGCCGGCCATGAGCACGGTGCACTTTGCGTCAGTTTGATGTTGCCTGTTTTTGTTGTAAAAGATTCCGGATGAGCAGCCCCAGACTACTGCCAATAATATAGGGTTGTTCACAGCTTGGCACAGAAGCTGAAAGAGCGCGCTCCATGGCCGCTATAATACGAGTCCGGTTAATGGAAGGTGTGCCTATTGGCAGCTTTTTGAAATTGGGAATCCTTTGCTGCATATAGTCATCGCTCATACATTTTTCTTTGCTGGGATGCTCGTCCAAATGCATAAGAAGCCAGTATTCAAACCTCGGCGTTGAGATGGCGACATGCCTATGTGGTTTCTCGTTTTCCCATGTAGACAACTCTTTAAATTGTTCCGGGAAATGACATTGCTCATCATAATCGAGGATTATCCACAATTCATCCCCTTTCTTGGGATTGAAAGCTTTGTCTTTCTCCAGCTTTTTAGCGGTAGCCAGCATCGCGGGAATACTCGATTTTTCGTGGCAGAAACGAGCATTGCAATATTCTCGCAACTCCAGTTTATTCCAAACAATTTTCAGGTAAGCCTCTTCAGAAGCTTCTCCTTCTGTTACAAAGAAGATGCTTTTTCGGTAATTGATTCTGCCTTGAATTCTTTTGTAGTTACTCATACGCAACAATTCATGTTAGGCAGTCCCCCCATTCTTCCTTCAAGATAGCTTTTCCTCAGTTGGTTATCGGGGCGGATATCCTTGAACTCAGCCATAGAGATAAGATGAGCTTGGTGCATCTCGTCTCTTTCTGTTACCCATATTTCATCTTTACGGAAGTTGTCGCCTTCCATAAGGATGACATCGTGGGTGGTGAAGATAAGTTGGAGCTTGCGTTCCTTGCTTTCTACGATTCTTCTGAAGTTCCTGATAAGACATTTTGAAAGAGTCGTATGAAGGCTTCGGTCCAATTCATCAACGAGATAAACTCTGTCTCTCTGCTTATCCAAGAGAATGGGGAGCAGGTGTAAATAACGGCGGGTGCCGTCACTTTCCTTGGATAAAGGTATGATAGTCTCTGTTCCATCTGCAGCGCTGTATGCAGAATAACATTTAATAGCCTTGATGTCGGTACCGTCTTTTACAAGTAGCATGGAGTGGTCATTCGGGACAACCCGTACGTTATCATCAGAAGTTTTAAAGTCTGATATGAAGTGTTGAGGTACTATATCCTCAATATTTGCATTTACCTCGTGGAACTGTAACTTCTCAACCCCGGTATCTGCATCTGCCAGGGCAGTGGAATAGTTGCTTAATTGAGTCAGCAAATCTAAACCGAGTCCTACACGGCAGCTGTCCGCTTCTATGATGCACAATGTTTCGGCGAACCATTTATGGCAGTGTGTTGCCTCCGGTATAAAGGCAGATACCTGCAATTTCATGATTGTTGTCAAGAAGACCTCTTTATCCGGCAAGCTTGTTCCCATTTTTGTGGCGTACGTAAGCTCGTCTTTCGGGCATTTGTCCGATATTTCTTTCCCGATGATGCAAGTCTCCCCGGGGCGTCTGTCGTATATGCACTTGTTCTGTCCCTTAGTTGTATCGATAAGTGATTCTCTTATAACTCTTTTGGAAAATACTTCGATTCGGTACTCCATGACATGTTTTTCTATGGAGAAAGTACACTTGAACGTGGTTGGCATGGTTTTCCCTTCATGGGAGAACAAATGAGGTTCTACATGGTCTACAGAGCCCTGCAGCACGATGCGGCGAAGGCATTTCATTGCGTGAATAAAAGTAGATTTGCCGGATGCGTTGCCTCCATAAATAGCAGTTATAGGCAATAGTTTAGCATAACGCTCTCCGGGTATCGCTATGCGCGATGTTCCGTGTGTCGTGAATCTACCCGCAACCATCGAAAAATCCGTAGGCTGCAAGTAAGCTTTGTAATTTGAAAATGAAAAATTGACTAACATAGCATTGAGTGCATTTTGATTATAACTTATCTGAATCGCTTTGTCAACCGATGTTGGTGTGCTAACTACGGTTTTTTTGGAGTTTGCACACGATTTAGCGTAGTTAACAAAAGGCTATTGCTTTCCTCTAACATTGTGGAATCTCCCTCCTTCCGCACGCAAAAAGCCACGGCTTTAGGAGCCGTGGCTTTTGAGGGGGGATGGGGAAGGGGTGCTTAACCGAGCATCTGTTCAACGGTGATTTCGGAAGCACAGGGGGTGGGCATATCACACTCTGCTTGCATGCAGGGGTGGCAGGGGGTGTGGTTGCTGACGTAGCGGTGGCCTTCGCCCAGGCAAATGCCGTAGCGCTCTGCCAAGCGGCCGGCCATGAGCACGGTGCATTTGGCACCGGCGGCACCTGCCAGTTGGGGGAGGAGGCCATCCACGGCGTACAGCTTGGTTTGCGGGCCGAGGTGTTGTTGCACGGCCTGCGGGGCGCAAATGAGACAGGGGATGCCGAGGCGGGTTGCCATTTCGCGTGCGGCGGTTTCGTCTGCCGGCAAGGCCAGCAGGGTGGCGCTGCCCAGGCGGCGTACCAGCTCTGCCCATTTTTCTTCTTGCCAAGAGTTTGCTTGACCCAGGGTGGAGAAGGGGGCAATGAAGTTGCCCGTGGCCTCTGCATTGCCGGTAATGGGGCAGAACAAGTCTGCCTCTACTTTCTGCAGCTGGTGGCCCTTGATCATGTTATCCGTATAATCCAGCGCTCTGTTGCGGGGCGGGCCGGTGTGCGTGGAAGCGTAGCGGTGGCGTATTTTCTTGAGGCCGCTGTTGTCGAACGCGCAAGTGAAGACGGGCAAGATGCTCTTGAGCTTCTTGTATACCTTCTTATTGCCGCCGAGCATGAAGAGGATATCGAAGGGACCGTCCTTGTAGATTTCATCTGCCTCCAGCTGTTTGGCGAGGTCCGTAGCGCCATCGGTGGTGCAGACGTGCGTGACCGTGGGTGCGAGGGTTTGCCAGAATGCCTGTTGAGCCGTGGGGCAAAGGATGGTAATTTGCGCATCGGGGCGGCTGGCTTTGAGCAGACGCAAGGCAGGGATGATGTAAACGGCCTCGTCAAAGGAGGCGGGTGTTTCTACCAGCATGCGGAAGGGTAACTTGCCGTGGCTTACCATGAGGTCGCGTTGCAGCGTGTCTTGCGGGGCAAATACGGCGGTGCATTTCCAGCGGTGGTGCATCCAGAAGCCGTCCAAGATGTTCTCTTTTTGGCATTTCTCTAAGGCTTGGTTGACATGCAGGGTAATTTCCTCGAGCGAGTCGCAGCCCTCGGGCAGTTCGATGAGGCGGCCCAGCTCTGCATCCCACTTGCCTAATGAGGTGTTGCGGGTGAATACGCTGATGAGGTGGCCTTTGCCCTTACAGCGTTTGTAGAGCAGGGCGGGCAAGGGGGTAACGCCGGTGGATTTGCCGAAGTAGGGCAGGAAGATGCCTTCTTGGGTGAATTGGTCGCTGAGTACGCCGAGCAAGCCGCCCGTGCGCGCCAGTTTCAAAACGGCGCGCAAGCCGTCTTCTTTGCTGAACATCTCGCACCCGTATGCCGTGCGAGAGCGGTACACCAAATCCTCAAGCAGGGGGTTGCTCATGCGGCGATACATGGAGCCGAAGTGCTCCACATCATTGAAATGCGGGCGTATGCGTGCCAATATCTCCCAGTTGCCGGCATGGGGAATGCAGCAAATGGCGGTGTGGCCGTTGCTGCCGCATTGGCGGAAGGTATCTGCCCCGATAATGCGGATGGATTTTGCTTCTTCCTTATCCGTCATCAGGCCGGTTTTGAGCGAGCAGGCCAAGTTCATGCTGGTGCGCACGATATTACGGCGAACCATGGTGCGCAACTTGTTGGGCTTGAGCATGGGGTCTATCACAATGCGCAGGTTGCGTGCAACGATGCGCCTGCGCGAGGGGATGGCAGCCCATACCAAGTAGCCCAACCCTTTACCGAATGTTGCAACGAGTTTAATGGGGGTAATGCGCAGAACGCCGCACAGCAGCTTGTACCCCCATAACCCGATTTTTTGAGACCACGTGGCTTTAATGGCCTCTTGTTGGTTTTCTTCGGCCATATGGAGTTATCAGTTAAAGGTATAAGTCCTTTTAATGTAGAAAGGCTTGCGGGTGTAGGGGTCCCACACCTTGTCGCCGGCACTGAAGCCGGTGTAGTCTAACTTGTGGTGCGGATAATGCGGGGAGATGATAATATCCTTGTATTCGGTAGTCATGCCGTAGGGCGTGCCGTCTGAGGCCTTGCTGACGCTCTTGGCGCTGATGTAGCTGGAGGGCGGCAACATGTCTGACGGGGTTTTCAGCCAGTTTTGATGAGCCGGTTTGCCGTTAACATCTTGAATAACCATGGGCGGGCGGGTGCCGGGGTATTCTTCTCTGACAAATGCTTGCACGCCTTGGTAGATAATGCAAGAGTTTAAAATGCTGATACCGGTAAGGGCGAGGCTTAAGTTGAGGATATGCTTTTTCATTATTGATTAACGTTTTGTTGAGGTGATTGGTAGGGCCGCAGTTCTACACGACCGTCTTCGAAATAAGGGCAGTAGCTGTGTTGCACTACAGCATCCCGAATTTCGGGGTAACAGGCTAACAGGCTTTCCAGCGCCGGTTTAAGAATGACAATATGCTTTTGCGGAATGGACATTTTACCTATGCTGCCACCGCGCGGAATAGACCCCCATATGGGTTCACCGCCACGTAAATATGCTTTTAATTGAGGTTGCCCGTTTTCGAGTTCAACCACAAATGAAATGTTAACGGTGGTTGTTTGCGGGGAGAGTGGGCCGAAGGCTCGCTCGATGACAAATTCTGCATACCCCTTATGAAAGCGGAATGCCACACCTCTTGTCTCAGCAAATATGGAGAAAAAGCCATCTTGTTTGATGCAGCAAGTGTCTCTCAGGTAACGGTTGACATCATCTTCGCGAATGATGATGGGTTCACCCTTGGCGGTTCTGTCGCAGATGAGTCTGGTCAGGTTCTTAGAGGCAGCAGAGTCATGAAAGCCCTCAATATCACTGATGTCTTGCGGGCTCCACATGCGGTATACCGTAATGAACAAAGTGCCCACCAACAGAACAAAGAGAACATAGGCAGTCAGCTTCCACATGCTGACGTGTACCCACATTTGCTTGAAGCGAGTAAAAGCATTAGCAGAATCACCGGCTATTTCATCTTCCTCATTCTCGTAGAGAGTGCCATGGGTTACGTCATCGCCCTCTGACTTGTCGGTACGCTGAAAAAAAGCACCCCACAGCGCACGCCAATCTTTGTGGCGCCGTTTTCTGTTTCGTCTTCTGTTTTCTCCTGATGCCATGTATGCCTATGGTTTTACCGAAAACCGTGTCAACTTGTACTCAAGGCATGATATAGAGAATATTGGCGAATTGCAAGATAAAAGAACGTCTGCGTAGCGGGTTTATGGTAATAATGGCGAATGCACGGGTAGCATCAAGTCCGGTTTGCGCGCAAATCGGAGTTTATCGGGGTGTTATATGCGAACGAAAGTGAGCCGAATTCCTAAGCCCCGTGACAGCGGGGCGGCATATGGCAGACCCGGGTGCAGCCGCGTCAGCGCCTCCACCCGGGGTAAGATGAAAATAAAATCGGAGTCCGAGAAGCCTAAGCGTAGCGAAGGCGTCGAGGCCGACAGCACGCCCCGCTCCTGTTTTTGCGTCAGTAAGCTCAGATAAAACCGTATTATTATTAAATAACAACGCATTATAAAAAATGAATAAACAATACTTATGGGGGATGCTACCCTGCTGTCGGCCTCAGCAGCTGCGCTGCTTCGGGCTCCGAGATTCCTTTCTACCACTACCACGGGTTCCGCTGCTGACGCAGCTACTCCACGTGGCTACCGGTCCGTCGCCCCGCTATCACGGGGCTCTTAAATTTGGTTCGCTACGCTCACAGTATCACATCAAACTGCCCGATAAATTACAATTTATCGGTGGCTCATATGCCCAAGGCGCGGCGCATGTATAATT
>JAZNGY010000012.1:0-4250 GCA_045576695.1 Akkermansia sp.
CAGTCGGGATTTCCCCTCGAACTTCCTTTTCCACGGTTCGTTACCTCCCCGCAGTTGTTCTTCAGGTCTGGGATTCCGCATCATCGCGGCTCCGCGCGGACTTTCACCGCAGTGCGCATATCGCGTCGGTCGTACAATAAACAGCCCACCTCAATTTGAGGTGGGCTGTTTTCTGCATACTGAAAATGCTGCATCAGATATCCCAGGCATCGAGCCATCTGAAGGAAACGATGCGGAACTTGCGGCCGACAACCTTGTTGGTGGCGGTAAGTTGTCTCTTACCGGAGTTGGGGGAGCCATCCGGTTTATAATCGCTATCGGAGGGGGCATTCGTGGGGTCCGCATACTCAATGGTACGCTGCACAACAGCCTCGCACCAGGCTTGAGCCAACACACCATCCGTTTCACTGCGTACGCAGCCGTAAGCACGCACGGTGAATGTATCATCTCGCACGGTTAAGATGTTACCCAAGGAGAGCAAAACATCACTCTGAATCAGGTAACCGGGTGCAGCTGTGTAAATGGAGCCCTCTTCAGCCTCGGGGAACTTGTACAAGTTGCCGTTGGTTTGGGGGTCTGTGGTTTCTTCATCAAAACCGTCATTGAGGTGGGCATTATCAATGGCTGCCTGCAAGGCACCCTTGAGGGCATGCTCCTTATTCTTGGAATCAAGGCGGCGGTTGATGAAGTCGGACATGTTAAGGAAAGGCCCACGCAGTTTAACCTGTTTCACCATTTCCTCAGCCAACTCACGGATTTGAGAGGAATCCAACTTGCGGATATCACCCCAAGCAGCCAAGCCATCTGCATTACCGCGAATCTCAGTAGAGCCGGTCATCATGCTGTAACCGCTGTTGGGGTCAATGGGTTGATTGGAGGTAGAAACCATGAAGCGGGGGAACATTACCTCATCTGTATTAGACTCAGAGCTACCCTCTACCAATGACAACTTACCGTCAGCATTGGTAACAAGGCGGCGACTGGCTAAGCCCTGCAATGCTGCTGCCCAAGCATCCACAGAGGTGGAGTTTACGTTGAAACCACCGTCAACCATCAGATATTGAGCAATGTACATCCAACCGTCATCCTTGAGGATTTTCTGAACAATGTCTTCATTGCGATAGGGCTCACCGGTGCGCACGTAGCGAGATACCGGCAGAGAGTTACGCTCTGTCTTCTTTTTACCCTCTTTCTGCTCTGTAAAGAAGCCTTTAGCCACATTCTCCGCCTTTTTACCGGGCATGTCAGAAATGGAAGAGCAGAACCAGCGATCCCACATAGCATCGTTAATTAACAAGCCATGGTCATAGAAATCACCGAAAATTCGGCCATTACCACCGGTACCCGTCGGGATGTTAGTGGAGTGTACAGTATACACGCCATCTGCCGGCAAGCAGGGGTCTGCAAAGGCATTGCCGATACCTACACCGGGCACACCGCTTTGGTACAGCATACGGCGCAATGCAGGCAATGAGCCACCGCTTGACGCAGCATACCAACCGGGTTGCAGGCGCATACCGGAGAAGCCGGCCAATGAGAACGGGGGATGCACGGGCAACTCAAGCACAGATACGAAAGACACCTGCTCACCACCGGAGTTGATACCAAGCACACCGTTGCGACCGAAGCTGTCCATGGGGCAGGCATTCATACCGGAGCCCACATCCAACACAGCGAGCTGGTAGGGGTGGTACTGGCGTTGCTGGTCATCGGGTTTGATAATCATGCTACCCCAGAACGCAGGGCTGGAGTGCTGCCAAGATTTGGTACGGTAGTCAATACCCTCAAACACGCGGGCATCCAAATTTCTGTTTGCAGATTTGGGTGCCACACCTACCGCGGCAATGAAGTAGGGCACAGCGCTGTCACGCTGTGAACCGTCTGCACGCCATACGGCATCGTTGCGGTTTTCATCACAAATAATCGTTGCGTCTTCGGCGGCGGTGCTGGGGTCATACCACCCCATCAGGAAACGCTGGGGGCTGTGCCCACGCTTACCTATGGCGGTATCTAAGCTACTATCCTGATAACGGCCGGTAAAGCCATTCATCACAGAGATAGCCTCTACCACTTGGGGAGCGAACCACACACCGTCCGTTGTATAGCTACCACCGGAGGAATTAATACCCAAGCGCAGGCGGAGCTTCAAGAGGCCTTCCTCCATATTGGCAGCAGAGGCTACACCTTGGTCCGTACTCTGTTTACCGGCACCCATGGCGTAGAAGTGAGCTTTGTACCCGGAAACGGAACTGGGGTTATACCCGGGCACCCACGGGTTATCAAACGCACCATTCTTGTTGGTGCGGCTGGAGCCGTGGGAGAAGAAGATAATTTCACCGGGGGCAAACACAATGTCTTGCTTACCACCGTTGATGCTACCCAAGAAGTAGTTACCGTAGTCCATACCGAAACCGGCTTCACCGGAGCTTTGGCGCATGGCATAAGTCTGCCATGTGTAATTCCACGTACCGGCTTGAGATACGGCGTAGGTTTGCAACCAAATGGTCTTATAGGGGATGGACTGAGCCCAAAGCTGCTCACCACGAATTTTCATGGGTACGTTGTAGGGGTTCCACCACAAGAACATGGGGGAGAAACACATACCCAAACGGTAAACCTGCTTTTCGTCCGTGGTAAGCTGAGGAGAACCGTCACTCTTCAATTGGTCTTCCTCTACAAGGCCGAAGGTACACATGTAGGAGAGCAACACCGGGGTACGGGCATAACCGGCAGCCTTGTCGCCCTCGTGCAGCAGCGAGCGCGAATCGTAAATGGAGCAACCGCCGCCGGGGGAATAGGTCTCCAGATTCTGCGGGGTGCGGTTATCACCTTGGTTGGGAATTGCCACACCGCTTATACGGGTATACGCATCATCTACCTCGCCAAGCAAACGGGCAGTTACGTTCTTTGATTCATCAGCTTCGCCGTTCGGCCAGCAATTATAGTAGGAGTATAGATTCTGCCAAGAGCCGATAGGCATGTTGGGCTCAGACCCTGCTCTCAAATCGCTATCATAATTTACAAGCGGGCTGTCTCGTTTTTCATCCGCTCTGAAATCTTCTGCCGCTTTTGAGTTAAAATTACCTTTTTTACCCAGCAATAAGCAGAGGTCTTGCTTAAGGCCACCGTATCTCACATTGATGGGCAAGGTGTATGAGCTGGTTGTTACATCAAAATAGTAAGGCATACCGAAATCGCGCCCCCCGCCTATGCGGGCCAAGCTGCGCACGGTAAGCAACTTATCGGGCTCATCGATAGGCTCGGCATGGAAAGAACCCGTTTTAAAAATCGGCGCCGGGGTGTTCCACGTAGCGCGCAGCACATCCCTGGGGGTGTCGCCTATCTCGGGGTTTTTAATGGTTACCTTAGCCTTCTGGTTTTCACCGCCAATCCACCAAGCATAGCAAGTTTTATTGCGGCCGGCATCCGGGGTATACACCAATTCAGCATATACGCGCTCCTCCATAGAGCCGGCAACCTCCCCCAACGTGCCCTCACCAACCATGCAAATGCGCTTACCAGGCTCGGGTCTGCCAAGACCGGCAACACTCGCAAAGTTCTTGAGCTGCTGGGGATTGCGAGAAGAAATAAGCCATTGGCGGAACATTGAAGCGCGCCCGGGCTCATAGGTTTCTTTAATGGAAGTACCCTTGTGTTCGCCTTGCTTGACGGTACCGTAGATGGGGCCGGACCAACTATCCCACACACCCAAAATATGGCGAGAACCACAATTATCCGTAATGCCGGAGTTTGCGGTAACACGGCAATCCGGGCCGAGCGCCACCTGCAATTCACCAATGGCGGCATCCAACCCGATGAGAGCTTGCTGGCGAGCCTGGGCTTGAAGAATGGTCTGGGCAGATATGCGGCTCTGTGTAGACGCCGTAGCCATAATACCTACAGCAAGAATGGCCAAGAGCATCATCAGCGTCAAAGAAGCAATCAATGCAAAGCCATGCTTCTTTCTCTTGACTAATTTCTTAGGCAATGGTTTAAAATTTCTGAGCTTCATAATCAAAATGCAAGTACCATACCAGTATACAGCAATCCCCCCATGCGTCAAGAAAAAAAGCGCATTTTCCGGAATGAAAAATGCGCATGGAAAAGCGGGCGCATTGCCTCAAAAAAACAGTCACCGAACTGACACTTCCCACGAGTTTGGCTGACACGTGAAAAGCTGGATGCCTCATAAATCAGGTACTAACATATACACATGTCACTCAAAATGAGCAAACAAGCAATAATAGAGT
>JAZNGY010000013.1:0-53036 GCA_045576695.1 Akkermansia sp.
ACTCTATTATTGCTTGTTTGCTCATTTTGAGTGACATGTGTATATGTTAGTACCTGATTTATGAGGCATCCAGCTTTTCACGTGTCAGCCAAACTCGTGGGAAGTGTCAGTTCGGTGACTGTTTTTTTGAGGCAATGCGCCGAAAGTAAAAATGTGTGGCATTATTGATTATAGGCTTGAGTGGAGTTCAAAAGTGCTGTATAATCACGCGACGCGTATGATTGATAACACGCTACAGTTAGGTCTTGCGGGGCTCGGAACCGTGGGTTCAGGGGTGTATGAAACCCTGTGCCGTAATTATAAATTGCTCGAGGCTCGGGCACAGATTCCCTTTGCTGTTAAGAAGATAGCTGTGAGTAATCTGGAGCGTAAACGCGAGATTGAGGTGGACCCCGCCTTGCTGACGGATGATTGGCGAGAGTTGGTGGAAGACCCCGAGATAGATATCATCATTGAGCTGATTGGCGGCACCAATGAGGCCTATAAACTGGTGAAAGCCGCTCTTAATGCGGGCAAACCCGTTGTAACAGGCAACAAGGCCGTGTTGGCTGAGTATGGTTGCGAGCTGTTCCAATTATCCGCAGAGAAGGGGACCCCGCTTTACTTCGAGGCCTCTTGCGGTGGTGGTATTCCGATTGTGCAGAGTTTGCAAAACTCCCTCATCTGCAATAAGGTGGAGTATATAGCCGGTATCATTAACGGCACCAGTAACTACATTCTCACCAGCATGAAAGAGAAGGGGATGCCCTTCCACCAAGCATTGGAAGAAGCGCAGAAACTCGGCTTTGCAGAGGCTGACCCCTCGTTCGATATCAACGGGTGGGATGCCGCGCATAAGGCGCTTATTCTCGCTATGTTGGCCTATGGTACCCCGCTTAACCCCGACAAAATTGCGGTGTACGGCATAGAGCGAGTGGAGAGTGTGGACTTTAAGTTGGCAGACCAACTCGGCTATACCATCAAATTGTTGGTAGTAATTAAGCACCATGCAGATAAAGATGCTTTGGAGCTGCGTGTGCAACCCAGTTTTGTGCCCAAGGAGTACCTGCTGGCAAAGGTTGACGGCGTGTTCAATGCCATTGCCGTGAAGGGTGATATTGTGGGCGAGTCCATTTTCTATGGCCGCGGTGCCGGTAAGAATCCCACCGCCAGTGCCGTGATAGGCGATATTGTGTTGGCCATGCGTGAATGCCGTTTGACGGATTACCACACGGGCTTCCAGCCCTATACCAAGGAACTGAGCGTGATGCCCATGGGTGAAACCGTAACCCCCTACTATGTGCGCTTCCGCGTGCAAGACCGCCCGGGTGTTATTGCGGCCATCGCCTCCAAGTTTGCAAAGTATGATGTGGATATTTCGGCCACCACCTCTACCAATGAGTCGGTAGATGAGAATGGCGTGCGCCGTAACCACCTCGTATTCATGGTGCATGCCTGCAAGTGGGTGCGTCTTAAGTACGTGCTGCGTGAGTTGGCAGACAACGAATATATTGACCGCCACCCGGCGGTGTTCCGTATAGAAACCTTTAACGATTAAACATTATGGCGCTGATAGTACAAAAATATGGTGGCTCTTCCGTAGGCACAATAGACCGCATCCGCAATGTTGCCCGCAAACTTATCGAAACCAAGAATGCCGGCAATAAGGTGGTGGCCGTTATCTCTGCCATGAGCGGTATTACCGATAAACTTATCGGCCTGGCTCATGAGGTGATGGACAACCCGCCCGAGCGTGAGCTTGATATGCTGATGGCCACCGGCGAGCAGCAGTCTATTGCGCTGCTTTGCATGGCCATTACTGACATGGGCTACAAGGCCCGCAGCTTTACGGGGGCTCAAGCCGGTATCCGTACCTATGGCAGCCATACTCGTGGCCGTATCGACAGTATTCAGCCCGAGATGGTGCTCCAAGCTCTGGATGAAGACTGCATCGTGGTGTGCGCCGGTTTCCAAGGCGTTACCAAAGATGGCACCATTCATACTCTTGGCCGCGGCGGCTCTGACTTGTCCGCCATTGCTATGGCCGCTGCCGTTAAGGCCGACCTTTGCCAGATTTACACAGATGTAGACGGCGTTTACACCTGTGACCCCCGCGTGGTGAAAGATGCCCGCAAAATCCCTGTCCTTTCATACGAGGAAATGCTGGAGATGGCTTCCAGCGGCTCCAAAGTGATGCAGGCCCGTTCCGTCGAGTTCGCTAAGAAGTTCGGCGTTGTTTTTGAGGTCCGCAATTCCATGAACTCTAACCCCGGTACCATTGTGCAAGAAGAAAACTCAGCTATGGAGTCGCTCGTTGTTCGCGGCGTCTCAATCGAACGTAATCAGGCCCGCGTGACAGTCTCCGGCATTACCGCCCCCGTGGCCTACACCGCCCTCATCCTTTCCGCCCTCGCAAAGGCTGAGATTAACGTGGACATGATTGTTGCCAACACGGCACACGACGGCCAGGCCCGTCAGTCCTTCACCATGAACATGAGCGACCTCGGTGCTGCACAAGCCGCCCTCAAGGCCTTGCTGCCCAAGTTGGGTGCTGCCGCCAAGCTCGAGACTGAGGCCGGTTTGGCCAAGTTGTCCGTTGTAGGTGTGGGCATGCGCTCCAACCCGGGTGTTGCCGCTACGGTGTTCCAGGCTTTGGCCGATGCCGGCATACAGACCGGCATGATTGCCACCTCTGAGATTCGCATTACCACAACCGTTGAGGCTGCTGATATTGAGATGGCTGCTCGCGTTGTGCATGCCGCGTTCAATCTCGGGCAGGTATCTGCCTGAGATTTTAACACCTCAATTCCTTAACTGTTAGGATGAAATCTCGGCCGGATTATAATCAGCCGGAGGAACACGAGGAGCGGCTCGTTTTGCGCCCTGTAGTGAAGTATATCGCTATAGGGCTCGCCGTTGCTACCATACTGGGGGTGGAGTATGCATCCTACCGCTTTGGTGTGGAGCGTGGGTACGCAGAAGGTGTGGCCTCCGGCGAGGTTACGAAATCTGTTAATGACCGTGCCATCGAGAACTTGCGCCACTTCATGCAGTTGGCTTCCGCAGATGATTCTATCTTGAAAACCACCGCGCTTAATTATCGCGAAGCTTTGTCGTGGATTCAGGATGAAACTGTGCGCACCGAAGCGATATGGACACTCGCACAAGCTCTTATAACCCGTGGATTTGTGGATGAAGCCGATGCCTTGGTGCGAGATAGTAAGATTCTGTTTGAAAACGAGAATACAACGTCATTGTGGGTGCGCCGTGCATTAATCATTGCCGGAGCTTGTGCTGCGGAGAATAAGTATGCGGAAACGTCTGCTTATTATGACTATGCGGATGCCTTTTATGCCCGCACACAGGCAAATGATGAGCGCTTGAAGTTGATTACCACGCGTTTGGCTTTGTTGCAAGCCGCTGAGACGGATGCCGACACGTTGCAGAAGGAACTTTCTGTTTATGCTGAGCGAGCAGCTGTCCTCGGTGACAAAGGCCATGAGCTTGTTGCCGGTATTTGGGTGAATAAAGGGCGCCGCTACAGAGAACAGGGAAACTTAGCACAAGCTAATGACTGTTTTGAAAAGGCGCTCAAAGAAGTTAACCCCGATCAATTGCCGGAGCTGGCAAGTGCTGCCATATGTGTTGGGTCTCTGTTGCTTGAAAAGGGCGATAGCGCACGTGCGGAAAGCATGTTGAGAGATGGTTTAAACCGTATCGGCGATTCTCCTTCCGGGGCTCCCTACATGTTGCTGGCATTACGTGATTTGGCTCGCATTGAACAGGAAAAAGGCAATACTGATTTAGCCTTGGCGCTGCTTTACCGAGCCGAGGGCGTTGCTATGACCTCAGAGCCCGAGAATAGCTTGTTCTGGAATTGCCTTTATGATCAGCGTGGTTGGCTCAACCTGCAACGCGAAAACTACGGCTTGGCTTCTCAAGATTTTGAAAAAGCTCTTGCCGTCTGCGGCAAAAATGATGTCATGCGCGCGCAACCGCTCGAGGGGTTGGCTCAGTGCGCTCTTATTCAAGGCAATCTTGCCCAAGCCGCTGAATGCCTGACAGAGTGCTTCGCTATTCGCGAGCAACATTTTGCATCGGACAAAGCCGCACAGGGTCGCGTGAAACTTGCTTTGGCTCGCATTTATGATATGGAGGGCAAGGTGCAAGCAGCTGCTGATGCCTACGGCGTGGCTGCCGTTTTGTTGGAATCTGCCGGTGAGGCACAGGAACCCGTATTGACGGATGCCCTGTTTGCCCGAGCATATGCGCTCACCCAGCTGGGCGAATGGTCCGAAGCCGCCGGTGTATGGGATTCTCTCAAAAAGCGCTTACCTGCCAACCATGAGCGCAGAAGCGAAATTGACGTCCAATTACGCTCATGTGCAGATAAAGGAGCTGTGTTGCCTTCTCAGGTTGAATATGATGAAGATAAGGAATCTTGATTCGTTTTTAATTATTACCCATAATTTTTGATACCATGTACCGCCGTTACAGACCCAAACGCAAAAACTCGGGCCATGCATTACCGATTGCTGCTGTGTCACTCACTTTGATTACCCTTCTTGTATGGGGGTATTTTGCTGTAGGTGATGATATAGCAGAATACTTCAAGGGGAAAACCGTTGTTGTGGCAGATGCCTCGGAGGCTAACGGAAAGCTTGATGCCTTGATGGCTGATCTTTACGGGTCTCGCCGACAACTGTTAGAATTGGCAGAAAAGCGCCAGATCCGCTTGGGATGGATTGCTGATGCCAATACCCGCCGGCAGATTACATGGTCTCTCGTTAACCGTTTGGTTGATGAGGGCGAGTGGAATATGGCAAAACCCATTGTGCCTGAGGTGACCGGTATCATCCCCATGGATGGTTTGGAGCGCATTGCTATTTTCCTTCAGAAAAAAGGGGAAACCGTAGACCAAGTCATTATTGAAGAAATGCTCCAAAAACGCATTTCTGACGAGACGGTTAATGCAGAGACGCTTCCGCTCCTCATTGGGTCGGTAAGCCGTTATGTGGTTGCATGTTCTGATAAGAATAAGATATACAGCGCGTTAGATTCTTTCCGCAGAATTGAGGTAAAAACACTGTTGAAAGGTCGCCCCGATTTGGTGGTGCAGGTTGCCACCCTCATGCTGAACTACGGTACAGAGGATATGGATACCGAAGCCAGCAATTTACTGGATGCAGCCGGTTGCCCGGATTGCCCTGCCTCGGCAGAGTTGCAGCTCAAACATGCAGAACGATCCTTGGAGAATAATAAAAAATGCTCCAATGAGCTTTTAAATGGAATTCATGCCAAGTTGAATAAGGTGCAGGCAACGTTGCTCAAATACCCCGATACCAAAAAACTGTTGCCCGTATGTTACTCAAAACTCGGCGAGGTATGTTTCCGCCTCGGTAAGTATGATGATTGCGTGAAGTTTCTTACGCTTTCCGATGCCTTTGCTCGCGGCTACGGGCTCAGCGAAGATAAGTTAAATGCACAGCAACTTGCGCACACCCGTACACGTGCTCAGGCCAATGCGGCTCGCGGTGCCATTGTTGAGGCTGTGGTTGATTACCGCTACCTGCTGGAGCATGAAACAGCCACTGATGCTGTATTTAAGAGTCTTACCTTCATTGCAGAACATTCTCAGGGCGAAGAACGCATCTCCTTGTTGATGCGTTGTCGTGAGATGTTGATGGCAACCCCGGACCTCGCTAAGCATTGCCCGTGGTCTCAGGCAGACATTACTAAAGAGATTTCAGACTTCTACATTGCCGCAGATAAGTATGAAGACGCTTTGCCGTGGGTGCAAGAATCTCTTGCCTTGGTTGAAGCCGCCCATAAAAATGAAGCGGACGGAAAAATCGATCTCACTGATGGTCTTGTGCTGCGTTCTCGTTTGAATCTTGCTCTCCTTGAGCGTAAAACGGAGAAACGTGACGAACAGGCACTGGAACGCATTAAGCTTGTTGTACGAGCCATGGAAACCATGGATAAGGAAGATAAAGAAACGCGTGCCAAACTTGATGAAGCAGACCCCAAACTGTACAAGGAAGCCGTGCGTGAATTTGCCCGTACTTATCTCGTCATGGGTGGTAAGTATAATGAAAAGTTGGCTCGCGAGGTGATGAAGAAGATAAAAGAATCCTTGCCTTCCAAAGTGCGCTGATACAAGTCTGAGTGTTATTTCACAGCATGGCCTCTCTCCATAAAAAAAGCCTGATAGCAACGGCGGCCATATTTTGCTGCCGTTTCACCGGATTGCTGCGTGAAATTGTATACACCGCGTTCTTCGGTGCTACGGCTGCGTTGGATGCCTTCCTCACCGCGTTTCGCGTGCCCAATATGCTGCGCGATATGTTTGCCGAGGGCGCGCTCTCGCAAAGTTTCACCAGCGTGATGAGCAAGGAAGAGAAGCAAAATGGCGCTGCCGCAGCGTGGAATGTGGCACACCAGGTTGTTTCTCAGTTGGTATCTCTCATGCTCATCATTGTGGGTGCCGGCGTTTTGCTCTCCGGTCTCTTCATTAAAGCCTTGTACCCGGAGCGTGCCGTGGCGGATTTTGAGTTACCGCCTGCGTTGGAAGCCCCTGCCGCCTTAACGGTTTCTGCCGTTTATAAGGGTATTACACAAGATGCAGATGGCCGTAGCCATGCCTCGTTTGCATTGAGCGCACCTCTTGCTGTAGAGGGGGCAGAGCAGTGTTTGGTGCGAGTTTCATCCGTAGAAAAACTGACTCCGGGCAAAACTGTTACACTCTCTGCAGAGCGCAGTGTGCGCGGCGGTGCTGTGCGAGTGGAGACTCAGAACTTCATCGGACTGGCTGCAGATTTGTGCCGCATTATGTGGCCGTTCATTCTCATGGCCTCATTGTCAGCTCTTTGTATGGGGGCTCTCAATGTTTTCGGTATATTCGGTTTGCCGAACTTGGCAAGCGCGGCATTTAATCTCACCACGGTGGGCTTTGGTTGCTTGCTGGGCTGGTTGATAGACCCCTCATTCGGTCCCACTGCCTTGTACGGTTTTGCCATTGCCGTGGTATTGGGCGGTGCAGCACAAATTTTGGTACAGCTGCCGGCGCTGCGCCGCAAGGGTTATCGCCCGCAGTGGAAAATCGGCCTTACCCTTAAAACCGGTAAACCGGCATTTACAGACCCTGCCGTGCGCCGTATTTGGATGCTGATGATACCCGGTGTGATTGCAGCGGGTATTACTCAAGCCCAGGTGTTTATCAATACATCTTTTGCACTTTACCTGCCGGCCGGCTCCGTAACGGCGCTTTCCGGCGCATTCCATCTGTGGCAGTTGCCCGTAGCCCTCTTCGGCGTTGCTGTGGGTATGGTGGTGTTGCCCTCTGTCTCTCGCATGAGTTTGGTGCGTGGCAATAACGAGATACCCGAGCACTTGGCAAAAGCCATGCGTTTTGTGGCATTCTTTGCCGTACCGTCCGCTGTTATTCTTGCCCTTTGGGGGCAAGAGATTGTGAGTATCTTCTTCCAGCGTGGCCGATTTACCCCCGAAAACTCTGCCATGATGGGGCAGGTGTTGTGTGCCTACTGTTTCGGTTTGCTCGGGTATGCCGGCATGAAAGTGCTGCAGCCCGTATTCCTTGCGCTTGAGAAACCCTGGGCACCCGCCGGACTTGCACTTTTTGCCTGCGTCATCTCCATATCGATTAATTATTACACAGTGCGAGTGTTAGAACTGGGTGTCATGTGGTTGGCTGTTACCACGGCTATTATTACTACGCTCAATTTCTTCTTCTACTTCTTCTACCTGCGGCATTTGCTGGGCAGCATGGCTTGTTCCGTGCTCATCCCCGGGCTGTTGCGCATTCTGGGGGCAGGTGCTGTGTTGGGCGTCATTTGCTGGCAGGCTCGTGAGCTTTTCTTCACGGATTTCTTGCACTGGGACTTCTTCTCACGCTTTACGGCACTTGCCATCGGCGGTATTGTGGTAGGCGGTATTTACATAGCTGCTTGCTTCCTTTTCCGCGTGCCTGAGTTAGAGTCATTTGCCCGCCGATTCCTAGCCCGCAAAAAGTAAGTCACAATCCGTTGCAATATGCGCTTGCGTGCGCGGGTGTAATGTGGTAGAATCTCGCCCGTCAGGCGATTAACAGAACAAAATTATGGATACAAACCTTCGCATCGTCATCGGTTCAGACCACAAAGGCGTGGAACTGAAAGAAGCTGCTGTAGAGCTCCTTACCTCTTGGGGGTATACGGTTGAGGATATCGGCCCGTTCACCAAGGAATCCTGCGACTATTCCGACTACGCCAATGCTGTTTGCAAACGTGTGGTAGATGGCCGTGCAGATCGTGGTATTCTTGTATGCTTCTCTGGTATCGGCATGAGCATTGCCGCCAACCGTTGGAAGGGTATTCGCGCTACGCTTGTTCGCTCCCCTCAGGTGGCTGCGCTTTCTCGCCAGCACAACAACGCCAATGTGATGTGCCTTGCCGCTGCCTTCGTAAACCTTGACATGCTTGAGGAAATCCTCTCCACTTGGATGAACGCAGAGTTTGAGGGCGGCCGCCACATTGGTCGTCTGCTTAAGGCCTCCGGTTCTCCGCTTTCCGTTACCGACCCCGAGCTGGCTGACCTTATCGAGGAAGAGCGTGCTCGCCAGAACAACAATATCGAGCTGATTGCCTCCGAGAACTTTGCCTCTCCTTCCGTGATGGAGGCACAGGGTTCCATTCTCACCAACAAATATGCCGAAGGTTACCCCGACAAGCGCTGGTATGGCGGTTGTGAGGTGGTAGACAAAGTTGAGCAGTTGGCTATCGACCGCGCCAAGGCTCTCTTCGGTTGTGACTTCGCCAACGTGCAGGCTCACTCCGGGTCTCAAGCCAACATGTCTGTTTACCATGCCTGCATCAACCCCGGCGATACCATTCTTACCATGGACCTCGCCTGCGGTGGTCACCTTTCTCACGGCTTCTTCGCTAACTTCTCCGGTAAGCAATACAATGTGGTACACTACGGCGTGAATCCCGAGACCGAGTGCATCGACTACGAGGAGCTTGAGGCAAAGGCCAAAGAAGTGAAACCTGCTCTTATTCTTGCCGGTGCTTCCGCCTACTCTCGCACCATTGACTTTGCCCGTATCCGCAAGATTTGTGATGAGGTTGGCGCCATCATGTTTGTAGACATGGCTCACATTGCCGGCTTGGTTGCCGCCGGTGTGCATCCGTCCCCCGTTCCCTACGCCGATTTTGTATCCACCACCACCCACAAGAGCCTTCGCGGCCCGCGCGGTGGTATGGTGCTTTGCAAAGAGAAGTGGGCTAAGAAGCTCAACAGCGCTACATTCCCCGGTTTGCAGGGTGGCCCCCTCATGCACGTTATCGCTGCTAAGGCCGCTTGCTTGGGCGAGGCCCTCAAGCCCGAGTTCCGCGCCTATGCCGAGCAGGTGGTCAAGAACTCCAAGGCCATGGCAGCTCGCCTTGCGGCCCTCGGGTTCCGCATTGTGGCCGGTGGCACGGACAACCACTGCTTCCTTGTAGACCTCAGCGGCAAGGGCCTTAACGGTGCAGATGCTCAGGTGGCTCTGGATAAGGTGGGTATCACCGTTAACAAGAATGCCATCCCCTACGATAAAGGCACCACCAACAAACCCTCCGGCATCCGCATCGGTACGCCTGCCGTTACCACCCGTGGTATGAAAGAGGACGACGTGGTGCGCGTGGCAGATTTCATCGGCCGTTGCCTTTCCATCTTGGCCGCCCAGAAGGTGTGCGAGACCCCCGATGCCTACGACGCCCTGCGTGCAGAGGTATCTGCCTTCAACAAGTCTTTCCCCATGCCCTGAGCCGCTAAGCCTATGGCATAAACCATTTATCGTATGCAAGGTCGCCCGAGATGAGGCGGCCTTTCATACAATAACACACAAGCAGATTGTTACACACCATGCAAACAGCATTTACCAAAGAATCCTTGCGCGCCTTGTTGGCAGACCACCGTGGCAAGCGTATTGTGATGGTGCCCACCATGGGCGCTCTGCATGAGGGGCACGCCTCCCTTATGCGACAAGCCCGCGTTCTTGCCGGTCAAGAGGGCATTGTAGTCGCCAGCATTTTCCTTAATCCCGTGCAGTTTGACAATGCCGGTGATTTGGCAACCTACCCGCAGACGCCGGAGGCGGATCTTGCCGTTTGCGAGTCCTGTGGTGTAGATGTGGTGTTTATGCCTACGCCGGATGTGATGTACTGCGGCAACCGCTCCATCACCATGGAGGAAACTCACTTGTCTACCGTGCTTTGCGGCGCTAAACGCCCCGGGCACTTTGCCGGTGTTTGCTTGGTGGTGTGCAAGTTGTTTAACCTGGTACAGCCCACAGATGCTGTTTTCGGCAAAAAAGATTACCAGCAGCTTGCCATTTTGCGCCGCATGGTGAGGGATTTGGATATCCCCGTCACCCTGCACGGTGCAGAGATTGTGCGAGAGCCCGATGGCCTAGCGCTCTCCAGCCGCAATGTGCGCCTCACGGCAGAGCACCGCGCCGCGGCTCCTACCATTCATCGTGCTCTTTTGTCTGCACGCGAGGCCTATGAAAACGGTACCCCTGCCGAAGAGGTTTGCCGCCGCGTAGTCGATACTCTTTTCGTTATCCCCGGGGTTAAGGTTGATTACGTGGAGCTGGTAGATGCAGAGACCTTGCACGAGGTGCAAGATGACAATCGTCTTGCCTTGCTGGCCGTTGCAGCCTTCTTTGGCGAGGTACGTCTTATCGATAACATTGAACTTACCCGCAAAGCATGATTATTGCCAACAATCTTCACCGCAGTTATACCATAGCCAAAAAGTCCATTGAGGTGCTGCATGGCCTTTCTTTGCACATTAAGAGGGGCGAAAAAGTATTCCTTTGTGGCCCCAGCGGCGCCGGTAAAACGACCCTCATGTACACACTTGCCGGCTTAGAGGTACCGCAAGAGGGGAGCGTTGTTATTGACGGTACGGATATTTATGCGCTTAATATGAAAGCGCGCGCTCTCTTCCGCAACAAATACATGGGCTTCATTTTCCAGAACTATATGCTCATGCCCGAGCTTACTGCACTCGAGAACGCTTCTTTGGCCACGGCGGTTGCCGGTACAGAGGCCACGGAACGTGTTGTAGCGTTGCTGGAGCGTGTGGGCTTGGCCGATCGCCTTAATCACCTACCCAATGAGCTTTCCGGCGGTGAACAACAGCGCGTAGCCATTGCTCGTGCGCTGGCTCATAACCCCGAGATTATTTTTGCTGATGAGCCCACGGGTAACCTTGACTCCCGCAATGGTCGCCAAATTCTTGACCTGCTTTTTGAGCTGGCCGATGAAGCCGGCCGAACACTTGTGATGGTGACGCACGACCAAGATATCGCCCGCTTGGGTGACAGGGTGCTGACCATTCGAGATGGTGTTGTTCAATAAGCATCTGTCTCTTTTTTAACGGGGCTTTTGCCCCGTTTTTTTATCACCCCTGTTTCCTTGATTTGAGGTTTGACTTTTTGCGTCAAATGGTGTATATCTCTGCGCGTTATGTGGACAGGACGTTTTTCTCAGGCTACGGCAGACCTTGTACTCAAGTACGGTGAATCCATTTCATACGATTGGAAACTTTATCGGCATGATATTGCCGGTTCCATAGCCCATGCTCGTGCGCAGTTGCGCGCCGGTATGCTCACGCAAGAGGAGTTTGATGCCATTGAAGGCGGCCTCAAGAGCATTCTGACCGATATAGAGGCCGGTAATTTTGACTGGACCATCAAACTGGAGGATGTACACATGAATATTGAGAGCGAGCTTACCCGCCGCATCGGAGCACCCGGCGCCAAGTTGCACACCGCCCGTTCTCGCAATGACCAAGTGGCAACTGACACCCGCTTATATTGCCGTGCTGAAATTGATACCACGCTCTCCCTGCTGCAAGAAATGCAGCGTGCCCTTGTGGCCAAGGCAGAGGAGTATGCAGAGGTGCGTATTCCCGGCTACACCCACTTGCAGCGTGCCCAACCCGTTACCATCGGCCACCATTTGCTGGCTTATGTTGAGATGCTGGGGCGTGATGTAACGCGCCTGCAAGATTGCCGCCGTCGCGTCAATGTGTCCCCCCTCGGCTCGGGTGCCATTGCCGGCTCTACCATCAACCTTGACCGCCTCGGTATTGCCGCAGAGCTCGGGTTTGACTCCGTTACCGAGAACTCCATGGATGCCATTGCCGACCGCGATTATATCATGGAAACCCTCTTCTGCCTCTCCCTCATCGGCACCCACCTCAGCCGTTTGAGCGAGGACCTCGTGCTGTGGAGCAGTGCAGAGTTTGGCTTCTGTACGCTGTCCGATGCCCATACCACGGGTTCTTCCCTCATGCCGCAGAAGAAAAACCCCGATGTGTCAGAGCTGACCCGCGGCAAGAGCGGGCGCTTGTACGGCAACCTTGTCAGCGTCATGGTAGCTGTTAAGGGCTTGCCCCTTACATACAACCGCGACCTGCAAGAGGATAAAGAGCCGCTTTTCGATTCTTTTGAGACCATCTCATTGGCTCTGCGCGTGAATGCCGAAATGGTGGCGGCCATGCGCATTAACGAGGATAAGTGTGCCGCTGCCGTTTCTGACCCGCTTTTGCTGGCTACCGACCTTGCAGACTACTTGGTACGCCGCGGGGTGCCGTTCCGCCATGCTCATGAGCTGGTGGGTAAGGCTGTGGCCGTGTCCGTCGGCAGTGGTACGCCGCTCAATCAGTTGACGCTCGTACAATTCCGCGCCATTTCTCCCGAATACGGTGATGATGTACACTCCGTATTCAACTTGGACCGCGCGTTCGAGCTGCGCACCAACCCCGGTGCCCCCAACCCGGCCAATACCGCCCGCCGTATTGCGCACTGGAAGTCGCTGCTCGGTTGATGTAAATCTTCCTCTGCAAACCCGTTGTTCTGTATACGGACAACGGGTTTTTGATTCATAATCCTCCATTCTACAATAAAGTACACAGATGCACTGGTCTTCACTTCTTTCTACACACCGCACAGGGGGCGGGGCAGATGGCCGCGGCAAGCGCAGCGTATTCAATCAAGACTACGGCCGCGTGCTGTACTCCAGCGCTTTTCGCCGCCTACAAGACAAAACGCAGGTGTTTCCCTTGGGCCGCAATGATTACGTGCGCACCCGCCTTACTCATAGTCTGGAGGTAGCTAATGTAGGCCGAGCTCTTGCTTTAGAGTTGCAAGACATCATCTTGGAACAAGACCCCGCCGCTGCCGATTTTTCGCCGGAGCTTCAGAGCATGCTCGGGTGCTTGGGGGATATTGTTTCCACAGCCTGTTTGGCTCATGATATCGGCAATCCTCCCTTCGGGCATTCGGGGGAAACCGCCATCGAGTCAGCTGTTCGCAAGCTGACCTCACGCAAAGATTATACCTTTGAGGGCAATGCCCAAGGCTTCCGCCTTCTCACCCGTATTTGCGACCCCATCAAAGATGCCGGCCTCAACCTTACGTGTGCCACGCTCGGCGCGTTTACCAAATACCCTTGCACCCCCGCTTCTCGCGATAAAGCCATTTATAAGAAGTTCGGCATTTATGCAGATGAGCTGCCCTTCTTCCGTACCGTGGCAGAGCAATGCGGTCTTCTTTCCCTTGGTGAGGATATTTGGGCGCGTCACCCCTTGGCCTACCTCATGGAGGCTGCGGATGATATCAGCTACCTCGTGGCCGATATTGAGGATGCCTACGTTTCTCATATCATCAGTTATGAGACAGCGGTCTCCAACCTGTTGCTCCTCAGCGGTGCAGGGGGCTCCATGCGCGACAAAATAGAGGCAGAGCGTGCCCGCGGGGGCTACCGCGCCGCCTTGCGCCTGGCCCGTGCCATTACGATCGGCTCCTGTATTCAGGCTATCTCGGCTACCTTGAAAGAGAATTATACCGCCCTTATGAGCGGTGAGCTTCGCGGTAGCCTGATGAAGCTCTCGCACTTGGCACCGGCTCATACCCAAGTGTCTGAGTTTTCCGTTAAAGAAATATACAGCCACGAGAGCGTGATTAAGGTGGAGGTTACCGGCTTCAATGTCATGATGAAACTCATGGAACTTTACCTGGAATGGGTAGACTCCCCGCAGTCTCCCCTCGGCCGCCACCTCGCTGCCATTTTGCATGCAGACTCTGCCTATGCTGATGACCCCTCCTACCGTTTTTCTCATATCATTGATTATGTATCAGGTATGACGGATTCTTACGCCCTGAAAACCTATGCAGATTTGTTCGGTGCCAAATGAGCTGACTCTCGTTGATTTATAACACAATCGCCCAAGCCGCGCGTAACTCTCCGTAATATCGGAATTGTATTTTCCGTAGAAGTTACCGCGTTGCGTTTGCTCTTCTCGGCTAAATTTGTACGGCGCGATTTTTTTTCTGCATGGTTGGGGTATATTCAGCTCTTTTTTATTGATAGAGCAGTGTGTGGTGTGTTATACTATGCAGCGGTATATGAGTAGTGCGGAACAGAAAGGCTTTTGGACTCTCTCAAGGCCTTTATTGAAGAAGTATTTGCCACGTTACATGGTAACGATGGTAGTGGGTGTATTGGCCGGAATTATTGCGGCAGCTGCGGCCGGGTTCGGTTTGCCTGTTATTGTGCAGAGCATCGTGCCTCTGGTATTCGGAACAGAACAAGCGCCCGAATGGTTGATGTGTATTTTGCATGCCTGTGTGCCCACCGGCCTTGCACAGAGTATGGATGCCGCAACCTTGGTAATGTGGGGTGCCGCCTTGTTTATACCGACCGTCATGCTGATACGAGGTCTTGCCACCTATTACAATTCTTATTTGTTGACAAAGGGTGGATTAGGGATGATGACCGATATGCGCTCCGACATATTTGCACGTTTGCAATACCTGTCATTTTCTTTCCACGACCGCAATTCTCGCGGTAAACTGATGACCACCGTCATTCAGTACACCCAGACCCTGCAACAGTTGCTTACCCAAGTGCTTAATGACTTGGTGGTACAGCCCCTTACCTTGGTAGCCGCCTTGGGGTACTTGGTTTATGTTGCGATAACAAACGGAAATGCGGCGGTGTTTTTGGGGAATCTCATCATCACGGCCTTGTGCATCCCTTTGGTGCGTTTTGTCGGTAAACGCATGGTGAAAAAGATGCGCAAAGTGTTGCAGGGCATGGATTCTGTGACGGCTGATGTAGAAGAGTCTCTCTCTGCCCAGCGTGAGGTGCGCGCATTTAACCTGCAACAACATCGCGAAGATTTGCTCAGCGGTAGCATTGCACGTTTCAATAAAGCCATTATTCGTGTAGAATCATGGAAAGCTGCCGTATCTCCCGCCATTGAGTTTGTGAGCGCCTTGGCGTTGGCCTATTCGTTATATCGCAGTAGCGGCGAGGGGTTGACCCTTGCTCAGTTTACCGCCATTGCAACGGCGTTCTACTTCTGCTATGACCCCATTAAACGCTTGGGTACCGTGGCCAACTATTGCCAAATGATGGGCACGATGATTACCGGGATTAACGAAATCCTTGAGGCTCAAGATGAGACCCCTGAGCCGAATTCTCCCACACCCCTGCCGAAACCGCTTGCCGGGCGCGTGGATTTTGAGCATGTCACATTCTCTTACAATGAGGAGAAAACTGTATTGCATGATATCACCGTGCATGTGCCGGCGGGGCAAACCGTTGCTCTTGTGGGCCCCAGTGGCTCCGGCAAAACCACGTTCATCAATATGGTGTGCCGTTTTTATGACCCTGATGCCGGTTGTGTTCGCATAGACGGGGTGGATGTGCGTGAAATTTCTCGAGAAGAACGCACGGAAGCCATCGGGCTTGTGTCTCAGTTTGCGGCCCTGTTCCATGGCACTATAGCCGACAATATACGAGTAGGCAAGCCCGGTGCGGATGATGATGCCGTACGGCGTGCGGGTGATGCCGCATGCGTGACGGAGTTTGCCGCGCAAAAGCCTGAGGGCTATAACCTGATGTTGGCAGAGGGCGGTGCCGGTTTGTCAGGTGGGCAAAAGCAGCGCGTTTCCATTGCCCGAGCCATCATGAAAGATGCCCCCATTCTGATACTTGATGAGGCTACATCCGCTTTGGATATGAAGAGCGAGGCCATTATTCAGAAAGCTTTGGAGGAGATGGCCAGCAACCGCACCACCTTTGTGATTGCTCACCGCTTCAGTACCATTCGCATGGCAGACCGCATCTTGGTGTTCAATGAAGGCCGCATCGTGGCCGATGGAACCCATGCTCAGCTGTATGAAACCAGCGCTCTGTATCGCTCTCTTTATGATGAGCAGGTACGCAACGCTGCTGATAACGGAAAGGAGACCACACGATAATGAAGAAAGTCCTTGCTTTTGCCAAACGCTTCCTGATGCCGCATTTTCGGTGGCTGGTTATTACCTTTATCACCGGCTTGATAACGGCCGCAGTAAGCGGCTTGGGTGTGCCGTTGATGGTAAAGTTCGTGTTCCCCATTGTCTTTTATGCCGGGGATGGTGAATTACCCCTGTTGATGCAGTACATCCCCACATTGCAGGAGATGAACCACATGACGGTGCTTATGCTGGCCTGTGCCAGTATGCCGTTGATTTTTGCCATACGCGGTGTGGCTATGTGGGCCAACCACGTGGTGGTCAACATACTGGGGCTTCGCATACTTGAGAGCCTGCGTAAAACGGTTTTTCGCCATGTTCAGCAGCTGCCCATTGCTTATTTGGAGGGGCAGCGCAAAGGTGATATGGTGAGCCGTATTGTGGCAGATACCGGCAATGTGCAAAACGTGCTTTCTCACGTTGCCAATGATTTGGTGAAACAGCCGATTACATGTCTCTGCGCATTCGCGGCATTCATGTACCTGTTGTTCAGCACCGGTAGCCCCGAGATGGCCATTGTGCTGGTATTCATCGGGCTTGCTGCGTGGCCGGTTATCAGTTTCGGTAAACGCATCTCCTTGCGTGCCAAACGGGCGCAGGCAGAGCTGGGTGAACTGAATACGGTTGTTCAGCAGAACCTTGAAACTCAACGTGAAATTCGTGCATATGCTTTGGAGGAGCGTGAAATTGCAGACTTTGTGTCCTCGTCCCAAGCCTATAAGCATAATATGACCAAGTTGGTTAAATACCAGCGTGTTATCATTCCCATTATGGAAACCGTAACGGCTCTTGCCCTTGCGTTCTTGCTGGTGGCCGGTAAGAATAGTGGTATGGGGCTGGAGGATTTCTTGGCTTTGGCTGCTGCCATGTTCTTTACTTTCGACTCTCTGAAAAAGGCCGGGCAAGCATTCAATCGACTTAATGAGGCACAGGGCTCGCTTACTCGTTTGGAAGATGTGCTGGCTGTAGAAAACCCCATTGCTGACCCCGTTAACCCCGTACCTATGCCTGCTAAGGTGAAAGGTGAGCTTGATTTTCGCAATTTGACCTTTGCCTACGATACGGGTAAACCGGTTCTCAAAGACATTAATGTGCATATACCCGCCGGGCAGATTGTAGGGCTTGTGGGCCCCAGCGGTGCCGGTAAAACGACCTTTGCCAGCCTTATTCCCCGTTTTTATGAGGCGACGGAGGGCTGTGTTTGTGTGGATGGTATTGATGTGAAAGATGTCACTATGCATGATTTGCGTGAGCAGCTCTCTATTGTGGGGCAGCAGGCTTTGTTGTTCAGTGGTACCATTCGCGAGAATATCGCGCTGGGCAAACCGGGTGCCACGGCAGAGCAGATTCAAGCTGCCGCTGATGCCGCCCGCGTTTCTGCATTCTTGGATAACCAGCCCCAGGGCATTGATACGCAATTGGGGCAGGGGGGGGCCGGCCTTTCCGGAGGTCAGCGTCAGCGTGTAGCCATTGCACGTGCCTTTGTGAAAGATGCTCCCATTCTTATTCTTGATGAGGCCACGGCTTCGCTTGACGCTGAGAGTGAGCGAGAGATTCAGCAAGAGCTTGATAAATTGGCACAGGGTAGAACAACTCTGATTGTGGCACACCGTTTCAGTACCCTGCGCAATGCTCATCGCATTCTTGTCTTTGAACACGGGCGCATTGTTGGCGATGGTCCGCATGACGAGCTGTATGCTACGTGCCCGCTTTATAAAGAACTCTTTGACAGGCAAGGTGCCGTGTAATGCGTATGTCCGTATTCAACGTGTCCCCCAGAATATTGGCCCGCACTTCGTCTGTTGAGGATGCGGCGGAGATGAGTGCATGGAAAGAGACAGACGTTTTTTCCATTGCTGAAGATGATTTGGTTGAGCTGCTGGCAGAGCTTGCACAAGAGCCTGTGCATAATCGTATTATCGAATCCATGCGCGCGGCAGATGGTTCCCCGCATTTTACCATTGAGTTGAAAGGTAAAGTAGTAGGTGCTTATGTGTTGTGCATCAGCTCGCTTGCGTCTGTGGGCAGCCTTACGGAAAAGCAGTATGCGTGGGCAGAGGCTCACCCCGCAGCAGACATTTGGGTAGTGCCCTGCGTTGTGCAGCATATCAGAACAGATGTTGCCAGAGCCGTTGTTGATGCTGTCTATGCTCTGCGAGAGCGTGGCCGTTGGTGCTCAGAAGATGTTGCTCGTCAATTTCTGCCGCGTCCTCATGGCTTGTCTCATTGTTTGAATGGGGCTGCCTTGCTTAAGGAACACACCTTGGTAAGAGAAGTTGCCAATGCCGGCACGCGTATTTACCCCTATGTTGAAGGGGTGGCTGATTATAGGCATATGCTGCCGACTCATGAGTTGCGCGGCTCCGCCGGTGATGATTTTCCGCTTATGCTGGTGCAAACGGCCGGTTCTGCCAACGGTGCCTTGCGCGTAGTAAGCCACGGTATTTATTCTGCTGATAATCCGGTTAACGAGCTTGAAATCTATTCCGTAGGTACCGATGCCTTGGAACTGCTGGATGCGCGTGGCGGTGTTTACACTGCCGCATGTGCAGAGCTGGCCATGTTCCCATCCCGGCTCAAGGTTGGTATGCATTTTCGCTGGTCCGTGAACCTCTTTGCGAATGACTTTGCGTTTGTAAAGGAAAAGAAGATAAGCTTAGAGCAGAAAAACGCTACGCATACTGTGTCGGTGTCTTGTGTGCAACGTGTTCGCCCAATTCAATTCTGCGGGCTGCCCGGTTATTGCTTGCAAGTACCCGTGCATGCAAAACTGCCGGATTTGCTGTGCAATGTCTACATATTTGAGCCTCAGCTCATGGGGCGTGTGCCGCGCGTGGGTGATTATATATCTGCCGTGGGTAAGTTGCAGGCCTCCCCCGATGCCTTAGTTGAATCCTCTGTATGCTGGGCCGATTCCCCGGAGACAGCCCTTGCTGCTGCAGAAGATGCCGTTCCGCCGGTGGAGGCTGAGCAAGAAGCGTCAACCACACCGTTGGAGCTGTTGGCAGAGTCTATTACCGCCGCCGGTTATAAGCTTGCAGAACCCTTTGCCCCCTTGTTCCGATTCGGTCGCCCTGAGTTCCGATGCCTCTCACCCGAAGGCTCGCTTGTATTAGTGATGGTAGATACCGTTGTTGCACAGCATGAAGATAAATTGGGTTACCGTTGCAGATTTGCTCCCGATAAATACCCCGCCCACATGAACCGCACCCCACAGGGGGATGGCCCCGCAGATGTTTGCTTCGTGACGCTCCATTTGGAGCCGCAGGGGGATGGTGGATTCTCCATTAAGCCGGAGTTACATGGCGCTTCTCTTCCTCTCACGCTGCCGCATGTAATGCGCGTGCCTGTGCCTGAAATGATAACCGAACAAACGGCTGTTGAGTTGTTTGCCGATTGCATGTCGACCCAACGTTTTGAGGGCATACTCCCCTATTTGAGAGAAGATTTGCACTACAGATCCGAAACCGCCGGGTTAGAGTTCTACTCAAAAATGGATTTGCTGCGCCATCTTCGCTCTTGCTTTGATACGTGGCAGAAGCGAGGGGTGCTGGCAGAAATTGCCTTCACTGTGCAGAAAGTACATTATCAGGGTTCCTCCTGCTACTGTTGCGTAGCTATGCAAGCTGATTCTCCTGTTTCGGTGACGTTGGTTAAGATGAAAAACGCTTTTATTGCTGAGATTATGGCGCTTTCTCCCGCTCAATTCTCGGATTTTGAAGTCATTGAATGATGCTATGAAGATTCCACCGTTTTGGATTAAGGAGCAGCTTGTTATCAATGGCAGAAAACTTCGTTTATGTGGCAGCTCTTTTGAATCCTTTGAGCTGGCTCGCCTTGCATTGGCAGAGAAACGCCGCTTGTGGCAGGCGTATTTGAGCAATCCCTCGCTTTTTGCTGCGTTTACGAAGCAGTTGCGTGCTATGGAGTCACGCCCGGATGAGACTGAATACTGCGTTACAGTTGTAGAACCGATTGCAAATATAATAGATGCGGAAAATGTCATCACTCGCAATCGATATGGTTCATTGGTTCTCAATTCCGAATCTCTGTGTTTTGTGGATGTTGATTCGTTCCGCGATAGTTTTTGGCGGCGCCTTTTCGGTATGGGGAGAAATCCTGAAGCTCTGTTGATTGCAGCCGTGCAGGGCTTGTGTGCCGCTGATGCGACGCTATCTGCCCGTGTTTATAGAACGGCCCTCGGCTGGCGCGTTGTTTTGCGTGGGCAGGGGATTACGGTCAATTCTCCGCGTATGCATGATGTGTTTGCAAGTTTGCAAGCAGACCCTTTATATACAAACCTTTGCCGAAAACAGAAATGCTGGCGGGCCAGGCTTTCTCCTAAACCGTTTTATTTGGGCTTGCCTCGTTTCCCGTTCCTTTCAGACTCCGTAAACGCAGACTCGCAAATGGCGGATTGGGTGAAGCTGTACGATGATAAAGTGTCTGCCTATGGTGTGTGCCGTCTTATTGATTCGTTTGGCCCGTCCATTACGGACCGTGTTTTAGAGCTGCACGACACTTATACTCGTGCTCTTGTACCGGATTTGAAATTGTCATAAATGTATAAAATCAGTCTTTTTTGAAAGAAAATCAGTGAAACCACCGTATATATATAAGATGAAAACGCTATTTTTGCTGCTTGCTTTTTGCGGTGTGGTGGGTGCTACCCCATCTCAACCTAATCACCCGCAGAATCCCTATTCTGAGGATGCTGATTATTGGGCTTTTCGCGCGTGCGATGCGCTGATTCATTCAGACCACGTTCTGCGCTGCAAAATACTTTATAAAGAGGTACAGCATACCTCAGTCCCCATATATTCCATTCATACCTATTATGCAGAGGTGCTTGAATGCCCGAAAGGTTGTATGATCGGAAAGGGCTGCGTGATTTCATATTCTCAGCAAATGGAAGATAGCCAAGCGGTGCCGGAAGGCCGACATAACGCTGCCGGAGAAGTCTACCTTGCCTTCGATTCTCAAGAGGTTAAATTTGCCGAGGATAAGAAAATATGGGTTATTTGTACTGATTTCTCATTCCGGGCCATGGGCGCATTGCATGATTATGGTGAAGCCATGCTCCGTGTACGGCGCGAGCATCCTGAGTTTGCAGATTCCCCGGAATCTTCATCTGCGGCAGAGCAAAAACTGCACCCGTTTATCGTCGAATTGTCAAAAAGAAACCCTCACGATGAGTCCGATTATATAAAACTTTGCATCAAGCGTCTGTTGGTGCTTTTGCCACTCATTGAGCAGGGGGCATCGGCAGATGTGGTTATACCGGAGTCTAAGGGAAACACAGCTTTGCATTATGCGTGCTCCTTGGGGGATTTTGAACTTGTCAAATGCTTGCTAGAGTTGGGGGCCTCTCCTAATCTCCGTACGGATAAAGGCGTAACCCCTCTTCAGTGTGCAGGTGGCAAGGATGCGCTCCGCATCCGAGCTTTGCTCAAAGAGTATGGTGCTACGCGTTGATTAAATGACGCGTCTTTATGCGGAATACACCGTGGGGTCTGCAATACCGGCAGCGGCGAAAGATTCTTTGCGCTCTCTGCAAGTGGCGCATTGGCCACAATGTTGTTCACCACCACAGTAGCATGAATAAGTGTGGGCAAAGTCTACACCGAGCGCAGCCCCGATGGCCGTAATCTCTGCCTTGCTATTGCAGATGAACGGGCGCAGTATTTGTAACTCTGCGTAGGTGCCGAGCCTGATTGCATCGGCCATGGCAACCATGAAATCCTCTCGGCAATCAGGGTACAGGGCGTGGTCGCCACCATGGGCGGCAATGACAATGGCCTCTGCTCCGTTGCTCTCTGCAATGCCGGCGGCTATGGCCAAGAATATACCATTGCGGAAGGGAACCACCGTCTGCTTGAGATTTTCTTCTGCATAGTCTGCCGTGGGGATGGCATCTGCCCCGCTGAGCAGGGCACTTTGCAGGTGGGCAGAAATACTGCGCAGGTCAATCTCATGGTAGGGAATCCCCAGTTTTTCTGCTTGCCAACGGGCACATGCCAGCTCTTTTTCGGCATGATTACTGCCGTAGTCAAAGGAGAGGGCACACACCACCTCATGGTGGTTGTGTGCCCAGTAAAGTGCGGTTGTGGAGTCCAACCCGCCGGAGAGTAGAACGGCTACTTTCATGCAGGGCGGTTCTCGGGATGATGCTCGGCCGTACAGGTAAGCTGAATGCCGCCACGGGCACCGAACTTGCCTTCTACCTTCATCCATGCCGGTTCAACAGCTGCTACCAAGTCATCTAAAATGCGGTTGACTACTTGCTCGTTGAACGCTGCATAGTTGCGGAATGAGACAAGATAGTACTTAAGACTCTTGGTCTCCACCACTTTTTCAGCCGGGGTGTAGGTGATGGTCAGCTCACAGCTGTCGGGTTGCCCGGTAACGGGGCAAAGAGACGAGAACTCATGCGTGGTGAGGGTTACCACGTACGGGCGCTGCGGGCTGCGGTTCGGGAATGCCTCGAGCTTGGCTTCCTCCGGGGTGCGGAAGAACTCGCTGTGTTTGCCGAGTAGGGAAAGATCTTTGTTATCCATAACGTTTTATGCTTTAGTGAGTTTGTAGCCGTCTTTACCGTCTTTCATGGCCCAACCGAGCTCTGCGAGCTTGCCGCGAAGGGCATCTGCCGTTGCCCAATCTTTGGCTAGGCGGGCAGCCCAGCGCTCATCGGCTATGGCTTTAATCTCCTCGGGTACCTCAATATCGGCATCCGGGTCGGGCAGCTGCAAGCCCAAGGCCTCCATGATAAAGCGGAAGGCCTTCCACAGCTTGGTGGCCTCGGTCTTCTCCATTTCGGCAGGCTTTACACCCTTGATGGCGCTGAACACATGGCCAAGCGCCTCGGGGCCGTTCAGGTCATCCTCCAAGCTGTCCCAAGCGGGTTGGAACATGCCGAGAGCCGGGGCCTTCTTGACCAAGTCTCTGTAAGTGGGTTCTTTTTCACCACTGGCCTTGGCCAGTTCTTTGTCGAAGCGGCCCAGTTTGTTAAGGGCGCTGGTGGCATCTTTCATGCCCGTGAGGGTGAAGTTGAGCGGGCGGCGGTAATAGGCACCGGCCAGCACATAACGCAGGGCTGCGGGGGTATAGCCCATTTCTTGCAGCTGGTCCAGCGTATACATGTTGCCCAAGCTCTTGCTCATCTTGGCGCCATCTACCAACAAGTGGGTAACATGGAACCAGTGGCGGGCAAAGTGACCACCGCAGGCGCAGCGGCTTTGGGCAATCTCATTCTCATGGTGCGGGAACACCAAATCTACACCGCCGGAGTGCAAATCAAAGGTGTCGCCCAGGTACTTGTGGCTCATGGCAGAGCATTCCAAGTGCCAACCGGGACGCCCCTCACCCCAGGGAGACGGCCAGAAGTTGGGGCCATCTTCCGGGCGGCGGGCTTTCCACAGCACGAAGTCGGCCACGCTGTCTTTCTCGTACTCGTCCGTATCGGCGCGGGTATTGGCTGTTTTGCCCAAATCCAGCTCTTGGCGGTCCAGGTGGGCGAGTTTGCCGTAGTCATTGTATGAAGAAATGCGGAAGTAAACGGAGCCGTCGTCACTTTGGTAGGCGTGGCCTCCCTCCATGAGCTTGCCGACGATGTCGAGCTGCTCTTTGATATGGCCCACGGCACTGGGCTCTACATGCGGGGAAAGGCAGTTGAGCGCCTTGCAGTCCTCGTGGAACTTGGCGGTCCATTTCGCCGTATACTCGCCCAGCGGCATGCCTTGGGCTTGAGAGTTGCGGATGGTCTTGTCGTCCACATCCGTCAAGTTGCGTACATGCTTGGTGCGCAGGCCGCCCAGCTCAACCACTCGGCGGAATACATCTTGCACCACAAAGGTGCGGAAGTTGCCGATGTGGGCCGCAGCATACACAGTGGGACCACAACAGTAGAAGCGCAGCTGCTTGCCGTCCTCTGCCTGCACGGGCTTCATAGCCCCCGTCTGTGTATCATATAAGTTCAACATAACGCGCGTAGTATGCACGCGTGCGCGCATTTTGTCAAGCTTGCAGGGCGTCAATGCTTGTGAAAATGCTGTTATTGCAGAAATTATGCTTGCTATATGGGGTAATATATGGCAGAGTATGGGTAAATAATACCTTTTTACTATGAAAATGTGTAAATGGATGCCTTTGTTGACGTTGCTCGGAATCGGGGTGGCTGCACCTCTGTTTGCAGATACAGCGGTGGAGAGCGTGGCCACAGTAGAAGAAACAGTAGTAATGGCCGCTGATGATGACGTTGATGATGGCTCATCCAAGAAAAAGAAGGCCAAGAAAGACAAAAAAAGCAAGAAACGCAATGTGGGTAAGGCTGCACAGCAGAAGCGTAAGGAATTGCGTGACAAAGGTGTACGCAATGTGCGCGCTAAATCCCCTAACGGTTGGCCGGCTAAAATCCCTGTGCCGGATGATACCACCCTTAAACAGGGAGAAAAGCAGGGACAGTTTTTCGTATACGAGACAAACAACTATATCTTCTTTACCCCTGTGGAGATAGATGAAAATGCCTGTGATACCGTTGGCCGTTTGTTCGAGTGTGCTTATGCGGCCAACAAAGCCGTGGGTGAGGTGTTGCCCGTGCCGCGCACGGAAGAAGAGCGTGAAGGCAAGAAATACCGCGTAGAATTGTGGCCTACCAAGCAGCAGTATGTAGCGCAAGGTGGCTCGCCCACCTCTGCCGGTGTGTTTGTGTACAGCTCTCGCAGAATGCCGGGTGATACCGGCCCCATTACTGAAAAAACATTGGCAAGTGACAAAGTGATGGTGCCGTTTGAGTCTCTGGGGCTTTCATCCGATGGCCACGTGGCCAAGAACGATATTGATACCCACGTGTTGGTGCATGAGCTGACGCACCAGAACTTTGTGTTCAACGGCTTGCCGATATGGTGTAACGAGGGCTGGGCAGAGTATGTGGGCTACGTACCCTATGTAGGCGAGGATTTAGACTTTTCCCGTTGCTTCTCGGTGATTTTGCACAAAGCCAAAGAGCAGTCTTCTCACGGGGCTTTGGATTTCCCCTTTACGTTAGAGGAGTTCCTGACCATGAGCCAGGAGGAGATGTACTCTTACATGGGCCAAGGTAAAGATACCTACACCTTATCCGCTATGATTATTACTTTCTATGTGCATCTGGATGGTAAGAAAGGCGTAGAGGCCCTTAAGAAATATATGCAGGCCCTTATCGATGGTGAATCTCATGGGGATGCTGCAAAATGCCTTATAGAGCCTCACAAGAATGCCGAAAAATTGCAAAAGGACTTTATCAAGGCGTGGAAGTCTAAGAAAGTTCCCGTGTCATTTAAGTCTGCTAAAGATTAAACGGTAATTTTATTAAAGTTAAAAGGCTGAAAGGGACATACCTTTCAGCCTTTTTTATACTGTTTTCGTTAGGGTCAGGGGTGCTCCACAATGCCCATAAAGAGCGGGGTATCAGTACCGGAGAGAGAGCCGATAACCCAAATGAAGGGGCGGTCTAATACAACGGTGCGGGGCATGGTGCGGAAGTTTGCTACGGCGGCGGTGGCTGCTGCTGCCTCTGTGCCTTGCTCGTCTACTTTGATGTAGCATTTCTGCAATACTTTTGAGAGATAGATACCGGTCTTGCAGGTGGTGAGACGCGAGAAGTCTGCCTCGGTAAAAATCTTTTGCAATCCTGCGGCTTGTAGGGCTTTGTTCAGATTGAGAGCTGCGCCGTCTATGGTGAACTCCGGCATAATGACTCGTGTTTGTCCGCGGGCATAGCCAATTTGGGAGATGATGCTGCGGTATTTCTCCTCCGTAAGCGTTTCGGCAAACCCCTGTATATCTTTAGTGGGAGAAATGGCGATGAAGTAGCATTGCTCGCCCGTGGCGGAGGTTGCCGCATAAGGCAGGGCAATGGCAACCCAATCTTCACCTTTGGCGGCAGGGAATTTGGCGGTACAACTCATCATGTTGGCCGGTACCGTTTTGCCGTCTGCCGTGGTAAACTCCCCGGGGAAACTGTCGTTCGGGTCGAAGGGGAAAAGCCATTTTTCTTTGAGGTAAATGGCATTGGTGGCAACAAATGCGGTTAATTCGGAGAAATCGCTCGGCTGAACCAGTTTCTTGATTAACCCGTGGGTGTGTTCTGCACACCAATCATTAATGGTTTGTGCGGCTTGGGCAGATGCCCCGAAGTTGATGCTGACTGCGCCCTGTACTCCCGGTACAAGCGGTAATCGCGTAGATACAAAAAGTCCGTCCGCTTGTTCAGTGTTGATATTGAACGTTGTCGGGTGCCCCATGGGTAATGCTTCCAGCTCTGAGAGGGTAGCACCGGCGCTGTATTGTTTGATGCTTCTGAGTACGTTTTCTACACCGGCAGGGGAAAATGCCATGTTACCTTCCGTTTCTTGTGCCAAGGTGCGGAAAAGTTGTATCGAAAGTGAATCTGCGGCGGTACATATGCCGCAACCCATCATTAAGCATGTGGCTATGGTTTTTAAAGTCATGGTTTGCAGTGCGTTTATTGCTGTATTATACACCATAGTTAATGCACAGAAAAGTAGAATCCGCGTAACAGACGGAAAAATATTCGTCTTGTGTTAAAGATGCTATCGTGCTATACTGGTGCGCATGAAGTTAGTGTCACTCCTAGCTGCTTGTTCCGCCTTGATTTTGTGCCAATGTCAGCCCGTTCCCCTGCCGCAAATGCCGGGGCAAAGTACGCCTGTGGTTTACATGCCCGAAGAGATGTGCTATTTGGATGAAGTTGCCCCCTTGGTAAAGGTTGATTTGAAGTACTGCGGTAGCGATAATTTTGTAGGACGCCCCATTGCCGGTTATACCACCGGGCGCCGTGCTATTTTGCGCAAAGATGCAGCGTTGGCACTCAAGCAGGCTTCTGAGGCTCTGGCCAAAGAGGGGCTTGGTCTGCTGGTGTGGGATGCTTATCGCCCGGCTCGCGCCATGAAAGATTTTTATGCGTGGTCAGAAACCGATGACGATTCCACGAAAGCCGAGTTTTACCCCAATATCACGAAGCGCGAAATATATGAACACCGCTACATCGGCTTGGTGTCTGAGCACAGTTGGGGGGTAGCTGTTGACTTAACCCTCATCGACCTTAAAACCGGTAAAGAGTTGGATATGGGCGGTCGTCATGATTTGCTGGATGCTTCATCCGCTACGCGCTCACCTCTTATTACCACCCGCCAAAGAGAAAATCGCCTGAAGTTGCGTGATGCCATGGCGGCTGCCGGCTTGCGTAATTACAGCAAAGAATGGTGGCATTATTTCCTTATTGAAAAAGGTACATGTTATAAATATGATTTCCCCCTCAACGATAAGATGAAGAAACGCTAAGTGCAGCATACCGTACTTGTTACACGTTGAAATACCTATCGCCCTTCGGTGTCGGAATATATTTTTTTTCATTGCAGACATGCATAGTGCTTGAAACGCGAAAACGGATGCGGTAGAATCTCGCCCGAACGTAACGCATGCTATGAATACTCCTTACTTTACAACAGAAATACTGGCAGAGGCAGCACAAGCAGAGCAAAATTTCGGCCTGTTTGAGTTTTTTCAAAAGGGTGGCCCCCTGATGTGGGTATTGCTTGTATTCTCTATCTTGGCGTTTATGGCAATTTTTGTATGCTCTTGGATTACAAGAGCCTCCTCCATTTTGCCGAAAAATATGGTGGAGAATGTTGAAAACTACATTCGCCGTAAAGATTATGCCGGGTTGCAGGCTTTGTGTGAGCGCGATGGCTCCTGTTTTGCCCTTACTGTAAAAGTTATCATTCTGTTCATTCAGCGCAATGCCTACGCTAATATGGATGCCATTCGTGAAGTGGCTGCCGCTGAGGGCACCCGCCAAACTAATATTCTGACTCGCCACATCAGCTGGTTGTCAGACATCGGTACCGTTGCCCCCATGGTCGGTTTGCTGGGTACGGTGTTGGGTATGATGAAAACGTTCACCCAGATGGCTGCCGGCGACTTTGTTGGCGTTAAGCAAATGCAGATGGCCGGTGGTATCTCTGAGGCCATGATTACTACTGCCGGTGGTTTGATTTTGGCTATTCCGTGTGTGTTGTCTTACGTTATTTTCCGCAGCTGGATCCAGAAGCATATCGCTGATATGGAAGTTGCTGTTACTCACGTTCTCTCTGTGCTTTCTGCTCAAATGGATCGCGATAAACGCTTGGGTAGTGTTGCCCATGCAGATGCTCGCCCCGAGTTGATTGATAACATGGAACCCTGATGCCATCCTATTTATGAAGTTTAATACCAAAATGCCGGAGCCGATGGGGTTTCAGTTAACCCCCATGCTTGACGTTGTGTTCATTCTTCTTATCTTCTTCGTTGTAACCCAGAAGTTTATTCTCAATGAGCAGGATTTGGCTGTAGAGGTGCCCACCGCTGCCGGTAACGAGGCGGAATCTGCACGTGCCATTGAGGAAATTCTTTTGAATGCTCGTGAAGTTTTGGCCGATGAACCCGATGCCAAACTTAAAAGTGCAGATTCGGAAAAGGGCCGCAAGGTAGGTGATTTGGTTATTACCATCAATGGACAAGAGTATTCTGTTGAAGAGCTATCCGTACCTCTGCGCAATCAGGTTGTTAACCAACCCGATTTGCCGGTTTGCATCCGCGCCGATAAAGATATGACTTGGGAAAAGGTGGTGCGCGTTGTGGAGGCTTGTACCTCTGCCGGTGTGTATAATATCCGCTTTAAGAAGGTGATGCCCGGTGAGTCTACCCCTGCTCAGTAATTTTTCATTCAGTGCCGTTTTAAGGAAAGAATGGTGTGTATTCTCCCCGGTGCGGGAGTCTCACATCTTTCTTTCCTTTTGATGCTATCAGAAAACATTTACATCCTTTTTTACATGAATAATAAAATAATTTTAAGTAGCTTGTTAATAGTGAGCGCCGGTTTAACTTGCGCTGCACCGGCGCGCAAGGGTAATTCTAAAGCCAAAAAAACAACCAAAGTCGAAAAAAAGGAAGAGGTTGTTTCGATTGATAAGAATAAAGAAAACAATACCTTTGATATTGCGTTAAAGGTATATGAGCGTGCATCTATGCCGGAGTTGACGGAGGCTGCGCGCAATAAAGTATATGAGCGTGCCGCGGAGCTTTTCCAAAAGTTCGCTGATGATTATGAAAACTCTGAAAAGCGCTCTCAGGCGCTCATGATTGTTGCCACCTGTCGCCAAAAACTCGGCAATGAGCAAGAAATGTTCAAGGCCCTTGAAATACTTGCAGATTTGCCGAAGCAGAAGACGGTTAATAAGCCCGATGAAAATATTGCGTTGGCCGCTTATTTGCTTGGTGTTAATCATCTGAAAAATGCAGTTGGCGGCGAGGCTGATGCGTCTCTCACCAAGGCTCTGCATTATTTTGATACTGTTGCTCAGTATAGCGAAAAAGCGGAGCTTGTATATGATGCTAAGTATCGAATGGCTGCTATCAATGTGGAAATCCTGAAAACCAAGACTGCTAAAGGTGAAAACGCAGAGAAAGAGCAGAAAGAAGCTGATGCTTTGTACAGTGCGCTGACGAATGAACCGGCAAAGAGTCAGGTGCCCGCAAAAAAAGTCAGAGATGCGTATTTTTACTATGCTCAATTTTTGAGCGATGTTGGTGCCCCGGATAATGCAATGAAGCAATATGAAAACTTCCTCAGCATGAAAGATGCCCCGGTAGATAAATCTGAGGATAAGTGCCATGTTGCTTACAAACAAATTGCCCGTATTGCTTTGAAGAACGGTGATAAAACCAAGGCTGTTCAGAATTATCAAGAATGTAAAAATGCAGGGGCGAAATATGATGTGGCTGCGCTTGATTGCGAAATCATCATGGCTCTTTATCAAGCAGATGGTGCTGCTGAGATATTGAAAATGTACTCCGGTTCTTATGCCAAGTTGTCGTTCCTGAATGATATCAAAGACGCTGCGCGGAGCGCTCAATGTGCTCGCGTTCTCGGTTATGTGAAATTGGTCAACGGCGTAGATTCTGACCCGGAAATTGCAGCACCTTTCTTCAAACATGCAGAAACTAAGTTTTTGGAAGTAGGGGCCGGAGATAAATCGATGGCTGCCGAAGCCGGGTTCTATTACATCGTTTGTAAGCAGAAAACGAGAAATCGTAAAACTGCCGGCGATAATGCGGCCGATAATAGTAATTTTGAAGGTGTACTCGAGGAGTATATAACAAGGTATGAGCATGAACCCAAAGCTGCTAAGTACATCAATATGGTGCGTGCTGCCCGTGCAGACTTGTTATTGAAAACGGATACCAAGCGAGCTGTTGAGCAATATGAGAAAATTGATATCAATCTATTGCCCGAGGAGCAAATGAAGCTTGATGTTGTCTATAAAAAAGCATGGATCTATTACTATCAATGGAAGTCGAGCGAGGATAAGTCAGCTGTTTCCTCGCCCGAGCCTGCCCTCACCGCTTTCCTTAAAGTGGCAGAGTCATCACCAAGTGTAGACCCCGGCCGTAAAGCTACCATTTTGTGCATGCTTGGTATTTATTATTCTTCGTGCGAAAATTATGCCAAGGCTCTTGAGGAGTTTGAAAAAGTTATCACTAATCATAAAAACTCCACTTCGTATTCTGCCTCTCTTCAAGGGGCTGCCTACGCTTGCATGGCAATGAAGAATAAAGAGGCCAATAAGAAAACCGCTAAGGGCTACGAGTCTAAAGCAAGAACGTATTTCAGCGATTTGGTGAGCTATGTAGAAAAAATTGAGAGTGGTCAAAATGACAACGATAATGCCGTTGGCGCAGATATCAGCAAGTATGCTACTGCAGATGCTTATTACCAATTAGGGTGTTTGTATTGCTTCGAAGATCAAGAGTTAGCCATGAAATATTTCAACCGGGCTGCTAAAGATTGTGATGACTACGTCCCGCACGTTGAATTAGGTTTGGTGCAATGCCAGTACTTGTTGATAACATCCGGTAAAGCTGTAGCCTCAACCAAGGATAATAACGTAGAGCCGAAAATTAAACTCATCACCGATTTAACAAAGTTAAAGAAAGATTATGCCGCTCAATACAGAACGCTTACCGGGGCTGCCTCTTCTAATGAGAAAAAGGCGTCTCAGCCGGTTATTCTGATTGATGCCGCAGGGTGGTGTTATGATGAGGCCAAGAAACTCACGAAAAACACAGATAAATCAGTTCCCCTGCCGGATGTCAATTATTATGAACTCTCCATAGAGTTCTACCAAGATGCCATTGTTACCAATGTAGAGCAGGACAATCCTCAAATAGTTGCCAATGCCAAGGCTGCAGATTTATTTAATCTTGCCGGTGCTTGTCTTGAAGCCGGCAAGGCCAAATATATTGAACTTGGCCTTCAAGCCATTGATAGGTACATGGAGCTGCAAAAAGACCCCTACGACCGCGCTAATGCCATGTTGCTGAAAGCGAAGATTTTGAATGACAAGGGGCAATATGCAGAGGCTGCTAAACTTTGTGATGAGGCCCTTAACTTAGGTGTAAACGGCCCCATTGTTTCTAAACTTCGCTTGGTGTCGGGTGATGCTGCCTATTTAAGCAAAGATTATGAAAAGGCCTCCAAGTTGTACGGTTTGGTTGCAAACTTTGACCGCAGTGAAGATTTAAACCGCGAGGCCTTGTACAAAGCCTATTGCGCCATGAAAAAAGACCCCAACCGTGTGGCCGAATCCGAAAATTACCTCCAGCGCTTGGAAGAAAAACTCAAGGTGCTGGGCATAACTGCTGACACCCCGCTCCTCGGTTTGCCGCCCAGTGCAGCCAGACACGTAAGCCATAAGAATTAATTCTGAAAGACATTTATTACTTTTATGTCTCACTTCGGGTCAGGGAATAGGCGCAAGCATTGGTGGCATGTCTTAAGTATAGGGCAGAAAAAACTTCTGTTCTTGGGTATACTTTTGCTTGTCGCGGTAATACCCGTGCTTGTTGTTCTGATTTCTTACTCGTACAGAGCTGCTCAATATGACCTTGAGATGGTGGTTGCAGGTGAGCCTGTAACTGCTTTGTACGGGTATGATAATCAGTTTATCTCCTCGTTACCGAATGCACGCCATATTGCAGTAAGATGGGAGGACTTGCCCCCCATGCTCATCAATGCTTTTGTGGCACGTGAGGATGAGGACTTCTTTGAGCATCACGGCATTGTTTACAGCGCGGTGATTCGTTCCGTGTTGAGAAACCTCTCATCCATGCGTTACGAGCAAGGGGCTTCTACCATTACGATGCAGTTGACCCGCAACGTGTTCGAAATGCAGGATAAAACCCTGGACCGCAAAATATTGGAAGCATTTGTCGCTCGGCGTATTGAGTCCAAATACGGTAAAGAAACAATCCTTACGCAATATGTGAACCGTATTTATTTCGGGCAAAATTGTTACGGTGTCGGGGCTGCTGCTGCTTATTATTTCGGTAAACATGTTAAGGATTTAACGCTGTCTGAGTGCGCTGTTTTAGCCGGCTTGGTGCGCGGGCCGTCTATCTTTAACCCGGTGGTCAATATGGAGAGCGCCAAGGTTGTTAAGCAGGAGACATTGCAGAGAATGCTTGAACAGGAGTTTATTACTCAAGATGAGTACAATGCTGCCCTGGCAGATCCCATTGTGCTTGCTCATGCGAATAACGCCGATGAGATGGACCAAAGTTATCTGCACCAATGGGTTGCCAAAGAGGTAGCCTTGCTGAACAATGCCGTAGACGAGCGTACTGTAGGCATGGCTGTTGTTACGAGCTTTGACCTTGGTATGCAGCAATATGTGGAAGAAGCGTCTGAACGCGCTTTGGTTATGGTGGAAAGCAGGCTGGAGCCTTATCCGGAAAGCTGGGAGGGCCTCAGTGCTACTACGGCCCATCTGGAGGCGTCCAAAAAGGCATTTGCGACCACAAAACGCCCGGAGTCATTTAAGGTGCGCGGTGAATCTAACCAATTTGATGGCTTGTTACAATGTTGTGTGTTGGTGGTGGATGGCCGCCCTAACCATGCCGGTGAAATATTGGCTGTAACCTCCGGCAGATGTGTATCTGATGGCATAAACCGCTGGACGGATAACACTATTTTACCCGGTCGTAATGCGGCTCCCATTCTCTTTTGCGCTGCCGGTGTTCAAAATAATGAGCATGCTTACATATTGACCAACGATGTTGTCACAACCGGCTCTAATACCGGTTATGATAATGTAATTGCATTTTATCGCTCCCTTGTGCCCGGGCTCCAATTACCGGCCGCCGAGCAAGCTCAAGATTTGTATCAGGGGCGCTTCCCTATTCGCCGTATGGATTTGGCACGCATTCTTTTTTCCATTCAAAACGGGGGGCGTGGCTATGATTTTTATGCCGTCAATACCGTATGGAGCCGAGCACGCCAGCTGTTATTTCAACGCACGCGAAACGTGAACCCTGAGTGGATTCAGCGCCAGAGCGCTGCTACTGTTGCCTCGCTTTCTCCTTTCGTGTGTAGAGATGACAGCACAACCGTCATCCTGAGCGAAAAGGTTCCGGATAATGGCGGATATTGGGCCATGGTATCGAACCCCGACGGTGTAGCCGTGTTTGTTTGGATGGGGTTTGACTCTAACACCACCCCGGGGGCAGATTCTGCTGCCCTCAACGACCTTATTGAGCGAGCCTCCGTTTTGCTTGCCAAAGAATTACATCATGAGGCCCGCAATAGACTTATTGCCCGCTCAAAAAAGAAATAAGTTTTCCCCGGTATGATGGATTATGAGCAACATTTAGCGGTGGTAGAAGCGGCAGTGCGCAAAGCCGGTGCCTTTTTGCGCGCTCGTTTTCATGAGGTTCATTGCGTGGATGAAGAGTTGGCGCATGATATAAAACTGCGTTTGGATAAGGAGACCCAGACGCTTATCGAGGATTATTTGTTTGCTCATTATCCGGGCTATGCCGTTTTGGGCGAAGAGGGCGGGGTAAGTGCCGCTGTGCCGAATGCACCCGAGTGGGTGATAGACCCCATAGACGGTACGGTGAATTATTTTTACGGTATCCCCATTTTTTGCGTAAGCGTGGCCTTGCGTGTTGGTGAAAAGGTTGTATTGGGGTGTGTGTATGACCCCATGCAAAATGAATGTTTTACCGTGTGTGCGGGGCAGGTACCGCGTCTCAACGGCGAGCCCATTCGCGTATCTGCCCGTACTCGCATGGCAGAGGCTGTTGTGTTTATAGGCCATGGTTCTCATGATGGGTCGGGGGCTGCCGGTATTGCCCGTTTTGCCCACATTTCTTCTCAAGTGCGCAAAATACGTATTCTCGGTTCAGCTGCGCTCACTTTGTGTTATATTGCTGCCGGGCGTTTTGATGCCTACATTGAGAATCGTATCAACCTTTGGGACTTTGCTGCCGCCCGTGCCATTTTAGAGGCCGCCGGTGGTTGTTGCGAGTACACGCCGTCTGCCGCCAATGGTTTAACCGGCTCTGTTATTGCATGGAATGGCAAATTGCCCATCCACGCATCTTTACAAATGTCTTGATTGAATTTTTATGAGTACCCCCCGCAAATCCGGTGTCAATATGGAGTCTCCGCGAGCTATCGCCTACCAATGTTTGGTGGGCTGGGGAAAAGGTGGTGTTTTTGCTGAAACTCTAATTGGGCGTTTGGCATCGCGCTTACCTTCGCATGACCGCGCCATGGTGCAGGCCATTGTGCTGGGTACGCTGCGCAACATGCGCTGGCTTGAGCATATTTGCCGCACTCTGCGCCCTTCTTATTTAGAGGAAAATGCTAAATGGCTTGTGCTCTCCGGCCTTTGCCAGTTATTTGTACTCAAACAGGCAGAACACGCTGCCGTGGCAGAGACCGTGGCTGTTGCTCCTGCCAAATGGCGAGGCTTGGTTAACGGTATTTTGCGCAATGCCGTGCGCCGCCGTGCAGAGTTTGAAGCAGAACTGCCTACGCTTTCTCCCGGGGTGCGCTATTCTACCCCAGACTGGTTGGTGAAACGCTGGGTTAAAGAGTTTGGTGAAGATGATGCTATGCAAATGCTGGCGTGGAATGTGCAGACCCCGCCCGTGTATGTTCGCCTTAATCCTTTGCACCCTATGGAGGTGCCTGCATCTTGGCAACCTTTGCCACATGCGCCCGGTTGGTATAAACTGCCATCCGGCATTCCCCTGGCGGCGCTCAAGGCCGGGCAGGTTTATGTAGCAGACCCCTCCACTCGCTACTGCATTGAGTTGTTAGCGCCTCAAAAAGGTGAGCATATTTTGGACGCCTGCGCTGCTCCCGGTGGTAAATCTGCCGCCATGATTGCCGCAACTGCGGGCGATATTCATTTGCTGGCTACCGATTCTGCCCCACACCGCCTCGACCAACTTAAAGATAATCTCTTACGTGCCGGTGGGCTTGATGTGCAGGTGCTCTGCCATGATTGGACCACCCCGTGCCCTGAAGCCTTACAAGCCCGCTTTGACGCCGTTTTGTTGGATGTGCCGTGCAGCAATTCCGGCGTGTTGCAACGCCGTGTGGATGCCCGTTGGCGTATGCAACCTGCCGAGTTTGACCGCCTCTCGCAGCTTCAGACCGCTATTTTGGAGCAAGCATGCTCGGCGGTTCGCCCGGGTGGACGGTTGGTTTATTCTACCTGTTCCATTGATTCGCGCGAAGATCGTTGCGTGGTTGACGATTTCCTTGCCCATCACCCCGAGTTTTCTCTGGTGCGTGATTATCTGGCTCTTCCGCACCGCGAAAAAGCCGATGGCGCCTATGCTGCGCTCTTGCTTCGGCGTGCATGAAAAAAAAGCCTCGCAATCCGTTTTGCGAGGCTTGATTGATAGGGTGTGAGCTCCCGTCGTTATCTGTGGTAGTGCCCGTGATATACCCCCTGATGTTGTACCACATGGTGTTTTACTACCGGGGCTGAAACATAGCCTCGGTGGTGCCCAACTCTGTGGTGGTGGCAGTGGCAGGCGCTCAATGCTACAACACTTACTACGGCAAGTCCTAATTTGAAGTACTTATTCATATCTTTGATTCTTTCTATTTGTTAATGTTAATATAAAAGTTGTTGAACAATTAAAAATTGTCAAAAATAAAACAAAAGTCAAGAAAAAAGTTAAAAAAGTAAAACAAAAAGTTCTTTTTCTGTATTCGACGCCTCCTTGACTGCTGGGGTACTCATGTGCCGCCGCCGCAAAACTTCTGCTACGTAACGCTGCAAAATGATAAAGTTTCAAAAAAAATTGGCGGATTATCCATTTAAAATACTTATATATGATGAGTACAGCATGTTTAATCCATTTTCCGGACGCTATCAGCTTCTTCGGCAGAAATGCTCGGAGTGGTTTCTTGCGTCCAGACATTTGTTGATGTCATATGCCATGCGGCAGGCGGATGACATCACGGATGTGGAGCATTTGCTTTCTGTGGTACTACGTAAAATCATGAACGTGTTTAGCAAAGGGGAAATTGCGGAACAGGCCTGGCTGCCGTATACCTATACCGTCATTCGCCATGAAGCCCTCAAATGCCGCCGCAAAAATGCACAGAGACTTGCTACCGAATCGCTGTATGGGGAAGGGGGCAGGGATGCGGCGTTCCGTTTTCCCGTATCTGATGAACTCGAACTGATACGCCATCATATAGACACATTATCCCCTCTGAATCAAAGCATCATCCGCATGAAAATTTGGGATGAGCTCCCCCTGGCCGAAATAGCGCGCCGGTTAAACATGCCCGAATCTACCGTAAGAGCCCGATATCAAGCCTCGCTGAATCAACTCAGAAAACAATTAACACAACACGAACGATGAAACCGAAACAATACACCTGCGATGATGTTGAACAGCTGCTGCATGAGTTAGCCGCCCAAGAGCGTCAAAACTCTTGCGAGGAGGAATATCGGATGGATGATGCCATGACTCATCGCCTGTTAGATGTTATTAATGCAGAATTGTCCCGATGTTCTCGCATGGGCCGCTACAAGCGTTGGGCGCAGTGTGCTGCGCTTGTGCTCATGGGGGCGCTTGGCATCGCTTACTTTTCTATCGGCTCTGCAGAAGTTACGCCCACGGTGGTGGCCCACGAGCCTATGGTTCACCTACCGACATCTGCGGCCGAAAAAGAGGAGAAAAAAGCGTTGCTGGGTCTTTTGGATAGCACCATGGAATCCGGATTCAGCCCGAGCCCCCAAGAAACGTACGCGGGCCGAAACCACCGCCATTACGGTGTGAGCATTTATGGTAGCTGCGAATATACAGCCTGTACTGATACATTATAAGGAGTCGTGCTATGAAACAACTTTCGGCAATCTTAATCGCTTTGATGATGCTATGCCTGCACGCCCAACCGGCGCTGCCGACTGCGGCGCCTGTTGCCGAACGTTGGGAAATTGTGACAGACATCTACATCGGCGTGCAGACCGAGCGGCTTACGGCAGAAGCGCGCGCGGCATACGGAGCCGCATTACCCCGCCACCAAGGATTGCGAATAAAGCGGGTTATACCGGGTAGCCCCGCAGAAAAAGCCGGTTTGCAGGCCGGTGACCTCATCTTGAAAAATAATGGCGCGCGTATAGCGAGCATGGAAGATCTGTTGTTGAGTGTTCGTAACACTCGCGCAGGTGAATATATACATGTCAATATCTTGAGATGCGGGCAAAAAATCCCCGTTGCCATTAAAGTTGAGGCCTTGCCCCAACCTGTTGTTGTGGCATACGCCACCCTTCGCCGTCATGATATCTCCGGCATGGCAAGTATTGCGGCAAATCAAAAACGCATTGCCGACCTCCTGACGGCAGATAGCCCAAATCTTCTCGCCATTCATGAGGAGTTCAAACAGATAAACAACCTCTTCCCCTCCTTCGCACGCCCGGGCCACATCCGCCTCTACTACGAAACAGACTTCGGTTATATTACCGTAACCGCCTATGTAGATTGTATCACCGTAACCGTTCAACATGCTCAGTCTGTTACAACCTACCACCTCCGCCACCCCGGCGATACCCTGCCAACCTCAGTAAAACAAGCGCTCCAATAATTGAGGCTCGCTTACACCTAACATCTTCTACCCGGTCTATGCCCATATACCCATGAAAAAAAAGGCTGACTTCGTAAGAAGTCAGCCTTGATACCCTTGGAGCAGGGTGCGTCTCCGAGGATACGTGAGAGTTGTCGAAAATTGCAATATTTGACGGTTAAACTCTTGCATAACACTAAACATTTTTTTTGATGTTTTTTACACATCTGCTGCCTGAGGATATTGTGCGAGCATGTTTTGCCGTAACTTCCAATCCGGCATCATTACTGAAAGCAATGAATAAAAACTCTTGGAATGATTTGGATGGATCAAGTGGCAAAGTTCGTGCATAACTATATACTCCACACATGGTCGAGGTGTCCCTATAAGGTGAGGATGCAGACGGATGATGCCCTTTGCCGCAGTGCAACTACCCCAGCGTTTTGCCATGTGTTCAATACGTAGCTCTGGTAATTTGATATTATATTTCCGAAACGGAGGATATAGATAATTTAATACTTCATGATACACAACATTTCTTTTTTGCTCGAAGTATTCAGCAATCATCCCACCATTGGCAACGGTGTTGCAGGTTTCGGGCGTATATAAATACAAATATACGCCATCAGATGTTACTTGTTTACGTGAGTCTTGTATTATTTTCAGTCGAAGCGCTTTTCCCAGCAGCATATAGCTTTCACCACTCACAAATTGCTTTCCCCGTAAATCCGAAAAATTTACGGCGATTGATTTCCTTAGCGTATTCAACACAAAGTTCTTTCGCCTATGTAAAAAACTTTCTATCTCTTTCAACTCAACACCAATGGGGGAAGAGACGGTAATCGTGCCATCACCCCGGATACGCAGATTAAGATTTTTTACCTCTTTCTGCAACCACTCGTAACCGATTGACATGCCATCTACTTCAATGAAGTGCAGGGAAATATTAGTACTCATATGTTGAATCGGCGCAGGGCTACTGTTTTTACATTTTCGATTATTTTGTCTACTATATCGAGGGGTAACTCCAACCCTTTCTCCTTTTCGTACATGTAGAACAAATCATCAATTTGCTGTGAAATCTCATCATGCACAGATTTATTGTGAGTCCAATCAACTTTACTACAAGTTTCGATAATTTCCGTAATTTGCAATGATATTTCTGCGACCTGCTCGTCCCGTAACCTATATTCACCCAGTATACCCAGCAAAACACCATAGAAAGCCTGAGCATGCGCGTTTGCTCGAATTATCTGAGGATAATCAAGGTCGGTTTTACCTCCCAGAAAGTCTTTCATTACTTCACGCATGCGTTTCAGATATTCAGCCTCGGAGATGACTTTATCACGAAAAAGATCCAATGTCTCCTGAATTCTCTGTGAAAAGTTATCGTAAAAGGCAGGATTTTCCTCACGTTTTTCACTGATGCTGCGAGTCAATAAATTTCGAATAGCTTCTGCCTTGGCTCGTGAGGAGCCTAATTCATCCAAAGCTTTATCCATTTCCTCTTGATTCTGGATATCGATAGGTGCGGTCAGATACTGTAAATCCCCGACATGCAAATGTTCATCCAGCAAGTTCTGCATCAGGGGACCATATTCGCTATCATCCAGCACGTCATAATAGCGTATTTTTACACTCCGACGTACCTTGCAGAAAAAGGCAAACGTATGCTTGTATCGCTCAATTTCTGTTTCTGTTAATTTACGGTACGCAAGCTCGGAATTAAGAACCGTATTCAACGCTCGTCCGTACAGAGACAGTTTCTTGTAAAAGGCATCCCTTTTCTTATTATCTGCCAGAGATTCTTCTATTGACTCCGGGTCAGACATATCTACCTTACTGCCAAATTCATCCAGTAAATGAGTGTATGCCTCCTTTAATTTGGCAATTTCTGCTACAATGTCAGTGAGGCTACCGCGCAGATCGGCGAAAGCATATTTTTCCAATCCGGCGCCGCTGTACATTTCCATGGCTTCATTCAGCTCCTTTACCTGGCAGCGGTAATCAATCACCAATCCGTAGTCTTTCCCTTCAGCCAGTCGATTTGTTCTGGCAATCGCCTGCAACAGATTATGCTCCCGAAGTTCCTTGTCTATATACAGCACTTGGCACACCGGCGCATCAAATCCGGTCAGAAGCTTGCTGCACACGATAATGATGTCAATTTCTCCATTGCGGTACAGTTCTTTAATCGTTTCTTCATAGGTTTCTGCATCGCCGTAGCGCTCCATCATCCTATTCCAGAATGCCACCACCTTGGCATCACCGGATTCGTCCTCTCCATCAGGAGCTTCTCGCAAATCCGGTGCAGATATCAACGCCTCGCATTTCAAATCTCCCAGCTTTTCAAAGCATTCAAGATATCGTACGGCATCACGCTTAAAATTACAAGCCAGCATGGCCTTGAAGTTTGTCTTCTGTATTGCTGTGCAGAAATGCATATTTACATCCAGAGATATACGACGTATGCGGGCTATGGTGGAACTAACGCGACGCAAGGTGCTCCACTTGCGGCTCAAATCATCACGCTGACTAGGAGTCAAGCGCTTCGTTGTCTGTTCGAACCAAAGGTCGATATTCTTCTCGTCTACATTCTGCTCCACATAGCGCCCCTCATACAGAAGCGGAACAATTGCTCCGTCATTCACTCCATCCAAAATCGTATACTGGTGCAGCAGCTGCCCGAAGCGCTCGCAGGTATTACGCCGTTCGCTTTTCATCAAAGGCGTGCCGGTAAATGCCAGGAAACAAGCTCTTGACAGAACATCCCGCATCTTGGCTGCCAATTTTTCATACTGAGAGCGATGACCTTCATCCACCAGCACATAAATATCTTCAGAATCGCAACGCAGCTTCTGATTTGCCGGGGTTTCAAATTTATTTATCAGGGTTGTAATGATATCGACATCGTTATCCTTCAGCAGGCGGGACAAGTGCCCACCACTGGCTGCTTGAGTCGGGCGCATGCGTGTATGGGCAAAGGTATTGCTTATCTGTCTGTCTAGCTCCTTTCTATCCGTCACTACCACCACACGTGGATTTGTACCGTTGCGGTTCATCAGTAGATATCTTGCCAGCATGGCCATGGTCAGGCTTTTGCCACTTCCTTGCGTGTGCCATATCACACCACCTTGCCTGCGCCCGTCATTCCGGCGCTTCTGCACGGTCTGCACGATGCGCTGTATAGCAAAAAACTGCTGGTACCGGGCTATCTTTTTCACCTTGGCATCATACACCACAAAATAACGTATGAGTTCCATGGCTCTCTCCGGGCTGAACAGAGAACAAAATACCCTATCCTGTTCCGTGGGCTTGCGACCGGAGACTAATTCACCGGGCAAGGCTGTATGATAGCGTTCATCTTCTTCCTTCCATTTCCCCCAGAATTTGCGAGGGGTATCTGTTGTGGCATATCGCACATCATTCCTGTTTGTTGCTACTACCATCTGAGCATACTTGTACAGGTGGGGAATCCATTCTCGTCCCTGATTGCGTAGGTGCTGTGCAATCGCTTCTTCCACTTTGTTGACCGGAGCTTTGCATTCTATCACCGCAAAGGGAATACCGTTAATGAACAATACCAGATCAGGCTGCGCATTGTGCTGCTTATCCACGCTCTCTACAGCAAATTCCTCCGTCACATGAAAGAGATTGTTCTGCGGGCATTCCCAGTCTATGAATTTCAAATTAAAGTTCTGCACATGCCCCTCACCCACATGCTCTGGATAACTGCTGCCCAGCATCAGCATATCATATACCTGCTCGCTGGCGCGAACCAACCCCGTCACAATGGGAGCATCCAGCTCATCCATGGCTCGCTCGATATTGCTTGCGGAAAATTCATTTTCCACTCCGCCATACTTATAGCGGTTCAGCTTACGCAACTGCCCTCGCAGCACATCACGCAGTAGGACATGATAGCCGCTTCCCCGTTGTTTACGGCAATCCTCCGGACTCAGATATTCATATCCAAGCCCCTGCAACACCTCCAGGGCCGTGCGCTTAGTGGCATTCTTTTCTAAATATAAATCTGCTTTCATTCCTTGCCCTCCTTACACCGTTACCCGTACCTTACCCGTCAGCAGTTGCTGCATCAAGGCTTTCTTCTTGAGTTTTTCTTGTTCTATAACTATCCTTATCTTTTTAATTTCGTCTGAAATAATGTCCAGTACTGTTACTACCTTCTTTTGAATAGTTTTATCCGGCACATCAACGATTGTATCAATAATATCCTTTCTTAATATCGAAATAACCTTGCTACCTTGAGCACACGTATACACTTGGCGACGATATGACGGAGAATTAGTGTAATAGCCAAGCCATCCCGGAATAAAACAATCTTTAATTGGTCGTGCCGCGATTGTATGCAATCCTGCAATAATATGCTTATTGCCTACGTTTTTCAGCTCCGTTGACTTACCTACCAGCAAATCTTCTGCAGTGTCGGCAAAAACAATATCGCCATTCTGCAACCTATCATATTTGCTTAAATTGATGTTGACACATATACATGGAACTTCGTCCTTTTTCGCGTCTAGGAGTTCACCATATTTTGTTAAAATATCACCATAATGAACATTATAAATCGTTCCTTTTTCTTTCATTTGAGCTCTTGAACAAGAATTGTTATTCAGAAACTCAAATAATTCTTTAAATAAAATTTTCTTTCCTTCAGATTGACTCTCTCCACTGATTAATACCTGACACAAATACTTCTTCAAGCGTTTCTTCTCTTCCAATAACTTCGTTTTGAGTTCAATTATCCTATCCTGAGCAGAAAGGATCTCGGCAATTTTGCGCTGCTCGGCCATAGGAGGTAAGCATATAGGAAACGATGATAAAATTTCCGAACTCAAATTTTGCTGCTTAGTTCCCTGTGCGTACTTTCTCCCTATATTCTGGCCATTAAAAATATACCAATAATAGAAATACTCATTGTAAACAGAACTATCGAAATCATAGAATCCCATGCAAGCTTGACTAATTGTACAAGGAACGGCTGCTATAGAAGCTGTTCCGCGGATTCCTGAAGCCTCCAAACCATAAATTGCTATTATAACTGCACCGGGCGGCATAACCGATAAGGCTGTATCTGCAATCGCCTTATCAGAAAGAAATTCTTTACTTGAGTATATGTATTTTTCTTTAAGTTCCCCACTACTTACCCATATATTTTTACCAGAAAAGTTCCTAGCATCATTTCGAGATGGTGTTGAGCCAGAATACATCTTGCACACATCCCGCAGCCGCTTTTGTTCCCAGTCTTGAGGTGTTAAAACTTCCATTTTATCACATGTTACGATTTGGGTTAAAAAATGCCGCAAGTGCCTCCAACCGTCGATTATACTCTTGTAACCAGATGGGCTGTGCCATTTTATTTGCAATCATGGTAGTTTGTCGGACGGCTTCTGCAAAGGCTTCCATATTGAATCTTGCGTAGTCATTATAACCTGTTTCAGACTGATTCGGTTCACTCACATTAGCAACCTGTTTTGTTATCGTCTGGCTAGTGTACTGTCTTGTTTCATTAACATCTTTAAAATGTTTAACCCTCAACTTATTTGATGTCGATATACTGTTTATGATATTTTTTACTAGAGTATCCAGTTCCTGACCTTCGCGATAATCAGCATCGGCAAAATAATCTATTCTATCGTCTTTAATCATCTTATATACCTTATCTTTAAGAACAGATGAAGATGAATTATATACGCCTATAGAGTACCCACCTTTTTCTTTCACGAGCTTCATGCAGGGAACATCTGTATCACTGTCACCGACATATATCATGTGCTCAAAAGGAATCCGAATTTCATCCGGTGCAAAGTAATCATTTACCCTACCATCATTAACATCGTAGACCCCTTTTTGTATTCGAAACAAAAACTGTGTTTTATTGGTGTAGTTAACAGCTTGGGCTGGCCAAACTGCTACTCCTTTTTCATCATAATAAAATGAGCTGGCATATATTTGCTTGAAGAATCCATTTTTTGCCATATCCGTACCCTCAATCATCTCCTTCAAACCAGAAGAAATAATATAATGCTCTACCACTACGCCTACTTCACGTCCATAATCACTTATTCTCTTAAACCATTCCTTAACACCAGGAAAAAGTGCCACTTTAGCACCATATTCAGCCAAGGCTCTTTTGTTAAGTATTAAGTTTCCACGAGCTTCTTGCATCATTGTATACATGTAAGCAAGATTAGTATCCATTCCATTATCACGAGCTAAGGAATTTGATTTTTGCCAAAACTCTTCAACATTCATATTAACGCTCTGTATATACCCTTGCGCCTGCATGTCATCAGGTGACAGAGTTTTATCAAAGTCGTAACAAATTGCAACAACAGGTAATCTTTCGTCTTTATCCATAATCTTTAATTTCTCGGCAATTTCTTAATCTTTTTTTCAGCGGAGCGAAGGGATTCCACGAAGGCGAATTCAACGGGAGACAGTTCAGAAGTGAGTCGTTGTTTATATTTGGAGAATTCCTCGGCGGCGCAGCGATCTGCCAGTTCGCGTGAGATGCGACCGGCGTTGTCGAGCACATCACTGCGGGACATGCGCAGAAAGTCATCCACATGAGCAATCCAATCCTTCATGTACATGGGAACACCACGCAACGCCTGGAGTTCGGCAAGATCCAAGAAGGCGGAGACGAGGTAGTTGAGTGTTGAAAGCTCTTTTTCCTGAAGATAATTTTTTGCGGTCTGTGCCTCCTGCAGCGTGGGGCGAGCTCCCTTGAATGAAGTCATCCCCATGAGGGGAAGCGCGGCATCAGCACGACCGGCCACGAGTTCTGCTGCGGTTTGCCCGGTGGCTGCATATATCATCTTATTCTGTACCACCTTAAAGAAAAGTCGGGTTTCCTCCGCATTTGCGGAATAGTCCATGCTGGTGGCATAAATATCCAGAACTTGGCGCCAGAATACTTTTTCGGAGGAGCGGATATCACGAATGCGCTCCAGAAGCTCGCGGAAATAGTTGCCGCCACCGGCAGATTTCAGCAGGTGGTCATTCATGGCAAAGCCTTTCTGCAGGTATTCTTTCAACACGCGGTTGGCCCACACGCGAAACTGAGTACCACGCAATGACTTCACACGATAACCGACCGCAATTACCACGTCCAGACTGTAGAGCTGCAGTGGTCTGCCTGCTGTATCAGCCTGCAGGGTTTGCATATTGCCTGCGGAGGAGAGCTCGCCTTCTTCAAAGATGTTATTGATGTGACGATTAATGCCGGTGCGGTCTTTTTGAAAAAGCTCGGACATTTGGGCAATGGTGAGCCACACGGTGTCACCATTGAGGTGGACATCCAGTCGAGTTTGACCATCTTCGGTTTGATACATCAAAATAGGCATATCATTTGCACTCATAATCCCAGTTCCTCAAGGTATTTGTTCATCTGAGCCTGTACAATGGCCAATTCGGCTTCCAGTTTGGCGATATTACGCTTCACTTCAGCAATGTCAATTTCCTCTTCTTCCTCGAAGGTGTCGACATAGCGGGGGATATTGAGGTTGTAATCATTCTCCTGAACCTCCTTTTTGGTGGCAAGGTAACTGAACTTATCGATTGTCCTGCGCGCGGTGTAGGTATCCACGATTCGGGCAATATCTGTATCCCGTAAACGGTTCTGATTTTTGCCCTTCTCGAAGCAGTCATCGCCTGAGGCATCGATAAACAGAATGTCAGTAGTGGGACGAGCCTTTCGGAACACGAGAATACAGGCAGGAATACCTGTGCCATAGAATAAATTGGCAGGCAGCCCAATCACGGCATCCAACCAGTCATGCTCCACGAGAGCCTTGCGAATTTTGCCCTCGCCGGCACCGCGGAACAGTACACCATGTGGCAACACCACAGCCATGCGCCCGGAATCTGCATCCAGACATTTGAGCATGTGCAATACAAAGGCATAATCACCCTTGGATGAAGGAGGTACACCATAAGAGAATCGATTCCACACATCCAGAGAGGGAATCATTTTTTTGACAGGCTTGCCCTTTTCATCCACAACATCGCCGGTGAGGAAAGCGCTGTCCCATTTATCAAGAGAGAAGGGAGGATTGGCCACGACCACCTGAAAGCTCATGAGATTATCATCCTTGATATTTTGAGGATTCGCAATCGTATCTCCCTGCCATATGCTGGCATCTTTCACACCGTGCAAAAACATGTTCATGGTGCAGAGCGCCCAGGTCTGGGCATTTAATTCCTGCCCATATACGGCAGCTTTCCCTCCGGGCACCTTTTTATATGCTTTGAGCAGAAGGCCGCCGCTACCGCAAGTCGGATCGTAAATGCGGTCATTTTCGCGAGGCGAGACAAGCGTGGCGACCAGCTCAGATACCTCCTTGGGAGTGAAGAACTCACCCCCTTTCTTTCCGGCGTCTGAGGCGAAGTTTGCAATCATGTATTCATATGCATCGCCGATAATATCAGCGTTATCCAATATCGAAGGACGAAGATTCAGCTTGCTGAAATCCTCCAGCAAATTACGAAGCACTGTATTCTTTGTCTTTGTGTCACCAAAATCCACCTGAGAATTAAAGTCAATGGCGCGGAATACGTTGCGGAGTTTTCCACTGTTTTGGTCTTCAATTCTTGCCAGAGCCACGTTGATTTTCTGCCCAATCTCCGGATCGTGACGATTATCGTAGAGGTAATCGAAGGTGGATTCATCGTCCATAACGAAGCTTTCACGACTCATAGCGCGTTTGATTCGCTCCTCATTGCCGTTATATCGTACTGTATACATCTCCCGTTTCTCAGCCGTTACATCACTAAGGTACTTCACAAAAAGCATTGAGAGAATGTAATCCTTATATCGGGAGCTATCTATCTTGCCGCGGAAGCTGTCGCAGGCTTTCCAGAGCACTTGCTCTATATCATTTTTTGTTGTCATGATTATTTCGTTGTATTGTAAATATTTTCTGTAAGAAGTTGAGCCAGTTGAGAACGCTCTTTCATGAGCATCTTCATCAAAAACTGCTCACGATGGTGCAAAGTCTGCAACTTTGCAATCTTTCTTTGTTCAACCATAGGAGGAAGTGAAATTTTTAACTCTGAAAAAAACTGAGGTCTGACAGCATTCAACATGTTTGCTGAAGTGTTTTCGTATATTCGACGGCGTGTGCTCTGTCGATTAAGCATCCAATGCAAATAACCTGAATCCAGTCTGTCATTATTCGGGTGGATAATGACAAAATGAGATGAAACAAGCAGGCCCGCACTTTGCTCATCTATTATTATTGCTGAATAAGGCCATGTGAGTCGCACAACCACGTCTCCTATGTTGGTAAGATATGTATTCGACAGTACCCCGATAGAAATGTACATATCAAGCTCCGACATATCCAACACGCCATCCTCCTTCACGGCTCGAAGAGTTAGCAATGCGTACATTTCTCCATTCTCTCCCTTCGATTTTTTTCTAGACAACACCAAACCGCTGCGCACTGATGCCAGTTCGCATAAGGCTATTTTTTTGCTCGTGGATGTCATGCGTAAAAAATAACATAAGAATAGATATTAATCAAGTCTTTTTTTATTGTTATGCGCAAAAAAGAACAATAAAGTGAAAAAAATGCACTTTATGAAAGTTGAAGATTCTTGATTATTCGTCTAATATTGTGGAATGACCGGATGGCGGAAGAGAAAAAGACGGAGAAAAGTAATCATAAAACGCACAAAAAGATTGAGCATGGAGGAGAAAACTCCTACTATGCTGCCGCCCAAATTTAAGACACTGAGCTAATTCTGCTAAGCTTGCGCAAAAGTCCGGAGAGTGTAGAATAACCACCAAACACAACACGCTCATCAATATGACCAAAATCCACAAGAGAGGCAGCTACAGTGCAGCCCTTAAAGAGAAAGTATCGCTCGAAGCCCTGAAAGGGGAAAAGTCGCTCCAGCAAATAGCGTCCGAGAACAACATTAATCCCGAGCTGGTGCGCCAATGGAAAAAACAAGCATTGGAGGGGGTGTCACAAATCTTCAGGCGAACCAAAAGCCGAGAAAAGGCATTAGAAGAACAAAACAAACTACTCAAGAGCCTGTTATGTAAACGAGAAATGGAACCGGCGTGGCTCACAAAAAAATCCAAGGAGCCGGGTCTTTAGGCCTGAGACGCCGGCTCCTAGATAAAGAGAAGAGCAAGATGTCGCGCAAAAGACAATGCGAGCTGCTGGGGTTACATCGTAGCGGCACATACTACAAGCCGCGCGCTAAAGCCGATGAAAGGCCTATGGAAAAAGCATTGAATGAACTCTATATCAAAGATCCATGTCTGGGAGTAAGGAAACTTCCTGATATGGTAGAACGACACTATGGAATCAAGATAGGAGCAAAAAAATCACACGCATACGCAGAAAGATGAGGATAAAAACTATCTATCGTCATCCCAAAACGAGTTCAGCGGCAAAAAGTAAAGAGGCGGTGCGTCCATATCTGCTCAAATCGTTGCAAACGATTGAGGTAGATAAAGTATGGAGTAGTGATATTACCACTTGCAGATAGGTCAGCAGCAGTAAAGTGCTTGTGTTTTGCGGTAGATGTAGTAGTCTTGGTCCGGGTGCTTTTCTTATAGAGAATGAATTTTGGGTTTTGGCGAATTAATGATACCCGCTCTTGTTCAGAAGTGCCCCTTTTTTGTGCTCTCATCTTGTCGCCTTTAATTTTTCCACTCTCAAATTCAAAAATCTTGAGAAAAAGACTTGCAAATATTCAAAATCCTGTCAAACTGTCTTTGTGGTTGCGTAACGTGTTTGTGTAAGTACGAGCTTTAGCTTATTTATTGTACGGCAAATAAATGGTAACGTAATCACAATGCTCTTTTATGACAACCTTTATTTTTAATTTTTATTATACCTACGTGAGATGAAATACATTATAGCTACATCGTTGCTGGCTGCTCCTCTTTGTGTGGGAGCAGATGCCACCGCCCCCGGAGAGAGTCAACAGCTGACCACGGATAGCACCGTGGAAAGCTTTGTGGAAGCGCTTCGTGATGCATACATGCTACTGGATTCTATTACGGATAAAGCCACGGCAGATGCCGCTGCAGATGATGTAGCCCAACGCATGGCTTATTTGCAGGATCGCACTATTGCCGTACAGTATGTGCCGGAAGAAACCATTGCCCCGTTGTTGGATGCCGCCGGTTTGACACCCGAGTATCTGGACGGTATTTATACTCGCCTTGTTACAAACAATTTTTATGGTTCCACCGCTTTGGCAGTAGCCTTGGGACGTGAGCCCTCTGCCGCTATGCCCAAAGAGAACGCCTCTGCTGAGCTTATTGACACATTAAGCGCAGAGTTAATGCAGAACCCCGCCGTAGGGGATGTTTGCTTGGCCGGTGGCCCCGGACTTTCGGTAGAAACTGCATGGGTGCTGAGCACGGACCCCTCCAAGCTGTCTGCCATAGATGCCATTATCGGGGCAATACCCGGGGCTGAGATAGAAGATCGAAAACTCGAAAAAACTGAGGATGGACGTGCCTATGGGCTTTTCATGCTTCTGGTGCCGAGAGACGGCAAGGCATATCGTGTGCAGATGTGGTTTGATGCAACGCAGTTGCTTTTATCTCAGCAAACAGCCCCTGAACCTCAGCCCCTCCCCATGCAGCCGGAGGAATATGCCCCCATGCCGGTGCAACCCGGCTATGTTAACGAGCCGCACCCTCAAGAGCTACACCAATATACCCCCGAGCAAAAAGCCGAATGTGCTCGCGAATATGCTGAGTCCCTTGCCCAACTGGTGCATATATATAGCTCCGTTGTGGATAAAGCTACCGCAGATGCCGCGGTGGAACCGCTCAAAGCATTAGAGTTGCGTATGGATGCTCTTAACACTATTCTGGCTTATGTTTCCCCGCAAGAGCTCGCCGCCGCTGTAGAAAAAGCCGGCGTGGCCCCAACCTCCCTCAAAGAGCAGAGCCTGCGCCTTATAGAAGCGGATTTCTTTGGCTCCGAGGCACTTAAACATCAGTTTAATAATTGATTTACCATCCCCTTTTATAGACTTATACTCCCCCGGTGGCTTGTGCGGCCTTTTTGGGCGATGGGGCTTCCCGTCTACCTCCGCAAAGTCATCGGGGCCTTTTTATACGGATGAATAAGAAAGAATCCATTTCAGCTATTGCTGCAACTTTGCTTAAAAACTTGCTTCTTCGTCTGATATTGTGGAATGACCGGATGGCGGAAGAGAAAAAGACGGAGAAAAGTAATCATAAAACGCACAAAAAGATTGAGCATGGAGGAGAAATCTCCTACCATGCCCGGTGTTGTGTTTTTGAAGGACTTATGATACTGGGACAGGCGAGGATAGCCAAGGCAAATTTGAGTATTCCGAGTGTAAAGAAGTAAAAAAGTAAACTTGTCCTCATTGTGGAGGAGAAGAAGTCTATGCGCATGGCTATTATCATCGCAAGGTAAGTGCAATGGGGAAAGATGGTGCAAGGACGCGACAGAAAATTAAGGTAAAACGCTATAAATGCCTAAGTTGTGGAAGAACATATACTCAGAGCTGTGAGCACATTGGATTGCAGAAAAACCAACGACGCAATTGGTAGTTTACCGCTCCGTTCGGGCTACAACTCAGACAAATTGCATTTTAATGCTTGGTTCATGTCTTTTTAAACATGAAATGAAAATTTTTGTTGACAATATACCCACTTTTGTATACATATATTTTCATGAAGGAGGCTTTATCTCAGCCATTGCTCATTAATGAGAGCAATAGCACGCAGCGAACAAGAATCTACAGACGCCTGTCGGCAGGGAAACTGCAACGAGTCCTTCCCGGGGTCATGGTAGATTCAGATATCATGCTCACAGATGCACATATAATGGGTCTGCTTTATGCCCGGCAACCGTCCGTCATCATGAATCTGATTTCCGCTTTGTCCTACCACGGGCTTACCACACAGATTCCGGATGTTCTGTCGGTTGCAATTCCGCGAGGAATACGTATGCCCTTCCTACATGACATCCCTGTTCAAGTGTGGTATACAAAGGCCGAGCTGCTCAAGGATTGCTCTATTATCGGTCAGGGAGAGTTCGGGAATTTCCGAGTCACAACACCTGAACGTACACTTGTCGATTGCTTCAAATTCCGAAATAAAATTGGACTGTCGATTTTTCTTGAAGCTGCACGGATGGGACTAGGACAGCTCAATCCCTCCATCATTCATCACGAAGCAGAACGCCTGCGCGTTCTCAACGGCATCCTTCCCTATCTGAAATCCTATTTCTCATGAATATAAAAGCCGCATTACAGCAACGAGCGAAAGAACTCCATATTGCCTTGCCTAAATTGTTGCAGCACTATGCCATGGAACGCTTTCTGTACCGTCTTTCTCTTTCTCCCGTTGCAGACAGGTTCTATTTGAAAGGCGGTATGTTACTCATGGGGGTAGGCGCAGGAACAGCCCGCACTACGATGGATATAGACCTACTTGGGCGTATTTCCAATTCCCCTGAGAGTATACAAAAAGCAATATCCTCTATCATTCATACTAAGCCCGGAGTAGCTGATGGCGTGAGCTTTTCTGACAAGTTGGAAGTGACAGAAATAACCAAGGATGCGCTGTATGTTGGGCTGCGAATTTCCTTTACTGCAGATGTTGCGGGCGTACACTGCGATATGAAAGTCGATATCGGATTCAGCGATGAAATATATCCGGCAGCGCTTATTCTGGATTATCCGGCAACCCTCAACGGCATCCCCGGAGCCCGTCTGCAATGCTATTCTTTAGAATCCGTTGTTGCTGAGAAATGGCAAGCGATGGTTCAGCTTAAACAAATGAACTCGCGCATGAAGGATTTTTATGACCTCTGGTTTCTTTCCCGCCGTTATTCATTTACATATGCCACCCTGCATAACGCTATTACTCGAACCTTTGAACGCCGCGAAACAGATATGAGGGAATATGTCATTCTGAAAACAGAAAACTACCGGAAAGCTCAACAATCAGAATGGGCTGCTTATATCCGCAAACTAAAAGCTGCCACTTTCCAAAAGAAAGAGGCTGTGGAAATACCATCTCGCATATTCGCAGATGTTCTGGACGAAATTATGACTTGGTTAGAACCTGTTATGCTCGATGTTCAGTACCACACGTGGAAGCCGGGAAAGGGGTGGCGGTAAGAAAACTCATCCTTCACCAAAAACAAAACGCAAGAAATGCTGCACGATTTCTTGCGTTCTGTTTAAGCGAGGGGGCAGACTGACCAAGCTCCGACTAAGTTCTGACCAAGCTGCACTTCTTCGATTATGATTTCAACTTAGCGAGCTTCTTCCGGTCCGACTTTTCCCAAGGCTGGTCGGCTTTGCCGAAGTGGCCGTAATTCGTAGTAGCCGAGAATATCGGATTCTTCAGCCCCAGGGCTTCGATAATATCAGCGGGCTTGAATGTGAAGAACACGCTCTTGTGGTTATGAAAAGCGCCTGAGCCGAAAATGCAAAAGATTGATTATTAAGAGGGGAGAGAGGTTTAACCCCCAGCGAGGGGCTTCATGGGGGGAGAACCCACACGAGTCCCGGGGAGTCCCGAGGGGGTAAAAACGGCTCTTCGTCTAACATTGTGGAATGACCAGATGGAGAAAGAGAAAAAGACGGAGAAAAGTAATAATAAAACGCACAAAAAGATTGAGCATGGAGGAGAAAACTCCTACCATGCCCTGTGTTGTGTTTTTGAAGTACTTG
>JAZNGY010000014.1:0-4532 GCA_045576695.1 Akkermansia sp.
CCCCTGCGCCGGGCAGACACCTCTGCCCGGGAAGCCCAAAGGGCCGCAGGGGGCGGGTAGAATCCCATCATCCACCCTGCGCGGTTTCTTCAGCAATGAGGAAACCGCGCAAAACTTTTTATACGCAACCGCCGCAATATCATTCAGTTGCAAACACGATAAGCACGTTGATTTTACCCTAAATCAGCCGAAAATCAGGCTCTTTTTACCCCGTTTTTACGGGTCAAGTCCTAACATTGTGGAATTTGATTTTTTATACTAAAATTCGCCCACATTCGATTAATACTCTTAACCGGTAGTTTTGAAAGTTGCGATAACCAAATCCGCGGCGAAGGGTCGGCTCATGCCACCGGCATTCGCCCCCCACTCCACCCTCCGGGTGTCGTGTGTTCGAATCCCGCCACGCTAATAAAGCAAAAGCCCCGCTCCTTGACAGGTACGGGGGCTGATGCTTTAAGGGTCGTCAATGGGAGTCGAAAGTTTTCTTTCGTTGTAAAATGTTTATAAAAAGTGCGTTATGAAAATAAGGTTGCAAACGAAAGACAAAATTTAGCTTTTTGTTTTGGCGATTAGATTAGAAGACGATTTAGTACAGCTACCGCAAACAGAGTCTTTTGTATAGATGCCTGATATATTCAATCTAACAGAACTTCTGGTTCCGGCTCTATAATTTGTCCATCCTCGTCTATATATGCCCAAACGGCATCACTGAATTCGATTGCTAAATAATCTTTTTCAAATAAAACGTTGATGTTATTTATTGTCCAAGAAGGAACTACTCGTATTTCTACCTTATTACGTCTACCATCATCTAATGCGAGGCTTTGAATGACAACTTTGCTTTTTTGATGGATAGTGACACAAACAGATACGTTTTTCCATTTAACATTCAGCTCTGTGTTTTTTTCTTCTGAAGTTTCATTAAGCCCAACATCCTGCACAGTTTCAGGGTAACATGTCATGCCAGATAATAAACAAAGAGAAAATAATAATAAAACAGCCTTCATATGCACTGCATTCTACCCTCTAACTAAGTATTTGTCAAGTTATTTTTGCGCCCGATGCGAAGTACGACCGACGCATATTGCGTCGGTCGTACTTCGGTGGTTTGAGAGGGGGCTTTCGCCCCTCTCTCAATTAGTAGCGTGAGGAGAATATTGATTTATAATTCACCGTTATGGGTTTCCCATATAACTCTGCTTGCAGCATTTGAAAAATATGGGAGATCTACGCCACTCACCCATTGCTTTTTTTCGTTTGATATTCCTTTAATTCTAATCCATGCTGTTCCATCTTTGTAAAAATTGGCAATCTTTTGATTTGTCCCTAACGCTGTTGCCCCTTTACGTAATACTTTTTTTGCGAATTCTCGCGCTGTTGCCGAAGAAGAACATCCGGAAAACCGAACTTTTGCTGAACGTGTAAACCAACATCGTATAGGCCCTTTTCTCTTTTTCGCATATTCAAAGGTTTGTCGTTTTACTGCAAGATTTAATATTTGCGTTACTGAATATGACTGCCTTTTCTCTTTTTTATCAGGGTTGGGACTTCCTGATACGCCACCATGCCCAGCGGATACAAAATGTCCTATGGGTGTTCCTCCTTCGTTGGAAATTTCCTTAATTTTTTGAGGTACTTTACTAGCTTCCATAAAAGTTGAGTTTGGGAATATCTCACTATACGCATTTAGCGAAGGTCTTCCGTTTCTTCCACGCTCTAAATAATATTCTACTTGTTTACCCTCTGTTTCTGTTAAATTACTTACGTCATATCTATCACAGGCTTTTATGCGATTCGGGTAACCGTGGTCTGCCGTATCTTCGATTGGCCATAAGCACGCCAAATCCGATATGTTTCCACTTATGGAACGTGCTAATTCCATTAACGTGTCGCCTTTGCGTGCTATTCTGATATTTTCATTTTTTGGGTCTTTTGCCCATAATCCTAAATAATCGGTTATTTGAATAGGATTATTACTATTTACCTTATAGAATTCTGAAAATTCTACTGGATCAAATTGTAACCATCTCCCGTGTTTTGCATTATAATATCTGTAGTTATAATAAATCAAAGATGTTTCTCTATCAAAATATTCAGAGGACCACTGAAACGGCTGATCCACGTCACCGGTAATAGACACCTCACCATAAGGAGTGTATAAGTAGTTCGTGCGGATATAGCCATGCTGGCCATAGACTTCGCAGATATTCTTCGTTAAATCCCAGCCGAAGGTGTACCATGTACCGTCTTTTTGAATGGCGATTGGACGGGTAGCGACAGCCTGAGTGGGGTCCCACATAATGAGCCACAGGGCGGGATGATTGGTACGAGTGAGGTCTACACAAGCAATCTGCAAATAGCCACGGTAAATGAACCGTTGGTGAGAGATGACAGAGCCATTGCCACTAATGACTTTTTTGAACACACGGCGGCCCATGCTGTCGTAGGCGCATTCCACGACCGTGTTGCTCTCACTATTTATGAAGCTGACGGGGCGGTTTTCTGCGTTGTAGACAGCTGTCCAAATGCCTGTTTCCGTCTTTATCGAGGTTTGATTACCATCGTCGTCGAAGACGGGCGTAAAGCTGAAGTCTGCTTCGTCCTCCGAGCCGGTGATGTCTGTGTACTGATTCAGCTCGTTAGCCTCGTAGAATGCGTAATCTCCTGCCTCCATGGACATACGACGATTGCCCACGTTGTCGTAGTCGTAGCCGTAGGTTTCACCATTCACCTGAGCACTGGCGAGCTCCGAACGGGAGTTGTGGATGAAGCTATCGTTCACCACGTTACCTTGACGAGAGGTCGTGCGTGTGGCAGGTCGACCGAGAACATCGTAGGTGTATTCACGCTGCGCCACCAAAGTCGTACCACGGTGATACGCCATGCCGGTAAGCAGGTCTCGCTGTGCCTCATAGCTCTGCGTGAGCGTCATGCCGTTCGGCTTGGTGAGCACCTGTAGCAGATTGCTGCCTGCGAGGTAAGTGTAGCCGAAGAGCTTCTGCTCGCCGCCGTGGGTGAAGCCCGCGGAGCTGATGCGACCATCACTGCCATAGCTGGTGGTGACAGTCTGCTGCACAGTGCCGTTCTTGACGTAGGCGTAGCCGGTGGAGCGACCGAAGCTGTCGCGCGTCTCCGTAATAAGGTGGGTATCGCCATCCACTGCAAGGGAATCGCATTCCTGCTCACCGTAGGTGTTGTAGGTGAAGGAACGCACTCCGCTATCATCCATCAGCTGAGTCAATTGGCTGAGGTGGTTGTAGGTGAAGCTGCGGGCACCAGTATCAGCCGTACCATCTACCACGGTATATGTGGTGCCGAGGTGTAGACCGCGAGCGTGCTCGTAGGAATGAGTCTTCACATTTCCACGGGCATCCGTCTCGGTAGCGAGTCGGTTGTAAGCATCGTAGGTATTCACTACGGCAGTGCCGTCGGCGTAGGTCTTGCTCAGCTCCAGCCCGGTGGCGGGGTGGAATGTCCAAGTTGTTACATCGCCATCCGTTCGCTCGCTCGGATCGGTGCTGATGGTTTCCGTCCCCGCGCGGAAGGTGCGCAGGGCGGTCATATTATCCATGTCATCAAAGCCAAAGCAAGCGGGTTGCAGGGCTGTACCCCACTCGGAAACCTTTCTACCACGGTGGTCGTACTTGTAGCAGGCGGTATTACCTTCTGCATCCGTTACAACCGCGGGGAGGTCGTGTGCGGCGTCGTAGGTCGTCGTTGTCTCTGTCCCGGTGGCATCCGTCACAGAAATAGTGCGACCTGCGAGGTCAGTGTGCACGGTGGTGGCATTGTCTCGGCCATCGACATTCACCATCGTGACACCCGTGGCGGTGTAGCTGCGGGAGGCGGAGGTTGTGATGCCGGCATAGTCCTTCTGAGTGGTGGTGAAACTATCTACGGAGACGCTCTCTGCCACAATCTCAGAGGTGGGGATGGAGCTGTAGCTCGTCACCTTGGCGGGAGCGGTGAATTCACTCCATTCGGTCGAGCTGTTGCCTCGTTCATCCGTGCTGATGATCTTGCTTGCCAGCGTGTCGGAAAGCTGAGAAATCAGCTGCTTTTGCACAGCATTCAGCGGCTCGCCTGCTGCATTGTAGCGGGTTTGCGTGTTGACGCTGAACACGCCATCTTCTGCGGATTCTACACTGTAGGTCATTTCTACCACCGGGGAGTTATCCTTGGTGGGAGAATCGACCAGGGCAAGTGTCTGCTTGCTCACGTTGCCGAAGCAGTCGTACTCGTAGAGCGTTGCCGCGGTCTTGGCGGTATTCCACCCGGTATCCAGATACTGCTTCACCAGTTCCCCCTTAGCGTTAAACTCGCTGCGGGAGTAGATAAAGCCCGTGGTGCTTGCCTGAGCTTGCACGGTGGTCTGTCCGAAGCCGTTGACAATGCTCTGGGCGATGGTCGTGCCATCTTCCAGCTTGGTGGTGGTGCGGAGAGAATTACCGTTGAGGTCGTATACATACACCAGAGCTCGTTGCGCTGTACCACTGACGGAGGCGGTGGAGCCATCTGTATTGCGGGTGGTG
>JAZNGY010000015.1:0-4469 GCA_045576695.1 Akkermansia sp.
CCCTGACGAATATCAGCTAATTCACACGGGCATATTTTCCCATCTAAGCCAAGAGTATGAACCCGAGCCGCGCTAAGCTGAAAAATAGCCCAGCCAAACACAGAAAACCCCAGCGCCGCAAGGCACAGGGCTGTGGTGGCAAGGATTCTGGGGATGGTGGGCATGGTCATTTTGAAGAGGTATTCCAATGCAAATTTCAGCGTTTTTTCCGGCACACGAGCCCGAGCAGAACGAAGGCAATCAGACCGGGAACCAATGTATATATCCAAGTCATCCAGTTATACTCCGAATAGGGGAGAAGCCCAAACGCACTAGCCACCAATGCAGTGAGCAGGACGCCCAAAAGTATGGAAACGTAGGTTGCCCGCACCCATCCCCGTTTCTGCATCAACAGCACGCCCGGAAGCAGGCACAGTGTTATCGCCCCCTGTAAACAAAGAATGTAGAAGCAATATTCCCAGACCGGCATCAGCAGCAGCCCCACGGCAGGGCGCATCCGAGACCATTGCTGATACTGCTCCTCCCCGCGAATAAGTCCGCAGCCCTCACCTGTGAGGTCCAGCACGTTGCCTTGCTGACGGCCTACCATGTGGCGCACCCCACGCCAAGGTGACGGAATCCGCATATAATGGAAATCTGCGTTTGGGGCGGCAAGGTTGGAGGTATCATCTGTGCGTAGGGTAATGCCATGCGCCGTTCGGGATACCACGCGCCCCTCCCATGCAGCAGGGAGGGTCATTTCATCGGGATTGAGGTATTCCCCGCCTAGGTCTTCCCAGAAAATTTCCCGGGCGCGAAGCGTGTAGGCTCCAGCTTTCACCCGTGGTGCGAGTACCCATGATTCTCGAATACCATGCAATTCTCGGTAGCTTACGTTTATGCGTCCTTTACGAAGTGGTAGATAATATCGATGCAGAGCGATAGTGTTCTCCTTACGCAGTCCGAATGTTTCATCCGTAAGCGGGCCTCCCTCCGCAACCAGTTCGGTAACGCGCATCTTGACCAGCTTGCCCTCCAGCGCGGGATTCACCTGCTCCGGTATCGCTTCATACACGGGTTCGCTGCTCAGGGATTGAGCAACATCCGAATACATCGTACCGGCAATGAAAATGCCCGCCATTGCAGCAAGGGCAAGAACTAGTACCACAGCCTGTTTCAAAAAGCTAAGACAGCCATTCGGCTGTACTGATTTATCATGGACTGTCTGTTCTGCTGACATAGACATTTATCTCCTCGCATTTATGTTAACATATTGCACCACCGAATCCGCAACAAAAAATTGCAGAAAGTGCAGATTTTCTGATCAATCTGATCAATAGACGCTCACTGCTCTGCGTTTATGGACGTTTGAGGCAGAAGATTCAAACGTATATTGAATTGATACCACGGTGGAGAATACCACGCATTTTTGGGGTGGATGCTTATATCGAAATTATCTAAGATGGTGTATTGAACGGGGGCGGGTGATGACGAGCCGGGAGAAGGAATATCCCCCGACAATTTCAAGATGGCATGCCCCCAAAAGGGATTATCGTGGACATTGGTGATAGACATAATCATTTCCCCCTCAAAGCGTCCGTTTTTGATTTTTCCCCATACCCACTTCGGCACAAAACTCAGGCGAGAAGGAATATGAGGCATACATACGGGCTCCCCGAAGCAGAAAGCGGCTTGTCCTTTTTTTGTAGGATCCACATGAATCGGCACATACAGGGTAGTTGCCCAATCGTTCACGGCTCCGTCATCATCTTGCATGGGAATAGCCAGTAGGTGGGAATACCCCGGCACCGTAGGCGGCTGTACCGTTGCTACGGTAGGATGCCAACAACCGCTGAGCAGGACGACACTACTAAGCATGACGAGGCTCGTAACAAGCATTTTTACAGACTGATACACCATACGGGGTATGCTACCAGAATCCGGGAGGCTCTGCAAGCTATTAGTGCGGAAAAGCGCACGGAAAACAGAGCTCCCGCCGGCTTCGAGGTCAGGCTTGCGCCCGCCTTTCTACGCTGCGACAAGTAGGCAGTTTTGAGCAGATGACGACTCTGTGACATGTAAAGATGTTTCGAACTGAGAAGCTACACAGAATCAGCAGTTTAAGCTCCTTTTTCCTCCGCGTGGCAACCTAAAATGAAACATCGCTTGTGTGGGGGAGAAAATGGCACTCCGTCTCAGGCTCTGCCTTTGCTGTGACTGGCAGCAAGCGATAGATGGATGCCACACTGACCGGACTTCGGCAAGACACGTGCGGAGCAAAAATACAGCACCATGCCCTTACTTCTATCTTTACATATATTTAACAAGGTAGTACACGGAAGACACCAGATTGTATGGCGTTTCCACCACCAGCAATACGGCCGCTGCCGGTAATGCATAAATGCCGCGCCATGTCAAACGCCGCGAATCGTAGTCTGTTATCAGAACGGCCGGGCTCTTACTTCCAACGGGGTCTTTGTGCCCGTAAGTCATCGGGAATGAAGACTCTTGCCACTGAGAGTCGGGGCGATATTCCATGCCGTTTTTACCCCTCACGAGTTCACGACAGAGGATGGCTGATTCTGAACCTGCTATTTTGGTAGGTTTCCACGCGGAGGGGCCAACGATATTTTCCTTAAAGCTCATCCATGAACTATTGCGGGTTAACTGCACAGAGACACGTGTGCCACGGCGATAGAGTTTACCCTCGTGCTTGTAATGCACCGTAGGCTCCTCTACTATGATTCCTTCATATTCAATCGCATGTTCATAGACGCGCGCATGATTTACATAGCAACTGCTCAGGAGCAGCATACTGAACAGACTCAAAAAAACGAAAAGACTAATATCACGTATCTTCATTTTGGCAGAAGCATGTATGCTTGGCTAGGGAACGCCCACCCACCCGCCACCGCAAGGCACAGGGCTGTGGTGGTTAGTATTCCGGGGAAAATGGGCATGGTCATAGCTAAGCGTGTATTGTTGAGCAACGATTGTGCAGCTAAGATGGCGTATCGTCTTGTGATGTCGGAGTGTGTGTATTTATCGCGGATTCGGTGCGGGAGCGGGCTGTTGCGGTTGGTCTTGTGTTTGCGCTATTTGTGATGGCAGCCAAATGAACAAGCCGAAGGCGCTTGCCTGTACGGCTTGCGGTACAAAATCAACAGCCGTCAGCGCCCAAGAAACAGGCTTGAGGGCGTAGTGTATGGCATATTTTTGCTCAGGAAGACGGGGGGCGGGCGTGTAGTGTTTGTTGCTGAAATAACCGCCGTCTTTCGCTTTTTCTAAATTGACCTTACACTGTTGAGCAGATGCAAAGTCAAACTCAGCGTATGGAATTGTGGGTAGCGCTTCCTCGGGCGGAGTATACTGTTTGATTCTCAGGCAGCGGTATACGCTTGAGGGCTCCATCAATACCATGTATGGCTCCGGGGTGAGTGAGGCAATGCGCGCCTTGGTGGGGCGCCAGAACTCGCAAAACTTATCCTCGCCGAAAACGGTATACATCTTGAAGAGTGCGGTCTTTTTCTGGGCGTAGGAGATGTACATTTTCATATAGTAGGCATTACCCAGTTTGTAAATTTGGAAATCCTGCGGGTTGGCAGAGACATAGGCATTAGCATCCGGTTCCGGCTCTTGAGTGACGCTGACGCGAAGTGCCTTTTGCACGCCCAAGTCATTTGTGTATCCCCCCAAGTTAGTGGTAACATACACGCAACTGTTGAGGGCCAACGCTGCCATGCAGAGCCCTGCCGATATGCCTTTCATTTCATTATTATACAAAAAACAAGCCATAGCTGCAAGTTTTTAGTTGAATTAAACCGGTGCCACTCTTTCGACACTTAGGCAACCACTTTAAGCCCCCTCTCTTGGGTATTTATCGTTTTGCATGTTAGTGTGTTTGTTAGATTATACACACTCTCGATACTTTGCACATGCAAAAGGGGCATAAACGACGGCTTAAAATCAGGCGCCATTATAGCTAGCGCCGCCAATTTCTGCAAAAAAAACAATATTGTTATCGTTTAGACTTGCAATTGTGTTAATAATCCTATACTATAAGGCCGTTATTTACGAAGTGGGTCTACAAAAGCACTCCGTAAGTTTATACGAACAATCAACCTTATCTATTCTATAACGATGAAAAAACACTAACAACTATCCTACTTTCCGCAGGGGCATTTGCTACAGCTGCGGGTGCAGAGTCTGATAGTAGCAACACGATGCTGATGTATGGTAACACATACAATCTGGATCTCAATGCAGATAATGTGGTGAAGCGTCAGCTTAATGCCGGTTCGACTGCCGGCTCAGCGTCACTGACCCCATTCGCAGACGGACTGCGTGTTACCTCGTATTGCCTCAAAAAAAACAGTCACCGAAAAGTGGATGCCTCAAAATTGCGGTCACCGAAATTCTAGCGGATAATTGACTAAAAAACAAGGCAAATCCACCATTTTTCTGCCCAAAAATGACAGCGAGCGTAGCGA
>JAZNGY010000016.1:0-20003 GCA_045576695.1 Akkermansia sp.
ACATACGCCTGCCTCGGCGAAGCGCCAATAGGCGCGAAGACAGGAACGCAGTAAGCCGAATTCCTAAGCCCCGTGATAGCGGGGCGATAGATGATGAGCCCCGGGTGCAGCCGCGTCAGCGGCGGAACCCGGGGTAAGATGAAAAATATATTGGGACCCCGGTGAGGGGTGGCATAATGCGTGGCGTTAATATTCACGCTGATTTTGTAGTAATACAATGCACGAAAATAAAAGACTTACGTCATTAAGCCACCCTTTATGCCACCCCGCCATTCGGCGGGGTTCGGTCAACTTTTATTCTATACCCCCGGTTCCGCCACTGCGTGGCTTTCTTGTCTCGGCGTAGGGCGAAAGCCCGAAGCCGGAACCGGGGGCTACCATATGCCGCCTCGCCATGCGGCGAGGCTCCAAGATTCCGCGCGCCGACGGCTCCCGTCTTCGCGCCTATTGGCGCTTCGCCGAGCAGGCGCGTCAAACACCCCCACAAACTCAAATTTATCTATCCGAAAGGTATTACAGAGCAAATAAAAACCGGGCGACGCAGATGAGGTGCGCCGCCCGTTTTTGATAAGGGGATGATAAGCTATCAGCCGCGGATATTGAGAGCTTCTTCAGCCAGGAGCTTGCAACCGCGCAGGTCGAGCTTACCGGTAGCCAAGGCGGGGATGGCTTCCACCGGCACCAAGTACTTGGGCGCCCAGAGGGTGGGCATGGCCATATCTGCCAACATGGTGCGGATGGAGGTAAGAATCTCTTTTTCCTCAGAGGAGCGCTGATGCTGCGGCAGGGAGGAGAGCAGCACAAGGGCCTCGCCCTTCTGCGGGTCGCTCACACCGGTGATGGCAATCTGCACGCCGTCTTCAGCGCTCAGGTTGAAGCCCTTGCTCAGGGCAAGCTCAACACCCTCGTGGGGAACCATTTCGCCACCAATCTTGGAGAAGCGAGAGAGGCGACCACCCAGCGTGATAAAGCCGTTAAGGTCTACGCTGCCGATATCGCCGGTCTTAAACCAGCCATCGCGGAAGATTTCTTTGTTCAAATCTTCGCGGCCGATGTAGCCGGAGAATACGTTGGCGCCCTTAAACCAAATCATACCGCGCTCGGTAAGGGGCAGCTCCTTCGTGTCGTCATCCACATCTGTAATACGGATGGCGATACCGGGCAGCATGGCACCCACGCCGGGGCGCACCGTGCCGGGTATGAAGAACTTGGAGCCCTTAACCGAAGCAGCGTTGGGCATGTTGGCCGCAATAACGGGCGAAGTTTCGGTAAGGCCATAGCCCTCAAGCGGGTACACGCCGCACTTGTCGATGAACTCTTGCTCCAAATCGGGCTGCAATTTTTCTGCCCCGAGCACGAAGTAGCGCACGCTCTTGAAGGTATCTGCCTCTGCACGGCGCAACATAGCGCGGCCGAAGGTGGGCGTGGCGCAAACGAGGTTGAGTTGGTGCTTGACGATAAGCTCGTTGAGGGTACGGGCATCTGTCGGGTTGGGGTAAGAGCATACCATGCAACCGGTAAGCAGCGGCAGCATCATGGTAACCGTCATACCGAAGCTGTGGAAGATGGGCAAGCTGGCCAAGAAGCGGCAATCCGTCAGGTCGAGACGGCAGGCGCACTGGGCAGCATTGGCCAACACCATGCGGTGGGTAAGTACCACACCCTTGGGTTCACCACTGGAACCGGAGGTGAAGAGCATGACCGCCTCGTCATTACCCTTGCGGGCATCTGTCTTGAACATGTTGCAGATGAGGCCGGCCGGTGCCAACTTGGCTTTCAAAACGTTGGAGATAAGCGTAAGCTTAGAGGTTTTACCCAGCAAGTCTTCCACCAGAATGAGTTTTTCTTGAGACGGCCAAGGGAACTGCGGCAGCTTCTGCATGAACTTGCGGGCCGTGATGAAGGTCTTGAGCCCGGCTTGGCGCACGGTACTTTCAAAGGCAGCGGCAGATGAAGCGTAGTTAATCATCACCGGAGTAATACCGGCAAGCAAGCAGCTGAGGGTGGCAATCACACCACCGGCACCGGGGGGCAAGATAATGCCGATGCGCTTGTCGTCGCGCTTGCGCAGCATCTTGGCAACGGCCATACTTACGCCCAATGCTTTGAAGTTGGGCAAGGCACTGCCGGTCATGCCGTCTACAATCTCTACCTTGGGGTTGGCCTTCATGGCGCGCACCAAGTTGGTGGTGAGAGAAGTGTTGAGGTAGGGTTGTGCAGCAAAAAGCTCTGCCCCCTTCTCTAACCAAGCAGCCATCAGGCGCTCGCCTGTTTGCGGGCCTGCTGCCAGCTTGGGAAGAATGCAGAATTCTTCATGGCAATCGGGGTCTTCGCGCTCACGATACACGGTAAAAATAGTGTTGCCGTAGTGCCCCAAGAACAGGGGGATGGGAGAAATGTGCAAGCTACCCACGTGGCGAAGGAAAGGAGAGGGAACATCACTGTAGGTGCCGCGGAACTTGGCCACCTGCCCCGGCAAGAACACAACGCTCACCCCGGCATCCAAGTGTGCCAGAATCTGCTCGCGCACGGCACGCGATGTGGTGTGGCGGAAGTCGAAGTACTCAATCTCCACATTTTTGGACTTGAGGAAATTCATGATATCCTCTGAGGGGGGGAACGTGGGGTCTACCAAATAGCACACCTTGCCGTCAAGCAATTTGTGCAGAGCCCTACCCGCCTCTATGCTGATGCGGTTGGGCATATAGAACCCGGGAGATACTATATTTTCTTTTCCGTGTACGTTAAGACCGGCCATAGTTTTGATTTTGTGTAAGTAAGTTGATGATTAAGCATAAGAGCCGCCCTTCCGGTTGCCCCGGCGGGCGGCTCCTGCCTTCGCATTCAGGAGCTGTATGTCATTATAGCAGCTCTATTGCGTTTTACCAGATAAAAATCCGGTTCATTAGAATTTGTAGGTAGCGCTGATGCCGAATACCACACCGAAGTTTCTGAACGGAATCATGGTGGGGTCACCGCTTAATGCCTTGGCGTGAGAGCGACGGTTGGCATCGATACCACCCTTACCCAGCCAGTTGAAGCTGATGGAGGGAGTGATGATGACGTTCTCCTTCACGAACCAGCGGGTCTGCAGCTTGATCCAGAATGCCTGTGAACCGTTACCGCAAGCATTGTAGGGGTCTGCAAAGTAGTCGGCAGTGGCGCTCATAGCCAGAGTTACAACACCCAGCACAGAACCCTCGGTTTGGGGCTTGCCGATAATCGGGAACTTGGCGGTGATGTAGGGCTCGAACCACCAACCCTGAATACCCTGGAAGGAAAGGCTGGTCTTAACACCCATGCTCAGCCAACGCCAGTCACCCTGCGGGGTCCACTCGGGGGCGATGAATACTTCGTTCACTACGGAAGCACCCTGGTTGCGGTAGTGCTTGGCCATAACACCCAGCAAACCGCCGTGTACAAAGTTGTGACCGAAAGATACATTCCACTCGGGGCGGGTGTACTTAGCCTCGGTCATCAAGGTGAACTGGTTCTCAATGTTCGGGCTCTTTACAACAGTACCGGCGTCAGAACCATATTGCGGGCCCAGCTTGATGCCACCGTACAGAGTGTGACCGGAGGTGGGCACATGGTAAGCGATGGTGTGACCCAAGGACCACAGGCTGCTGCGCTTGCCGATGTCGTAGTTGAACTTGGCAGCAGCGTACACGACGCTGTCACCCTGAGCTACGGAGTGGGATACCACATAACCGCGGCCGGTGTAATTAGTCTCATAACCCAAAGTCAGGCTGCCGGAAAGGCGCTTTGCGGAGAGAGCGGGCTCATTGGCGAGGGGGTCCACAGTTGTAACGGGAGCTGTTACAGGTGTACCTGCAATGGCCGGAGCAGCGAACATGGCTGCGAGCAGTAGATTACGTACTTTCATATTGTATGTGTTTTTTGGTTTGTTTCCTCACTTGTCACCCTTATTCTTTGCGTAAAAAATAGAGCGCACTCTAAGTTTTGGTGAGAATATTGTAACAAGCGCATGCTAACATGTCAAGAATTTAAAACAATTAGCCTTAATTTTCCTGAAAATAATAGGGAAAACGGCCATTTTCACAGGGAAAACGGCCGTTTTTGGAATAATAACAATCAAGTTAATCTGAATTTCTCACACGAGAGCGAGGGGAGAGCACAATAGGCACGCCGGCAGCTTTAATGCGCGAGCGGATGGTATTGCGCAGGTAGGCGGCGTAGCTATCGGTAAGCAAGCGCTTATCATTCACGAAAAGCACATAGGTGGGCACGGGGATTGTGGTGTACTTCTCGTTAACGGCCGTAGTGGCATAGAAGAGCTTAAGGCGCTTTTTGAGCACACGGTGTTGGCCGGGGGGATTCATCTCCATGGCGCGTTGGAGGAGGCGGTTGAGCTCGCCGGTACCGGGCATATTAAGGGCCTCTTCGCGCACGCGTGCAATAGATTTGAAGATGGAGGGCATACCCTCGCCAAGCTTGGCGGACACAATGGCGATGGGGGCGTAATCCAAGAAGAAGAGATTTTCCTTGATATGGTCTTTAACGGCCTCTTTGCGGGCAGAGAGGGGAGCATCGGGGCAATAGAGGTCAAACTTATTAACGATAATAATGCAGGGCTTGCTCTCTTTGGCAATGATAGAGCCGATGCGGCGGTCTTGTTGGGTAACACCGGCGGCCATATCGATAACAAGCAAGCAGATATCGGAGCGGCGGATGGCTTTTTCACTGCGCATGGCAGAGAACACCTCTACGGAAGTATCGCGCTTGGAGCGTGGGCGCATGCCGGCAGTATCAATCAGCACATAGGGCTGGTCCTCGCGCGTGTAGGGGATATCAATGGCATCTCGCGTGGTGCCGGCAACATCGGACACAATGGTGCGCTTATCGTTAAGAATGGCATTAACCAGCGAAGATTTACCGGCATTGGGGCGCCCCACAATGGCCACGCGGATGGGGGAGTCTGCCGTTACCTCCTCGCGGTCGGGCTCTTCCTCGGGGGTGGCGGAGGGGTCTGCCTCTGCCTTAATGGGGGTGGCGCCCAAGGCTTTGAGTTGGCGGTTGAGTTTATCTGCCAATGTGGCAAAGCCGCGGCCATGGGCCGCAGAGGTGAACACATAGTCAGAGAAGCCCAGCTCTGCAAACTCACCGAGGTTGAGTTCTTGCTTCTCAGTATCTGCCTTGTTAAGCACCAGCAACACGGGTACCTCGCTCTTGTGCAGACGGGTGGCAATGGTCTTATCAATGGGGGTAAGGTGGTCTCGGCAGTCGCACACAAACATGATGAGGTCTGCGGCAGCCAAGGCAATGTCAGCCTCTCTCTGCACTTGGGTAGCGAAGCCGTCATCCAAGGTGGAGCCGATACCGCCGGTATCTACCACCAGCGCATCATAATCCGTAATGCGGCACGGGGCACTAAGGCGGTCGCGGGTTACACCGGGTTGGTCATGCACAATGGCAATACGGCGGGCAACCATGCGGTTAAAGATGGCAGATTTGCCCACATTCGGGCGCCCTACTATGGCTATGGTGGGAGATGACATATCGTTACAAAATCAGATGTTTTACAAACAGCACAAATCAGCGGTCGGAGGTGGTGCGGATACCGGGCAGGTCATCTTTCTTGGGCTTGGAGGCAGGGGTAAGACCAATAGCTTTGATGCCATTACCGGCAGTAATGAGGTCTACCGGGCCGCCGGTGCGTGAAAGCACTTGGTAGCTGCGGCGAGTCCCATCGGTACCCATTACCGAATAGGTGAAATACGTGGGGGTGGATTGGCAAAGAACATGGAGATTTTGTTTGCGGTCAATCATGACACGAGGCTCCATAAAGTTGAGGTATTGCCCCAAGTAACAAGCCCCGATGACAGCACCGGAATCTGCATTGACCACTTGCCCGAAGAGGCAGTCTTTTTCGCCGGCACGCATAATTTTTACATTCAATTTGAGGTTGCGGCCGCCGGAGCGTACGGCAAAAGACCTGACACGGCCACCGTTAGACAAGGTGAACGATGCACGGTTTGAGCTGTATGTGGACTGCATGTCGGGCATGCGAACCGTGGCCACTAGTTTAAAGCTGCCCACCGTATTAAAATGGAAATACGGGCGAAGATTAACCGCCACCTCATGAGAAGAGCCGGGGTTTACCACGATTTTCTTGAAAGAGGGGATGGCTTTGGGAGCCAAGGGTTGAGAGGACCCGCTGCGAGTCAGCGTAAAATGCAACCATTGGCGTTCGGGGGTATTATCCAACACCAAAACAGTATCACTGTGGTTCGTGATACGAAGCTTGACTGATACACCCTCGCCGAGCAAAAACTCACCACGCACAGGTTGTAACCGTACATCTACATGGGCTGCGGCTTGGCCTGCGGTAAACAAGCAAAGCAGCATCATAATGAGTGTGATTATGTGTTTCATATTTTTAATGATGATGATAGTTTAAAGTTCAGGGGTAAACGATTCGGAATCCGTATTCGGGCTTACGCGCGGTGCGATCCGGCTCAACTAAGGGGCGCGCATGTTTATCTGCCGGCAATAAAACGGCGCCCTCCGCATAAATTCCCTCTGCCGGGGCAACGTCGGCGGTCCACTCACACACGCTTACCTCAGCGTTACCGGCAACTCGCGCAGCCTGCAACAAGGCGGCAGAGGGCAAGGTGGCATTGTGATAACGTGCATACACCAAGGCCCCCCAATAGCTAACGCCGGTCACGGGTGAATCCGGGGTGAGGGGTCTGCCGTTATATACCTTACCCCGGTTGGCGGCAAGCAATTGATTATTCCAATCTATCGGGCGGAAAGAGAGGACAGAGGCCGGTACATCTCGCAAGAAACGGTTACGGGAATCGCGGGAGAGCTGTTCTTCAAAAACTCTTAAGAAGTCATCATACTCACGAATACTCACCGGCTTGGCCGCCACTTTTACCACGGCATCGTCTTGTCGGCAGGTAATGGTGCTGCCATCATTGGCAGGCAAAATCTCGCCGGTTGACGGGGAAAATATGACACCTGCAATAGCGGCAACTATAGTAACGCCCAAACACCCGCCTGCAATAATAAGATTTTTTATCAACTTGCGGCGGTTGCGCTTAAACTGGCGCTCCACAGCACCCCTCGTTTTAACATTCAGGCCACTTATTTGATTTTTTTTCAATAAGGGTGCCAATTGCTCGCGCACCGTTGAAGCCGTATTTTTTAACGCAGACCAATCAACAACAGAGCCTTCATACCCATTCGTCAACCAATCCATCAGGGTAAGTATACGGCTATACCCCGGGGTGCCTTCTTTGGGCAAGAACGGCGACAACACGGCGGCCAAGCCCTGTTGTTGAGCCACCGTCAACTCTTCGTGGTGCTCACCGGGTTGCACCGGCGAGAGGAAGCTCACGCGGTCATCTGCGCTCATATACACCCCGTAAGGTGCAACAGGCCCCGCTGCTACATTTTTTTCTGCCGCAGCGCAATACAAATCTGCCGCAGCCTCAACAATCACGCAAATCTGCATGGCTGTGAGGCAGCCTTTTTCTTGTGCCACGCGCGCAATGTTTCGCCCCTCGGGTCTGGCCTGGGTCAAGTACCAGATATCATCAGATACCATGGACTCGAACACTTGCGTAACGTGCGGCAGGGCAACGGCAACGCGGGCACGTGCCGACGCCAAGAACGCCTCTACCGTTTCGTGCTCTGCACCGGGGCGCAACACCTCTACCACCACCCCACGCTCCACATGGCTCTGTGTGGCAAAATACAGGGCGGCATCTGCCCTCTGCCCGATACACCGGGCAAGGGTATATACACCCAACCGTGTGGGTAATGTCTCAAATTGAGGGCTATTCATTCTGGGTGGAGGAATCCTGGTTGGATGAGGGGTCTATTTCTTCTATAAACTCCGCAAAGGGAGTTGTAGCCGGTTCGGGAGATGAGTCATCTTCTGCGGGCAGCGCAGAAGTGGTGTCGGGGTAAGGCGTTGCCACCGGTTCCGGCAGCGCCAAGCCGTCATCCGGCAACAGAGAGGCGGGCACAGCATTCTTGCGAGACGCAGCTTTGGCATTAATTAACTGCTCATGCAAAATAAGGGCACTGGGGTTGCTGATACAGTCTATAGGCTCCCCTTTGTAGAACAATTTGGCAGTAAAGCCATAATAGGTCATCTCTCCATAGGCATCCAGCTCTTCTCGAGAAAGTGGCGGCAACTCATAAGATACGAGAATATTCTCCTCATTATCCCCCCAATCTTGAGTTTCGTTTTCCCACATCACGGCAGGGTCTGTGGGCGAGTAGCGAATCTTGCGGCCGTTTACCAACACAAAAAACTGTATGTGGATAAAAATATCTTGAGGCGACAAGTCCGTATCGGGCGCTACTAAAACAGGCAAGCGCATGCTGACGCTCTCACCGGAGCCGGGGTCCGCTATATGGCTGTGGGTATAGGGGCCGAATGAAATTTTACCGCGCATGTCGGAGGGTTGGTCAAACCCATGCTTTAACCTACGTGTGGCGCGCTCGAAATACCCCCCTGCACTGCTGCCCATATTAAACACGAGGGTATAATACTCTCTTGCTTTTTCATGGTTGAGCAACTTGTCATAGGCAACACCGAAAAAATACAGCAAGGCGGGGTGATTAGGCGCAATGAGCGCCGCCTCCTCAAAACTGAGGATACAGCGCCGCATATCGCCGGCTACCAAAGCAGATACACCTTGGCGTATCAAGCGGTCTGCATCTTCGGCATCTTCTGCTCGCAATTGACTTTGCCCCTGCACCACAAGCCCCTTATCATCCGTGGCGGCACCTGCGGCGGCGGGGTCATGGCGGTCTACGGGTATAGCATTTTCATCAAACTCAAACGCGCCGGAATATTCGGGGCGCAAGGGTGGTGGGGCATCGTGGTCTATAGCGGCACCGCTTTCTTCTGCAGAGGCACCTGCGCCGGCAGCCGTTAATGAGCCACTGCCCGATGCCGCATTTTGACCGCCGCGCACGTTGTAGGCAAAATCAAAAGCCTCGTTAAGGGCGCGTTCTGCCTCTGCCAAGCGCAAGAGCAAATCGGGCGTTTTATCCAGCTCGAGTTTCAAGCTCACGTTATTGGCGCGGGTCTCAGTCAACTGGCGGATTAGCTCCGCACGCTCCTCTGCCCCGGCTTGCAATGAAAAGCGCTGGGCCAGCCCTATCAACAGCACCAACCCCTGAATCACCAAAAGCACCAGCAGACACCTGAACACAAAACGATAAGAACACACCCCCTTAGCCGCCAAGCAAAGCATTTGCTGCGGTGTCAGGTGATGAAATCGCCCCGGCTTACGAAACTTCGGGGTCAACTTCGGCTCGTTCTGTTTATTCGTATTCAAGAATATCACCGGTATACTGTTCCAGCACCGCCTTCATAAACGCATCTGCCGGCTCGCCTTTGTCTTTATTGAAGCCACCGTAGGTCATACCGTCAACTTTAATCTTTTTATTATTAACGGTAAAATAAGCCACTCCCTTAAAGCCGGGGCCCCACTGGCGCAAGTCTATAAGGGTAATATCTTTTATGCTGAACTGTTGGCCGGCGGCAGTTATCACGTCACCTCGCAGGGATAATTCTCTTTTGTAGGTACGCACCACAAAGAATACGCCAATGGACACCAGCAACATACCCACTGCGCAGCCCATCCACTGCTCGAAAATGGCACCCTCACCAAAGGGATGCTCTGCGGGTTTAATGGGAAGGCCCATGCGTTTACTGTAACCGGTCCATTGCTTATGCCAATCTCGCATGCCGTCCAAAAACTTCACCTCAGAGGGACAAGTTGTTGCCACCGCAGCATCGGCCGGCAAGGGGTATGACTCTCCGCCTTCCGTAACAATCCATTTACCCTCCGGCGTTTTGGTAGCCTGAATGAGCGGGGTTGTCTCTCTCTGCATTGTCCACGCCACCGGGTCTTGAGTCTGCTCTGCAGCAACGCCTAATGCCTCAAAAGCCTTGTAGCTGAAGTACACCTCATTTTTCTTTGCATAACCAACGGCGCCATCATATGCAAAATAGATGGAGAAACCGAATAACGCAAGAATCACGATACCGAAACGTACAAATGTGTCGATAGTAGCTTTACAAATAATATGTGGTTGGCTCATGTAAGGTTAATGTAACATATTTTTATACGGTTGCATAGCAAAAAATAAGCAGGCAAGCATGCCGTGTGCGTCATTAGGAGCTAAGGCTGTACTCGCCCGTCAAAAACCGTGCCGGGGTACGTTTGCGTGTGCGGCGGCAAAACACGCCCGGGCAAAATCACACATTTGCAGCCAATACGGCTGTGCGCCCCCACGTAACAGCCCAATTTATTGCGCCCGGTGGGGGTAAGTTGCCCCTCGTGCAGCATGCGTATTTCGCCGGCATCGTGCCTAAAGTTGCTGAATATACACCCGCCGCCCACGTTGATATCATCCTCCAGCCAAGAGTCACCAATGTAAGTAAGGTGCGACACAAAGACCTGATTACCCAACACACTGTTTTTAATTTCTACCGCATTGCCCACAACGCAATTATCCCCCACACGCACCTGCCCGCGCAAATACGCATTGGGGCCAATGCTGCAATTTTGGCCGATTTTTACGCAACCCTCAATAACGGTGCCGGGTTTAATGACGGAGCCTTCGCCCAGCTCAAGCACCCCGTTAACCACAGCCAACGGGTGCACCTGCCCATGGCAGGCGGGCGATAAATCATTCAAAGCCTCCAGCGCGTGTTGCAGGCGCTCCCAAGGCGGCAGGGGTTCGGCATTATCACTCATGTGCATTTTGTTTTGTTTCTGTACCGACATTAAGGCGTTTGCAGGCATCCAGCATCAAGAGGTGGGCAGAGGTAGCGCGGGCGGGGTGTGTATCCGTAAAGAGGGCATCCGGGCGGGCATGCTGGTAGCGGCGGCCTTTGGTATCACGCTCCTCACCACTGAAGCACAGGTTTTCATCTGCTTGGGGGCACTCTTGCCATTGCCCGCCTACCATGGCGGCCAAATCTTTGGGGTGGCGATAGGGACGGCAATACACATTCACCCAATAATCCACCCCCTCGGCGCGCTCGCGGGGGCGAGAGCGGTCTCGGCAGCTCACGGCATCCAGTGTCACGGCAATAATCTTGCCATGCTCACCCTTAATTTGGCGCACCACATCCATCACCGCAGAGCCACCATAGCTATGCCCCACAAACACCAAATCCGCCCCGGGGTTCAGTTTCAGAAAAGCATTGATGTCATCCCGAATGAGGCGCGTGCTGTGAAAGAGCAGACACCCGCGCCCGCCATCCCACGCATAACAAGCACGCACCTGTTTACCCTGCACGGGCAACACGGGGGTACTCTCATATACCGAGCGTAAATGCGTAAGCACCTGCTCTGCAAAACCACCAATGAAAATAAAAGCGACATCAGCCTTTTCTTGCGGCAGGCGAGCCTGCAAGCGCCGGCCGAAAAAGCCGGTATCAGGCTCAGGGTATACCCCCGGTGCCACCACCTGCTGCTGTTGCATGCAGCCTGCCCCCACCATCATCAGGGTAGCGGCAAGCAAGATTCTGAACTTATTTTGTACTTTCATCTTCTTAATTATCGATGTGTTGAACTGCTCCTACACTCAAACGCCGGCATGCGGAAAACAACATATCCTGCGCAGACGCACCATGCGCTGCATGAGTATCCACAAATAATGATTGAGGGCGAGAATGCCGGTATGCCTGTCCTTGTTTATCTTTTTCTTTACCACTGAAGCAGAGATTAACATCTGCCTGTTCACATTCTCTCCACGGACCACCCACCTTTGCAGCCAAATCCATGGGAGAACGGTAAGGGGCACAATAAGCATTCACCCAATAACTCACACCGGCAGCCCGTTGTTTGGGGTATGAGCGGTCTCTGCAGCTTACGGGGTCCAAGGTCACCACCACAATCTTGCCATATGCAGCCCCCTCCAAATGCCGCACAACGTCCATTACGGCAGAGCCCCCGTAACTATGCCCGACAAATACTAAATCCGCACCGGGATTAACCGACAAAAAAGCTCTGATATCTTCTTGCAATAATAAGGTATCGTGCTTTAACAAATGGCCCTGCGCCCCATCCCATGCATAGCAGGCCCGCACCTGGCGCCCCTCTACAGGCAACAAGGGCATCCCCTCATACACACAGCGAAAATTAGCCGTAAGCACATCCCCGAACCCACCTACAAAAACAACGGCTACCTCAGCCTTCTCTGCAGGCAAACGCACCTGAGTGCGCCGCCCGATAAAACTCGTATCCGGCTGCGGATATATACCCGGTGCCACATGGGGGCTTACATAACTCAGGTTGCACAGGGTAACAATTACTGCGACCGCAAAAATAATCAAAACAAACAGCCACCATCTGAGGCGACGGTTTACGGTTGAATCGGCGTGCATTAAAAATCTTCCAACACTTGTTCAAGGTGCGGCAGCAGCATACGGTATAATGCGCGGCCATCTTCCTCTGTCAAAGCAAAATCATCCAACTGCACCCGATCCTCCACTACCTTGGCACCCAAGCATTGCCCGGAGCTGGCATACAAATAAAACACGTGTTCGGCGCTCTCCTCTTCGCGGTAATGAGACTCATGCACCTGTTTCAACTCCGATCGCCGCAATATGGCATTGAGTTCTCTGAACTCGGCCGAGGTCAAGGGCTGAATCTGCTCAGGCTCCAGCAACCACCCCGGTAAACAGGGGGTTACGGCTATGGCATCTGCCTTCATGACCTCTTCTACAGAGGTCTTCCCTACAGAGCCGTACGGCTGCACGCACATCGTTACCGACATCATGCCTAAAAAGACAGCTATCGGCAGCACCAATTTGATTATATTGCCCGGCATTATCCGAAATACGTTACGTTTAGTTTATTCTAGCGCTTTAGCGCATTGGTTGCAAGCGAAAAATCTCAATTTATCAGGCTTTGGTGCCCTCATGTATGTATTTTATCTCGCTTTTTTCGGCATCTCCGTTATAATACCGGCCATGAGCAACAATGAGTGGAACAGCATAACCGTGGGCGATGATGAAAAACCGCAGGTCAGCATGGAAGATTTGCGTGAGCTTGCAGCAGATTTGGACCCCGATGATTTTGATGAGCCCGTGCAAGAATTTTTGGACGAGCTGATGAAAGCCGACAACACCGACGACTTGAAAAAAGCCGCTACGTTGCTGTTGCAAGATGAGATAGATTTCTCACCCGAGCTGGCCGACCTGGGGATTGAACCGGATGTAGACCTCATCACCCTGTTAATTGCCACCGGGGCAGATGTGAACGCCCTCAACCCCTACGGGCAAAGCCCCCTGCACGTGGCAGCCAAATATGGTTACACCCCCATTGTAGAAATGCTGTTGGCTGCCGGCGCCAAGGTAACGGTGCTGAGCCATGATAACAAGTTCCCCGCAGATATGGCAGCAAATGACGCGCTTAAAAAGATGCTGGCGCTGCCGGATGTGTTTGAGGCAGACTCCACCCCCCTGCCCCCGGAGCTGCAAGCGCTCATGCGCGAGGCTGAGGGTGAAGATGAGGAGCAGACCTGCACCTGCGGGCACGACCACGAATGCACTTGCGGCGATGACTGCCACTGCCACCACGACCATGGCGAGGACGGCCACTGCCGCTGCGGGCACGGGCAATAAATCGCAAATCTGACTACGCCAAAATCAACTCGGCCAAGTGCTGCATATCAGCCTCGGTATAGCGTTGGTCGAGCGGCAGCGGCAGCATGGTACGGGCAAGGCGATTTTCGGTATCGGCAGCGTCCGTTGCCTCTACAACCTCGGGCCAGTATAGTGGGAGCCGTACCCCGGCATCAATCAAAAAATCACGCAGCCCGGGTATACCGCTCACCAAGGGATAGCACATGGGTGCATGCGCGGGTTGTTGAGGCAGCAGCAAGCGGTTAATGGGGGCCAACGCACGGTGCAACACGGCATAATTGCGCAAGCGCTGTGCGGCAAAATCTTGCCAAGGGGTGCCACAAACCAGCAGCCGGGTAAGCTGCCCCATGAGCTTGGGTGGCGTACTCAAAGCATCCTCCGCCGCTTGCACGGCGGCATCCGTGGCGCCCTGCATCATAGCTACCGTGCGCGCGTCTGATTCCGTATCAGGCAGCAAGGCAAGCGCAGCCACATGCCCCCCCACGGCAATGCCGCCATCTGCCATACCGGCAAACTTACGCGGGCTGTAAAAAGTAGGCAGCCCCGGCAGTGGCGGGCTGTAAAACGCCGTAGTAGCATCCACCACCACCGCACACGGTGCCACAGCGGCAGCAGCTGCTACGGCCTTGCCCGTGAGCCCGAAATAGTTAACCAACACCAACACATCTTGCGGAGACAGGGTCTCGGGCAAGATGGGGCGCAACTGCGCATCCACCGCGTAGCGCGCCACGGGTATCTGCATGCGCACCAAGGGCTCCACCACAGTGTCACAAATAAAACGCGGCAACCACACCCGCTGCGGCATGCTCGGCAAACTGCGCAAAATACACTCAAAAGCGGCACGCCCGCTGTTCACCCACAGGGTAGAGGCAGATTCCGGGTACGGGCAGCCCGCCGCTGCGGGCATTGGCCGTGGTTGCACGGGAATCGCCCCACCCATAAGCAACGGGACAATCATTTCTTTTTGCGTTTTTTGCCCTGCTTTGCGGGGGGCGGAGATGTTTTTTCGATAATGAGCGTGCCTTTCATACCGGCATCATTAAACGCCCCGCCAAAGAGACGCAGCGCCCCGTACGCCAAGCCATCAAGGGTGGCACCGCACCTCTCGCAATCAGCCTTGTATGCGGCGTCAATCTCATCGCGGTTCAGGGGCACGCCCTCTTTCATGGCATGGTAAAGGGCATCGTGCCGCAAGCTGGGCATCAGGTGGGCAAGCTCGGTATACCCTACGGAGTTACCATCCCACACATAACCGGCATACACAATAAACGTGTTGCCGCGCGCCTCCATCAACACGTGGTTCCGGTCATGAATGGAAATACCTTTCCAATACCCCACATTCACATTGGGGTCATTCCATGTTATCGTCTTCTTTGTAGTCAGACAAAATCCCGGTGCTTTTGCGGCATCATAGCTATACCAGCAATCCTCCTTTTGGGCTTCCTGCGCAATGGCGGGGTCCATGGTTTTACCGGCATTTTCGCCACCTGCATTTGCCCAGGCAGAGGCTACAACACAGCTGTTGCACATCACGAAAAACGCAACAAAGGCCGCCATTCTGATAATAGGTTTCATACCCCTCCTGTTGTTTGTTTACTTAAGCTTTCTGCGGGTGATAAGGTACACTTTATCACCATGGCGCACCTTGGTAGACAGCGCCACCAAAGCACGGGCGCCCTTGGGTGCGGTATCCACAATACGCGTTACGCCGTTTTCATCATCGCAGCGCACCTCTGGCACCACCAAGCTGACAATACCCGTCGTGGGGCCGGTTATCTCAATCTTATCACCGGGGGAAAGCGGGTGGGCCTCCAAGCGTATCTCGGCCACCTGCACTTTGGGGTACCAGCGCAACACGCGGCCCAAGTGGTGGCGCTGCTCCAACGCAAGGCTGTTCGAGCAACCGCTCCACGTCTCCCACTCCTCGCCCAAATAATAACCGCCGTGCCAGAACTGGCGGTTGAACACGCGCTGCAACTCGGCCTCCCAGGCATGCACCTTCTCGGGCGTCCACTCGCCCTTGGCACAGCAGGTCACGGCCTCTTTGTACACAGAGGTAACGGTAGAAACATACGACTCTGAGCGTCCGCGCCCCTCCAGCTTGAACACGGCTACACCGGCCTCCACCAACTGATCTATCACGCGAATGGTGCAAATATCCTTCGGCGACATGATGTATTGGTTGTCGATGTCCATCTCAAACCCGGTCTCGGTATCCGTCACACGGTACGTGCGGCGGCACAGCTGGAAACACTGCCCGCGGTTGGCGCTGTGGTTGTAGGCCGCCAAGCTCATACCGCATTTGCCAGATACACCGATGCAGAGCGCACCGTGGGCAAATATCTCTATGCGCACAAGCTCGCCGCTCGGCCCTTTGATTCCCTCGCTCTTGATACCCTCGATAATGGTGCGAATCTGCGAGAGCTTCAGCTCGCGCGCCAGCACCATCACATCCGCATACGCGGCAAAAAACCTTACCGCAGACAAGTTGCACACATTTGCCTGCACAGATATATGCACCTCCAACCCGATGCTGTGCGCATAAGTAATCACCGCCAAATCTGCCGCAATCACCGCATCTATACCGGCATCTTTTGCCTTGCGCAGCAGCTCTTGCATGGCCTCCACCTCTTCATCATAAATGATGACATTGCAAGTCAAATACGCCTTGGCCTTGCAGGCGTGGCACAATCGCGCCACCTTCGGCAAATCTTCTACCGTAAAATTAACCGACGAGCGCGCACGCATGTTGAACATACCCACGCCAAAGTACACACTATCTGCCCCGGCTCTCAATGCCGCTGCCAATGACTCATATGACCCCGCAGGAGCCATGATTTCCAATCCTTGCATACACACAGCATACCGATTTACCACCTCATGGTCAAGGCAAATCAGTTTACCCCCAGGGCAAACTCATTAGGATTATGACATTTTCTTCAGATTGACAATTTACCATTTACCATTTACAAAGTTATTGAATTTACAAGCTCTTATATAAATATTCATCAGCTGAAAGCCCACCATAAGGCATAATTGTAAATGGTAAATTGTACATTGTAAATAATGAACTTACTAGGTTCGTTATCTAATGCGTTTGCCCTGAGTTTACCCCCCGCTTATCCACGTCATTTTCAGCCGGCTTCCGCATAGCTAAGCCCAAAATCATTCCGCTTGTAAAAATAGCCCCCTCCTTGGGTTCGCTCCTCGGTGAGGGATTTTAACCTTACATTTTTACCGGATAAACGAAGGCCGCAGCTTCTGCCGCGGCCTTCGTCCAACTTACTACCTATGAAACTCAGTTCCTCATCATCAGTGGCCCGGGGCGCTCTCTCCTTCACCCGAGGGCGGGGAACCGATATAGTTTATACACCAAAGTAGTGGGATTTGTTCAAAAAAATTCTGATTTTTTTAATTTTTTTCATCCTCGACCGGAATAGGGGTCTCGTCTTTTTTATACAAATTATTGTCTTTAAGGTAATAGCGTGTTTCTTTAAGAATAATACCGGAGAGGGCAATCACGCAAATAAGATTGGGGATGGCCATGAGGCCATTGGCGATATCGGAGAAATTCCAGACAATGGTGCTTTCGCTGATGACGCAGCCTACATACACGGCAACAACCCAAAGCACGCGGTAGGGTGTAATAAGCCTACGGCCGCCGAGGTACTCCAAGGATTTTTCGCCATAGTAAGACCAGCCCAAAAGGGTGGAAACGGCAAAGGCAGACAAGCTGATGGTGAGCAGAATGGTACCAACAGACCCAATGGAGCTGAAAGCGGAAAGCATGTTGTACTGAGACGCATCGGTATGCCCTGCTGCCAAGAATGAGGTGGTGAGCGTAACACCGGTGAGGGTGCAGATGATAACGGTCCAGAACGGGGCGGTGTATGCCACCAGTGCCTGCTGCACGGGGTTGTCCGTTTTAACGGCAGCGGAAACAATGGGGGCAGAGCCCAAACCGGCCTCGGTAGCAAAGAGGCTGCGGCTGGCACCTTCTCTCATGGCGATGATGATGGTGGCGCCCAATGCACCGCCCGTTGCGGCGGAGAAGGAGAAGGCCTGCTCAAAGATAAGGCAGAAGGCATCGCCGATGAAGCCGCAGTTAACCACCAGCAAAATACCGCAGCCCAGCAGGTAAATAAACGCCATGGCCGGCACCAAGGCAGAGCACGCGCGGGATATGCCCTTGAGGCCGCATATCAACACGCCGGCTACCAACAAGGCCAAAACTCCCCCGGTAAGCTGCGGAGAAAACGGCAGGGTTTGTGCAATGGTATTGGCCTGCGCGATGTTGCCGATACCGAAAGCCGCGAGGGCGGTGAACACGGCAAAAAGCACGGCAAGCCACTTGCACTTCAAGCCACGCTCAAGGGCATACATGGGGCCGCCGCTGATATTGCCGTCTTTATCTTGCACGCGGTAGCGAATGGCCAACAGGCTTTCTGCATAGCGTGTGGACATGCCTAAGAACCCGGTAATAATAAGCCAGAAGATGGCGCCGGGGCCACCGGCTGCCACCGCAACGGCCACGCCGGTGATATTGCCTACACCCACATTGGATGCCAGCGACACCATGAGCGCCGAGAATTGAGAAATCTGCCCGCCGGTTTCACCTTTTTTCGGGAAATAGCATTTGAGCGCTTTGCGCAAATGGCGTTGCGGTGCCCGTAAGGCAAATGTAAGGTACAGGTGAGTACCCAACAAAACGAACACGAGAATATAGTTCCACAAAAAATCGCGGATAATTTCCAAGATGTTTGAGATAGCGGCTATCATGGTGTGCGCGTGGAGGATACTCTCTTACATGCGTGTTGTCAATGATAAAACACACTACTACCCCTTGCGGGCTGCGTTTTAGGGCTGCAAGCGTTCGATACCCCAAGTGCCGTCTTCTTGCAGAGAATACATGAAGCGGTCGTGCACGCGGCCGGGGCCGCCTTGCCAAAACTCCATGTGGTGCGGCACAATGCGGTAGCCGCCCCAGAAGTCCGGCAGCGGTACTTTACCCTCGCAGAATTTGCGTTTGAGCTCCTGCAATTTCATCATGAGCAGCTTGCGGGTAGAGATAACTTGGCTTTGGTGAGACACCCATGCGCCCAACTGGCTTTCGCGCGGGCGGGTCAGGAAGTATTTGAGGGTCTCCATGCGAGAGATTTTTTCTGCGCGGCCATAGACGATAATCTGGCGCTCGAGCGTTACCCACGGCAGCATCATGCAAATCTCGGGGTTGGCCTCCAGTTCTTTGGCTTTGCGGCTGGTGTAGTTGGTAAAGAATACGTAGCCGCGGTCATCGTAATACTTGAGCAACACCGTGCGCAAAGACGGGCAACCGCTCGGCGTGGCTGTGGCAATGCTCATGGCATTGGGCTCGGGGATGCCGCTCTTGAGCGCCTGCTTGAACCAGCGGTCAAACTGTTCAAACGGCGTATCAGCCAAATCTTTACGATGCAGGGTATCCTTGAGATATTCTTCACGAAACGCAGATAAATCCATATCCTTACTATACCGCCCCTCTTGCAAAAAGGCAAGACAAATTCCATACGAGCCCAAAAGATTCGGGAGCCGCGAATTTTCGATTCCCGATTTACGAATCGCGCTGTTAAAGTTTACAATTGAAAGATGCATCACCCCGATAAATTGTAATTTATCGGGCAGATGGCGCGCCGAATTCCAGAGCCCCTTTCAGGGGCGATAAGAAGCTTAGCCGGTGGTGCAGGGAGCCCGCGACAGCGGGCGAGCGGAACCACCGGTAGTGGCACAAGATGAATGGAACCCCGTTGAAAACGGCGGTGACAGAATAGCCGCAGCAAAATGAAAAAGCGGATGAATTATTCCGTTATTGATTTTATGAAATGATATTGAGGCTTAATATTTTGATGGTCGTAAATCATAAAGCCACGCTTTTCTGTCGCCGCCGTTTTCAACGGGGCTCCTATTTTTTATCTATCTGAACCGGAGGTTTCGTTCGCCCGCTGTCGAAGTCGGATCGTAGCCATGTCGTTCTGTGAGCCAAGGAGTTGATTTATGACATTGTCTTCCTAAGACCGCTTGGCCTCCGACTTATTTCAGAAAATCAATAACGGAGTAATTCACCCGCTTTTTCCTTTTGCTACGCTTGAAGATTTGAGATACCCCCTCCTGTGCTTGTTTCTTCCATTGGCGCACCAGCTCGGGACTGATGTTGTTCTCGAACGCTATTTGCTGGAGCGTCTTTTCCCCTTTCAGCGCTTCGAGTGATACTTTCTCTTTCAGGGCAGCACTATAGCGGCCTCTCTTGTGAATTTTGGTCATGTTGATGAGTGTGTTGTGTGTTTTTGAGGTTATTTTACACTCATCCGGACTTTTG
>JAZNGY010000017.1:0-5690 GCA_045576695.1 Akkermansia sp.
CCGGTCTTGCGGGAAGATACGGGCTTGCCACGCCGAAGCCTTAGCCACGCTTTTCTGTCGCCACCGTTTTCAACGGGGCTCCTATTTTTTATCTATCTGAACCGGAGGTTTCGTTCGCCCGCTGTCGCGGGCTCTCTTCACGCTCCGGCTAAGATTCTTGCCGCCCCGCTAGCACGGGGCTCTTAAATTCGGCTCGCTTAAGCTCGCAGGGAGAGAGCTCGCACAAATGGTAATTCAAACAATCCGGGTGGCGATATTACAGCATATCTGCCGTAATGGTGTACTTGGCGCCGCAGCGGGGGCAAGAGGCCTCTAAGAAGCCTTGCTCAGAGAGTATGTCTGCAAAATCCTTCTTCATGGCGCGCAGCGTGGGCAGAATCTTTTCTGCCGTGCAGCCGCAGCGGAAGGTGAACTTGCGGGTTTCGAGCTGCTTGGTTTCCTCGTGGGTATCAATTTCTGCCGCGTCTTGAAGGGTGAGCTCGCTCAGCCAGTCAATATCAGCCCCGGGCTGGGCAGTGATGAGTACGTATTGGTCATTCTCCAGCTCAAAGGCACGGGCCACGCGCTGCTCGCTCTGGCGGTAAAAGTCTTCTACCCAACCGATAACGTTTTCACCCGGCAGGGTAATGACAGAGGTATGCGGCTCTTTGCCGGTGCGTATATTTTGCGCAAAAAGCATGTTTTTTTCGGGCTCACGCACATCTTCGGTAAACACGCGGCCCACCACATCTTCCGTAAGTGAGGACCCGGACACAAAGTAGTTGGCCAACATGGGCTCTTTGATGTTGAGGGTCCATGCGTGGTACTCTTGCCACGGGCGAGACACAAGGTGCAAGGTGAAGAACGCCAGTAACTGCTTGAACATGGTGTCCTCTGCCTCGGCGTTGCGGTTGCCGTGTTGCATCAAGTTAAGATAATAATCTACAAAGAGGGGGGTGAATTCTGCTCTCAGCATCAGGCAATTACGCTGGCGCACAAATATTGCCTGCACTGTGGCGAATTCTTCTACGGGCTGACCGTTGTTTTCTGTCATGACTTTCAGTTTGCTTGAGCTTATCTTAGCGCGTTTTCTGCCCATGTGCAAGCTTAATCGCGCTCTACCTTGCCTAAACGGCAGCCGTTATTCATTTTTGGCTATGTTAACTATTAAAAAAATCATCTTTATTTCCCGCTCGTGCCGCCGGCCGCACGGATGAGCTCGGCGCATTCAGTATGGCCGTTTTTTTCAGCCCAGTCGAGGGGTGTTTTGTCTTGGCGTATCGTTGCATTAACGTTGATGCCGGGGTGTGCCAGCAGCAGTTTAACCACATCTGTATGGCCCATTTCTGCGGCAAAATGAAGCCCCCGGTTGGGGTCTGCGCCTTTGTCGAGCATTAATTGCACGATACCGCAGTGCCCACTGCAAGCAGCGCAGATAAGCCCGTCTGAGAGGTCCTTAGCACCGCGCTCCAGCATTGATTGTGCAAGGTCCATATGGCCACCGAACGCTGCCCCCCAAAGCCCTGCATTGGGGGAGGCGCCTTTATCAAGCATCATTTGCACCAGCTTTTGGTGGCCGGCGGCTGCGGCGCCTTTAAGGGCGGCGTCCGGTCTTGCTCCTTTTTTGCGCTCAATACACTTAAGCACAAGGTCCGCACGCCCTGCAAGGGCGGCACCTGTGCAATAATAACTCATATCACCGCCCATAAAATCCTCAAAATGAGAGGTATCACCATTGTACCCGGCGTGGAAAGCGGTTCTCATTGAGTCGCTCGGTATGCTTTTATCAAATTGCTGAGCAATCTTGTCTGTTAAGGGGCTTGTAGCTGCAGTGGGGGTAACGGGGGCAGCAGGTGTAACGGGGGCGTGTTGATTCTCTGCATCATCTTTGCAAGAGGTGAACATACAGGGAACGGCCAGAAGAGAAAGAAGAATGTGTGGTGTTTTCATGGTATCTGAATATCTCGTTTGTGTAGAGAGGTGTTATCCATGGTATTATAGAAAACTGCGCGGGGCGGCGCTTGGCATGGCGTACATAAAGCGCGCGCCGTAAAATTTAGAGGTAATGCGAGAATCCAGCAGGGTGATGATGCCGGTATCTGTCTTGGAGCGTATGAGGCGGCCCACACCTTGGCGGAACTTGAGCAGGGCCTCGGGCAGGGCGTAGTCTTTGAAGGCATTGCCACCGCGGGCGGTGATGTCCTCCGTGCGGGCCTCTGTAAGCGGGTTGGTGGGGGATTCGAAGGGAATTTTGGTGACAATGACGTGTGAGAGCGCCTCGCCCGGCACATCCACCCCGGTCCAGAAGCTATCCGTACCCAGCAACACGCTGCCGATGTTGTCTTTGAACGAGCGCAGCAGGGCGCTGCGGTCTTGCCCATCGCCCTGCACCAGCAGGGGCCAGCCGTTTTCTACGCAGAAGGGGCGCAGCAGGGTGGCCATGTCGCGCATGAGGTTGTAGCTGGTGAATAGCACGAAGGCTCGGCCGTCGGACTCGGTGAGCGAGCGGCAAATCCAATCGAAGAGGGCGGGGCGGTAGGTATCATCATCGCTGGCGGGCGGTGGCGGCGGCATGCTGCGTGCCACCACAATGCGCATTTGCTCCGCAAAGTTGAACGGGCTGCCTATTTGCAGCGTTTCTGCGCTTTCTGCGCCCACGCGGCCTGCAAAATAGCCCATGCCGCGCTCGCCCGTAGACAGGGTGGCGCTGGTGCAAATGCAGGTGTTGCCGGTCTCGAACAGCTTCTCGCGCAGGGTGTCTGCCACGTTGATGAGGGCAGAGCGCAGGGTCATGTATTGCCGCTCGCTGCCCTCGCTCTCTGCCCAGTATACTGAGGTGTCTGCCTCGCTGAGGCGTATGAGCTCTGCGGCAGAGTTGCGGTACGACATGAGGCGCGCGGCAATGTCCATAAGCTCAGCGCGGCTTACCTCGTTCTCCTCCACCTGTGCCATTTGCTTTACCTCGCATTCTACGGCGTGCAGCGCGGGCGAGAGGATGTCCTCGGTCCACTCCGGTTGGCGCAGGCGCACGCAGCCGTGGTGGTCATCCAGCCGGCAATCCAAGCGCGCGCAGCGGAAGAACTCATCTGCTGCGGTTTGGGCTTCTTCTATGAAATGCAGTAACTTGGGTGTGGCAAATTGGCGCAGGCTGCCTTTGTGGGTGCGTGGGTTGTACAGGCGCAGCAGGTCGTAGTGCAGCTCTGCCTCGCCCAGCGATAGGCCGAACTGGTTGGCGGCCACGGTCTCTATGGTGTGCGCCTCATCCAAAATCACGAAGTCATTGGGGAAGATGAAGGAGGGCAGGGGCTCTGCCGTTTCATCTTGGGGGGCTTGCTCGGCGCGTATAAGGTCTGCCAGCGAGAGCAAGCCGAAGAAGAGTGTGTGGTTAAGCACCACCACTTGTGCTTCATCTACCCTGCGGCGAGCTGCTTGGTAGGGGCAATCGGGGCCGCAGTTGCGCGGGGTGCATACGTGGTTTTCGCTGCAAACCTGTGCCCATACCTTGTGGGTGATGCCCAGCTCGGGCGGTAGCTCTGCCAATGAGCCCTCACCACAATCGCGCGACCACGCCAGCAAATCATGCAATTGCTTGGTCTCTGCCTGGTTAAAGAGGTCCGTAGCCTGCTCAAGTGCGCGCTTCAGGCGGGTGCGGCACAGGTAATTGGCACGCCCTTTGAGCAAGGCTGCAGAGAAATCGCTTTGCAGGGCCTTTCTCACCGTTGGTATATCTTTGTGGAACAACTGCTCCTGCAAATTGATGGTGTGGGTTGAGATAATGGCCTTGCGGTCATTTTCTAACGCATAGCGCACCGCCGGTATCAGGTATGCCAAAGATTTGCCTACCCCCGTGCCCGCCTCTACCAGCAATGACCCGCGGTTTTGCAGGGCTGCGGCCACGGCCATGGCCATCTCTTGCTGCTGTGGGCGGTACTCAAACCCCCGCCCGCCGGATAATAACCCGGTAGGCGAAAAGTCGAGTTCTGTTTGCGATAAGAGCATACGGCGGGTATGGTATGCGGTGCCACTGCACCTGTTGCCTGTTAATGAAGCGGGCGGTCGCCGGTATCAGGCGTCTTGATATTCAGCGGCAGGGTGGGGAAGTAGGTGCGCAGGGTATTCACATTGGTGTTGCTGTCAATGAAATACCATTTATTGGGCTCTGTGCCGCGGGTGTTTTTGTTGTCGCGGTAGGCTTCATCTCGCACGGCGTAGATGTAGTCGCGGCGCTCTACGCGTATGCGGCGGCCGGTGGCGGGGTCCGGCACACTGTACCAAAGAGTGGTGGGCAGCACTACCAAACGGCTGCGGTCGCCCCTCAGCTCAATATCCTCTGCCTCCTTGTAGGTTTTTTTCTGCGAGCCTTGGCGTACAGAGTTCAGCGCGCTGCTGGAGCTCACCAGCTCGTACTCTGCATAGGGCGCACCTATGACGAACTTTTCTACCTTGAACCCGCCGGCTTTCATTTGCTTGCCCATCTGCTCGTATTGAGTGCGCAGGGCCGCCAAGTTCTTTTTCATGCGGGCTTGGGCTTCTTGGGTGTTCATCTTCTTTTTGCCGGTAATGTAATCCGTATTGTCGCCTTGGGTGCGGCTGGCCAAGCGGTCTGCCAATGTGCGCTTGATGGGCGGGTACATGTAGTCATAACACCAGCCCATATCGCAGGCCATTACGGCGGCGCGGTATTCATTTGCTGCTGATTGGGCTTCTTTTGCAGCGGCGCTCATCGGGGCTGCTTGGGCTACGGCTGCGGCCCCCACTGTTACCATGGCTGTCAATATAAAATTTTTCATCAACACAAGCCTATCACCTCATCTGCCTGCTTTCAAGCTCAAAGTCTGACACTTCTGCCCTCAATATACACAAAAAACGCTGTGGTTTCCCTCCGCGGCTTGCGTGTTTAAATGTTCCGGCGCTTTTTATTAGCGGAGGCGAGATGTCTGCACAGCCTGAGACTGCAAGTCTCTCAATTTGCATGTGTGTCAATTTGCAATGTGGTGTGTGATACAATATGCCGCAAGTTTTCTCTCCTATACACCAAAACAAGCCACACAGCCGGGCTGTGTGGCTTGGGGCAGTAAAGATACTATGAAGAAAAAATGGAGTGCTGCCGGGGGAGGGTTACAGGTCTTCGTCATCGAAGACCAGCTCAATCTCCGGGGGGAGGGGGGCGACCGGGCGGCGATGGCGTGCGGCTTCGCTCAAGAAGATTTCAGCCACACGGAATGCGCGGCGAGAGGCCTCTGTGGCGGTGCGGTCATCCATCAAGGCGAGGCCCTCTTCCGTAACTTCGCCGAGGTAGATTTTCCAAGCGCGGCGCACAAGCTCATCGGTATCAATCTCGGGGGTGAACTGGGGCTGCTGTTGGTTTTGCTCATTCTCGCGGTTGCGGTTACGATTACGGCGGCGTTTGCGGCGGTTTTTGCCACCACCGTTGTTGCCTTCGCCACCGCCAACGGTTTCGGGGGCAGCAAAGCCGGGTGCGGGCTCGGGGGCGCGGAAGTCGCGGGTTTCGAACTCGACCTCAAACTTCTGTTCGTCAGAGATTTGGGGGCGGGGTTGCTGCTGAGGCTGCTGCTGTTTTGGGGTTTGAGGTTTGGGGGCCTCATCTTGCTTGGCCTCGGGTTGCTCTTGGCGGGGGAAGTCGGAGGCCAAGCGGTCTTAGGAAGACAATGTCATAAATCAACTCCTGGGCGTACTGAAGGGCGAGGGAT
>JAZNGY010000018.1:0-13143 GCA_045576695.1 Akkermansia sp.
CGCGCTTGTCACGCCATAGCTTTGGGGACGGCGGCGCTTGTCACGCCATAGCTTTAGCGACGGCGGCGCTTGTCACGCCATAGCTTTAGCGACGGCGGCGCTTGTCACGCCATAGCTTTAGCGACGGCGGCGGCGTGCAGCCAAACCGGCGAGGGCAAGCAGAGAAAGCGTTGCCGTGGTCGGCTCGGGTACAGCGGGAGTCTCTGGATTCACCGTAAGTACGCTGTAGGAGGCGCTGTGCACTACCTCGTTAATTTTGTATTGATTATATTGATTACCACCGAGCATAATTTCGGTAATGTTGCCGGAGACGGAATCAGCGAGAACGCCGTGGCCGGTCTCCTGACCGTCCACAGCCACAGTCACCTCCTTACCAATCTTGGTGAGGGTAACGGTGTATGTGCCGCCGGGAGCAACGGAAACAAGATTGTTCGCACCTTCGGTCTTAGTCAGAGTCCCCTCGTTGGAGTCAATAGCAACTGTGTTGTTCGTATTGGTGTACGGGCCAAAGCGCAGGGAGGTACCGCTGCCGGCGATTTCGCCGAATACCGGCCATGCATTGCTGGCGGAGATTGTTTCACCAAGGGTCAAGTTAATGGTGAACTGGAAATCCTCATCCCAGCTGCCGAACTTGCCACCGGCCATGTGAACACGCTTGTTGCCATTGGTTTGAGAACCACCTTCAACGGCTACGATGTCCCAAGGTGTGCCATAGGAGTAACCGGCCTTAGCATTCCACTGGAAACCATCAGTGTATTCACTGCCAAAGTTCAGAGTCCAAGCGGTCTCTGTTGTGTAGTCGGCACCGAAAGCAGCGCCGGCCATTGCCATTAATGCTATAATTGTTTTCTTCATGATTAGTAAGGTTTGTTTTTTAAGAGTAGCTCTCATCGCACAGGGATACCCATTCCCACGCGCGTCGGGATGCTGAGATACCTGCTCCGAGCTAACAGGGGTCATCATACAGCATTACTAATGCTCATGCAAGCGAAATGTTGAAAAATCATTAAAAATTATTCACTTGCAGAGATGGAAGATATCCATAAAAGGCAGTTCTGAGAGCGATAAAACACTCTAACGTATTCTTATTTCAATCTTTTTCGCAACTACAGCATTAGTAATGCTGATACCGCCATCGACTTTGATTTACCAATGCAATTCTGCGATAGTGAAAGCTCAAATCTAGGAGTCCCGGTTGTGAAGAAATACACATTACTCATTGTCAATTATCTCATAGCCTATTAATTATCTGACTTTGTATCGGTTATGTCCTTTTACACGTTTATTATCATTATTTTGGTAAAGGCGGGAATGGGGCAGTTTTCTCCTTTTGTATTTTTCATTAAGCATCCTTAGTAAATTTTCGTGTGAAGAATAGCGTCTGATAACGCGTGGAAATAATTAGAGAAAATTGAAATATTCATCCCGCAAATTTTAATTTATCGGGCAGATTGATGTGATGCTGTGAGCGTAGCGAACCAAATTTAAGAGCCCCGTGATAGCGGGGCGACGGACCGGTAGCCACGTGGTGTAGCTGCGTCAGCAGCGGAACCCGTGGTAGCGGTAGAAAGGAACCTCGGAGCCCGAAGCAGCTGCGCTGCTGAGGCCGACAGCAGGGTAGCATCCCCCCATAAGTATTGTTTATTCATTTTTTTATCATGCGTTGTTGTTTAATAATAATACGGTTTTATCTGAGCTTACTGACGCAAAAACAGGAGCGGGGCGTGCTGTCGGCCTCGACGCCTTCGCTACGCTTAGGCTTCTCGGACTCCGATTTTATTTTCATCTTACCCCGGGTTCCGCCGCTGACGCGGCTGCACCCAGGGCTACCGTATGCCGCCCTGCATGCGCAGGGCTCAAAAATTCGGCTCACTTTCGTTCCCGTCTTCGCGCCTATTGGCGCTTCGCCGAGGCAGGCGCATGCAACACCCCGCTAAACTCCGATTTAGTGTTCATGTTTCTAATGATGCCCACGCGTTTACAGTTTGTAGATGTGGCAGCCCGATAAATTTTAATTTATCGGGCAGATGGCGCATGCCTCGGCGTAGCCCGCAGGGCGAAGACGCGAGCCGTAGGCGAGCGGAATTTCAGAGCCTCGCCGTATGGCGAGGCGGTATATGATAGCCCAGGGTTCCGTCTTCGGGCTTTCGCCCTACGCCGAGACAAGAAAGCCGCGTTAGCGGCGGAACCCTGGGTCCGGAATAAACGTTATTCGAACCTCGCCGAATGGCGGGGTGGCATAAAGGGTGGCTTAATGGCGTAAGATTTTTATTTTTCGTGCATTGTATCATTAAAAAATCAGCGTGAATATTAACACCACGCATTATGTCACCCCTCGCCGGGGTTCCAATTTTGTTTTTATCTTTTCCCGGGGTTCTGCCCCTCAAGGGGCGCCACCGCCGGGCTATTGTATGTCGCCCCTGCCGGGGCTCAAAATTCCGCTCGCTAACGCGAGCCATCCTGATTTATCAACCGAAAAGTTTAACAGAACGTTGCAATAAAAGAAAGTGAAAAACTCGCAAGAATGCTCGTGGTGAAAATCATTTTTGCAAAATGAGGTGAAAAATCCGTCTGATGACGGATGGTGAAAACACCCTGCGGGTGTGATGTCAATCTTTAACGGAACTGTTGCACATGGTCAGAGATGGCTTTAACATCTGCGGGGGCGGAGATGCCGGGGGGGAGCATGGTGGAGTTCCACGCCTCGCCTTTAACGGTGATGGGGCCTTGCAGGCCGTTGAGGATAATGCTTTCCACCGTGGGGCGGTTGGGGGCGGGGGTAAGCCATTCTGAGCCGCGCAGGGGCGGGTACATGCCGGCTTGGCCCTCGCCGTTGTTGCCATGGCAAGCGGCGCATTTGGCGGCATACAGCGCGGCGCCGCGCTCACCTTGGCGGCTTTGCGCCAGCAGGGGTAACTGCTGCGTGGCAATGTATTGAGCCAGCGTGGCGGCATCATCCCCGGGGCGGGTGGGGTGTGCTTGCAACAGGCGTTGTTCAACCAAGGGTGCCAAGGGGGTGCCGCGTTTCCATTGCGGCAGGCAGGTTAAGGGCTTTTCTGCAAAGGCGTCCGTATGGCAAAAAAGGCAGCCGCGCATGCGTGCGGCACGCTCGCCGGGGGTGGGGGCGCCTTCAATATAAACCAGAGCGGCCATCCCTATGGCTACTATCACAAGGAGGGCCGCTGCTGCAAATTTTTTCATTCGTTTTGGTTACGGTTCTATGGGGCCACCCTCGGGGTCGAGCTCGCGGCGCACGTGTGCACCGAGTACGCCGAGCTTCTCATCGAGCATCTCGTAACCGCGGTCGATGTGGTAGAGGCGGTGAATCTCTGTGGTGCCCTCTGCAGCCAAGGCTGCCAGAACCAAGGCGGCGCTGGCGCGCAGGTCGCTGGCCATGACGGGGGCGCCGCTAAGGCCCTCTACACCGGTGATGATGGCGGTGCCGTTGTCTACCTTAATGTTGGCGCCCATGCGCTTAAGCTCGGAGCAGTGCATGAAACGCTGCGGGAAGATGGTGTCTTTTACCACGCTGATGCCGGGGGTAACGGCAAAGAGCGCCGTCATCTGGGCCTGCATGTCGGTGGGGTACCCGGGGTACGGGTTGGTAAGGATTTTGCCGCTGCGCGGGTTTTCGCCCGGTTTGACGAAGACGGAGGTGCCATCCTCATTGTACTCTACCACGTGGCCGCACTCAAGGAGCAGGTCGGAGATGCTCTTCATGTGCTCTCGGCATACGCGGTGAAGGGTGATGCCGTCGCTGTACATGGCACCGGCTACCATGAAGGTGCCGGCCTCGATGCGGTCGGGGATGACGGTGTGCTCGCAGCCGTGCAGTTTCTCTACACCGTGAATGGTGATGGTGCGAGACCCGGCACCCTCAATGCGGGCACCCATCTTGTTGAGGAAGTTGGCGAGGTCGATAACCTCGGGCTCGCGGGCGGCGGACTCAATAACGGTTGTGCCCTTGGCAAGCACGGCAGCCATCATCAGGTTATCTGTACCCAGCACGGTGGGGCCGCTGTCGCCACGCATGTCTACCGTGGTGCCTACCAGGCCGTTGGGGGCTTCAATCACCATGTTGCCGCCCTTCACGCGTACACGGGCACCCAAGGCCTGAATGGCGCGCAGGTGCAGGTCTACCGGGCGATCCCCGATAACGCAGCCGCCGGGCAGGGGCAGGGTGCAGCGCTTCATGCGTGCCATCATGGGCCCCAACAGGCAGATGGAGGCGCGCATTTTGCGTACTTGCTCGTAAGAGGCGCTGCTGCTGATGCCATCCGGGGATTCGATGCGCACAGTGCCGCTGGAGCGCTCTACAGAGGCGCCCAACTGGCTTAAAATCTGAATCATGTAGTTGGTGTCCGATACATCCGGTACACGAGATATTCTCACGGGTTCATCCGTCAGCAATGCTGCGGCAAGAATCGGGAGGGAGGCATTTTTAGAACCGCTGATGTTGACGGCTCCACTGAGACGGTGTCCACCTTCTACGATGAGTTTGTCCATGATGGTCTGAGATGTGTATGTTACGCTGTGGTAATTCTACCAAATGATGCAGAAAAAGCAAGTGTGAAGTGCATTCTTTTGAAAGTATCTTGCAAATCCTCTCGCTCTACCTTCACCTATATATACGGCGTTTTTGCGGCAAAACTTTCAAATTTTTGCATTTTTTGTAAAAAAATCACACCACCCCGCATGAATAGCCCTGCGAATGGCGGCATCTGCCCGCGAAAGTTCCGGCTTGACAGGTGGCGGGGCTTGGGTTATAGTCTCATACCGTGAAAAGAATTTCTATATTGAGTGCTTGTGCTATGTTGGCATTACCTGCCGTGGCAGAATTGCCGGATTACGAGGAGTGTGTTTTGCAGGCTACGCAAGAAGTGGCGGCGGTACAGCATGCCATACGCCATTATGATGTGATGGTGCTTGAGGTGTATGACGAGGCCGGGGAGGTTAGCGCCCGCATTTTGCTGCCCCATGACGCAGCAGAAGAGATGGCCCAAATATTGGTACCCTTGCAGGTGGCAGAGAAATTTACTGATGACCTTGAATGGCCGCCGCTGGTGTTGCGTATTTTGACCTTTGAGGGTGAGGTGGTTACATTGGACCTGCGTGAAATCAGCGTGCAAGAGGAGGACCCCTACAACTATGCTTTGCCGCTGGTGGAGTATGCCCGCCTGCAAGGTGTTGTTGACGATGCCTTGCAGCGCTAAATGTTATTGAAGCCGCGATTTGTGCTGTACAGCATTTGGGGAATGTGCTAGATTTGTAAATCTTTAACTTTTCCGAAATGAAAATGCGTCAATTTTTAAGTGTGGCAACGGTGGCCGCGTTCTCTTTGTGCTCATGCCAGTGGGCTATGATGGAGAGCCGATTGGCCGACCGCGTGGACGGGACATCTGATGAGTTTAAAATCACCGGCAGCGAGACCTTGTTGGGCGGCGTGGTAGAGTACACGGCATCCAACGGTAAAAAGTTTTATGTGCAGCGTTGCAGGGTAAAGTCGGAGCGCAAGCCCGGCCCGCTCTTTGTGTTCGGAGAAATAGACAAGGAGCATTTTACTTGGGGCAATAAGGCCGAGGCACAGCCCCTGCCGGATGTGGAGCGCTATGTGGTGATAGGGTATGATGACTTGGTGTTCAGCGGTATTACGCCGCCGGCGGCAGAGTATCGCCACCCGCTGGGCGAAAAAACGATGCTGTGGCGCGAGTGGGAGAACCAAGTGGAAGCATCGGGAGACCCCGCTATACAAATGGTGAGCAGCACCGTGCTGCCCATTGCCCCGGGGTGCGATAATGACCACGCGGCCTGGGCTGTGTATCAGGATGCCAAGGCAGAGGCTGCGGACTCCGGTAATTACATTTTGACACCGCTTGCCACCGTAGCAGATGTGCCGCTCACGGTATTGGGCACCCTTTGCTATTTGCCTTATTACAACGTAAAATACTGGATAGATAGCATCAAAGATTAACTTTCGAATGTACAATATGCCATGCTTTTTTCTTGCAAATGAAAGAAATGGTGGTATTTTAGCCTCGTGCACCCGCATGGGGGCAGAAAGATTTTAACCTTAACAATATAAAAACAATGGAGATACTTCATGATAAGGACGCCGATGTGAGCGTTCTCAATGGTAAGACAGTAGCCGTAATCGGTTACGGTGCTCAGGGGCGTGCTCAGGCTCTTTGCATGCGCGACAGCGGTGTGCATGTTATCATCGGCATTCGTCCCGGCAAGAGCTGGGATGCCGCTGTGCAAGACGGTTTCGAGGTAATGAGCGTGGCCGATGCCTCCAAGACGGCAGACATCATCCACATTTTGCTGCCCGACGAGATGCACGGCTCCGTATACACCGAGCAGATTAAGCCCGGTTTGTGCGCCGGCAAGACCCTGTGCTGCTCTCACGGTTTTGCCTATGTGTTCAAGACCATTGAGCCCCCGGCAGATGTAGACGTGATTATGGTGGCCCCCAAGGGCCCGGGCACGGAGGTACGCCGCGTGTTCGAGGAGGGCTTCGGTTGCCCCGGTCTTATCGCCGTGTTCCAGAACCCCACCGGCAATGCCAGGAACGTGGCTTTGGCCATGGCCAAGGCAGAGGGCCTTACCCGCGGTGGTGTGCTTGAGTGCACCATGCAGCAAGAGACCTACGAAGACCTCTTCGGCGAGCAGAACGTGCTTTGCGGTGGTCTTGTAGACCTCATGAAGTACGGTTTCGAGACCCTTATTGAGGCCGGCTACCCCGCCGAGATGGCTTACTTTGAGTGCGTGCACGAGGCCAAGCTTATTGTAGACATCATCTACAACAAGGGTATTCAGGCCATGAATGGCGTTATCTCCAACACCGCAGAGTTCGGCGAGTACTACAACGGCCCGCAGATTCTCGGCCCGGAGGTGAAGGAGAAGATGAAGGAGAGCCTCAAGCGCATCGAGAGCGGCGAGTTCGCCCGCGTATGGCTGGCAGAGGCTGCCGCCGGCGCCCCCAACTTGCTGGCTAAGCGCGCAGCCCTTGCAGAGCACCCCGTAGAGGTGGTGGGCAGCAAGATTCGCGCCCTCTTCGAGCGCAACTAATCTGCGCCCTCGGCTCACAGAGTTTGATACAAGCGGCTCTCACCTCCCCGTGGGAGCCGCTTTTGAATCAATCCATAACCGATTTTTTTACCTCATGAACGCAGTCAACATCGAGAATGCCAAGGTCTTCCTCTCCGGCAGAGAAATTCTTCACAATATCAACTGGCAGGTGCAGCGCGGGGAGCGTTGCTTTATTCTCGGTGCCAACGGTGCGGGCAAAACAACACTGGTGCGCATGCTCATGGGCTATGCCTGGCCCGTGTTCGGCGCTACGGTAGAGGTGCTGGGCCACCGCTTCGGCACCGTCAACCTGCAAGAGCTGCGTAAGCGCATTGCTTGGGTAAGCCCGCTGATGCACCAATGGCTGGGCGACCGCGAGTGGACGGGGCGAGAGATGGTACTCTCCGGGCCGGATGCCACCATCGGTTTGTTCCGCGATGCCACGGCAGAGGAAGAGGCGCGCGCCGCGGCACTCATGGAATCCTTGCGTGCCACGCACCTGATGGACCGCAAGGTACACACCATGAGCAGCGGGGAGCAGGTAAAAGTGCTGATAGCCCGCGCCCTCATGACCAACCCCGAGCTCATGATTCTCGATGAACCCAGCGTTTACCTTGATATCGCCGGGCGAGAGTTCTTGCTCAATACCATAGATGAGCTTGCCGCCGCCCACCCGCAGCTCACCATCATCTTCATTACCCAGCGCATTGAAGATATTTTGCCCACCTTTAACCGAGGCATGATTTTGCGCCAAGGCGATATCTTGGCCTACGGCACCCGCGATGAGGTGCTGACCGAGGCTAACCTACGCCGCGCATTCGACCTCGATATCCGCCTCATCCAAGCCCGCAACGGTCGCCTCTGGACGGTGATTGAGTGATTTTTTTTGTTCATTTCGGCTGATAAATTTGAGTTTGTGGGGGTATACATAGCCTTTTCTTTTTGCTTTGCCCCTTAACGGGGAAAATAATTCAACCCGACAAAAGGTGCTTATTATCGGGCTGAAATAATGCATGAGCGGAAAAAAGTATTGCAACGTCTATACTGCATTTGTTATAATGCCATTACTATGAAACGGAACCGCTTTATCAAGCTGCTGGCGTGGGGCTCTATGTGCTTGGCATGCAGTGCCGCCTTGGCCGCTACCCCCGAGGAGGATTACAACAAGGGCATGGAGTATGTGAATGCAGGCAACCCGGCAGAGGGTGCCCCGTATTTTCAGGCCGCGGCAGAGCAAGGCTATGCGCCGGCTCAATCTGCCTTGGGTATGTGCTATGGCAATGGTTTCGGGGTGGTGCGAGATGATGCGGAGGCTGTCCGTTGGTTCCGTTTGGCTGCCGAGCAGGGCTACGCTAAAGGGCAATACAATTTGGGGCGTTGCTATTATGTCGGCAAAGGTGTGCCGCAAGATTATCAGGAGACGCTCAAATGGCTGCGCGCCGCTGCTGACCAAGGGTTGGACCTTGCGCAGTGCGCACTGGGCAACATGTATTTGGTTGGTACGGGGGTAGAAAAAGATGAAGCGCAGGCTATGCAATGGTATCTTGCCGCCGCTGAGCAAGGGCATACGGAGGCTCAGTTCATGGTTGGCTTTAATTATGAGCAAGGCAGAGGCGTGCCTCAGGATATCGCAGAGGCGGCCAAATGGTACCGCTTAGCCGCAGAACAGGGCTTTGCCGCTGCGTGCTACAATTTGGGTGTATGCTACATGAACGGTATCGGCCTGCCGCAAGATGAGGCAGAGGGTATCAAATGGTTGCAAATGGCTGCCGAGCAGGGGGATACGGAGGCGTTCTATAATTTGGGTGTCTCCTATTTGTTAGGTAAAGGTGTGGAGCAAGATGACGCCATCGGCGTAAAATATCTGCTCACTGCGGCAGAGCAAGGCCATGCCGCCGGCCAAGGCTCTTTGGGTGTATGCTACATGAACGGTATCGGCCTGCCGCAAGATGAGGCAGAGGGTATCAAATGGTTGCAAATGGCTGCCGAGCAGGGGGATGCCGCTGCGTGCTACAATTTGGGTGTATGTTATGAATACGGTAAGGGTGTACCGGTAAATGCTGTCAAGGCTGCGGAATTATATCGCGCTGCTGCAGAGAAAGACCATGCCGCTGCGTGCTACAATTTGGGTGTATGTTATGAATACGGTAAGGGTGTACCGGTAAATGCTGCCAAGGCTGCGGAATTATATCGCGCTGCTGCAGAGAAAGGCAATGCCGCCGGCCAAGGTGCTTTGGGTGTATGCTACATGAACGGTATCGGGCTGCCGCAAGATGAGGTAGAGGGTATCAAATGGTTGCAAATGGCTGCCGAGCAGGGGTATACACAGGCGTTCTCTATTTTGGGTGTCTCCTATTTGTTAGGTAAAGGTGTGGAGCAAGATGACGCCATCGGCGTAAAATATCTGCTCACTGCGGCAGAGCAAGGCCAAGTTGAGGGCCAACTCAATTTAGCGCTCGTGTACCATCACGGCAGAGGCGTGCCGCAAGATTACGCAGAGGCTGCCAAATGGTACCGCGCCGCTGCCGAGCAAGGGCATGCCGATGCTCAGGCGGCTCTCGGTACTTTCTATATGAGAGGCAGCGGTGTGCCCCAAGATGAGGCAGAGGGTGTCAAGTGGTTGCTCACTGCGGCAGAGCAGGGCCAAGTTGAGGGCCAATTCAATTTAGCAGTTGCGTACCATCACGGCAGAGGCGTGCCGCAAGATGACGCAGAGTCGTTTAAATGGTTGCAGGCCTCTGCAGAACAGGGGTATGCCCAAGCGCAATATACACTGGGACACTTCTACTATCATGGCAAGAACGGTGTGCCGCAAGATTACGCAGAGGCGGTTAAATGGTACCGCTTGGCAGCAGAGCAAGATTTTGTACCTGCCTTGTACAGCTTGTCAGAATGTTACGAAAAAGGCCACGGTGTATCCCCAAGCGCGATTGAGGCTATGTACTACCTACAACGAGCCACCGAACTCGAGACCACCGACCATGTTCTGCAATCCCCTTCCGATGAGTAATCGGGCCGCAGGTTCGGTGGGGCGTTTGCTCGCTGCGTTGAATTATTTTTATTTTTGTGCTTGACTCGTTGGTTAATCCGGTTTATTTATGCGCCATTAAAAGGCATTGGGCTACCATGGCTGCGGTTTATTTATGGCCGCTTCCTCCTTGTGGGGCATTACGTGGGGTTCCGGTGCCTTTTTATTTTGGCTCTGTTAAACATTGCGGTTGATAAATTGGAGTTTATCGAGCAGATTGCGAGCCGTAGGCGAGAGTTCTTGCTCAATACCATAGATGAGCTTGCCGCCGCCCACCCGCAGCTCACCATCATCTTTATTACCCAGCGCATTGAAGATATTTTGCCCACCTTTAACCGTGGCATGATTTTGCGCCAAGGCGATATCTTGGCCTACGGCACCCGCGATGAGGTGCTGACCGAGGCTAACCTGCGCCGCGCATTCGACCTCGATATCCGCCTCATCCAAGCCCGCAACGGCCGACTCTGGACGGTGATTGAGTAATTTCTCTTTCGTGCCGTAAAACTTTTCAGCTGATGAATATTTATATAAGAGCTTGTAAATTCAATAACTTTGTAAATTGTAAATGGTAAATTGTCAATCTGAAGAAAGTGTCATAATCCTAATGCGTTTGCCCTGCCCCTTGAGAGAAAAATATTGCAACGGCTTATTGCATTTGATATAATGCAGGTACTATGAAACGGAACCGCTTTATCAAGCTGCTGGCGTGGGGCTCTATGTGCTTGGCATGCAGTGCCGCCTTGGCCGCTACCCCCGAGGAGGATTATAACAAGGGCATGGAGTATGTGAATGCCGGCAACCCGGCAGAGGGTGCCCCGTATTTTCAGGCCGCGGCAGAGCAAGGTTATGCGCCGGCTCAATCTGCCTTGGGTATGTGCTATGGCAATGGTTTCGGGGTGGTGCGAGATGAGGCGGAGGCTGTCCGTTGGTTCCGTTTGGCTGCCGAGCAGGGCTACGCTAAAGCTCAACACAATTTGGCATGCTGTTATTTTGAGGGCAAAGGTGTGCCCCAAGATTATCAGGAGACGCTCAAATGGCTGCGCGCCGCTGCTGACCAAGGGTTGGACCTTGCGCAGGGCGCACTGGGCGACATGTATTTGGTTGGTACGGGGGTAGAAAAAGATGAAGCAGAGGCTGCCCGCTGGTACCGTGCCGCGGCCGAGCAGGGGTATGCCGATGCGCAGTTCATGGTTGGCTTTAATTATGAGCAGGGTAGAGGCGTGCCTAAAGATGAGGCAGAGGCCGTTAAATGGTACAGCTTGGCGGCAGAGCAGGGCTTTGCCGCTGCGTGCTACAATTTGGGTGTATGTTATGAATACGGTAAGGGTGTACCGGTAAATGCAGCCAAGGCTGCGGAATTATATCGCGCTGCTGCTGAGAAAGGCAATGTCGCCGGCCAAGGCTCTTTGGGTGTATGCTACATGAACGGTATCGGGCTGCCGCAAGATGAGGCAGAGGGTATCAAGTGGTTGCAAAAGGCTGCAGAGCAGGGGGATATGCAGGCGTTCTATAATTTGGGTGCCGCCTATTTGTTAGGTAAAGGTGTGGAGCAAGATGACGCCATCGGCGTAAAATATCTGCTCACTGCGGCAGAGCAAGGCCATGAAAAAGCGCAGCTGATATTGTTTGACTGTTATAAAGAAGGCCGCGGTGTAGCCAAGAATGAGGCAGAGGCCTACAAGTGGTTGGATTTGGCGGCGGAGAAAGGCGACCCTAATGCGCAGTACGGCAAAGGCATATGTTGTTACTTCGGCAAGGGGGTAGAGAAAAACATACCCGAAGCCATCAAATGGTACCGCGCTGCGGCAGAGCAAGGGCACGCCGATGCCCAAAACTGTATGGGCGCTTTGTATGCTAAGGGGGAGGATTTGCCTCAAGATTACGCAGAGTCTGCCAAGTGGTATCGCGCCGCTGCCGAGCAAGGGCATGCCGATGCCCGGGCGGCTCTCGGTACTTTCTATATGAATGGCAGCGGTGTGCCCCAAGATGCGGCAGAGGGTATCAAGTGGCTGCGCGCTGCGGCAGAGCAGGGCCAAGTTGAGGGCCAATTCAATTTAGCACTCGTGTATCATCACGGCAGAGGCGTGCCGCAAGATTACGCAGAGGCTGCCAAATGGTACCGCGCCGCTGCGGAACAGGGGCATTTAGATGCTTGTAACAGCTTGGGTATTTTCTTGGCAGAGGGCTTGGGGGTAGAGCCGAATATGGAGGGGGCTGTCGCCCTGTTTCGCAAAGCCGCAGAGGCCGGTTACAGTGGGGCTCAGGACAATTTAGCCTTGTCTTACTATCACGGCAGAGGTGTGCCGCAAGATATGGCTGAGGCTGCCAAATGGTACCGCGCCGCTGCGGAACAGGGCTTGGCCTCTGCCCAGCTGCATTTGGCGAGCCTGTATGCCGAAGGTGCGGGGGTTCCGCAAGATGATGCCTTAACCATTAAATGGTTGCGTTCTGCGGCAGAACAAGGCTTAGCCCAAGCACAATATTTTTTGGGCATCTTTTACTACTATGGTAAGCACGGTTTACAACTAGATTATACAGAGGCGGTTAAATGGTTCCGCCGGGCTGCAGAGCAAGATAATGCCCAAGCCTTGTACTGCCTGGCTGTGTGCTACCTGCACGGCCATGGTGTGCCCCCCAGTGAGATTGAGGCCATGTACTACCTGCAACGCGCTGCTGATCTCGGCCTCCCCGAGGCTGCCGAATTTTTTCAGCAGTAATGTCTACTCGCGTAGTTGTTGATGATAAATAATTGCACCGTTAAGTTTTTCGCTTGATAAGTCGGTGTTTAGTGAGCAGATGCTCGCGTAAGCGAGCGGAATTTTTGAGCCCCGGTGAGGGGCGGCATACAATAGCCCGGTGGTGGCGCCCCGTATAGGGGCAGAACCCCGGGAAAAGATAAAAACAAAATTGGAACCCCGGCGAGGGGTGACATAATGCCTGGCGTTAATATTTACGCTGATTTTGTAATATCACAATGAATGAAAAAATAAATCCTTACGTCATTAAGCCACCCTTTATGCCACCCCGCCATTCGGCGGGGTTCGAAT
>JAZNGY010000019.1:0-1533 GCA_045576695.1 Akkermansia sp.
ATCCCATAGGGTTAGCATAGTCAATCCCCATTCGTCGTTCCGATACATACACCAGAGGCATGTCGATATAGAGTTGCCCGTCCTTGCGATACAGCTCCACCGTACACTCAAAAGGTGAACACACATCCCTACCCATGCGGGTGGGGAGCGGCTTGGCCACAGTTTTGCCTACACTATCAATTGTATTGCCCAAGTCACTGCGTACACACGAGCTCACCCCCACCGCCGCAAGGCACAGGGCTGTGGAGGCTAGGATTCTTTGGATGCTGGGCATGATGAGCACGAAATTTTATTTTTTCGGGGGTAGAGCGCGTTCGATAATGCCTATAAGTTCCCGGCGCAGACCGGCGTCTGGCAAGGCGTAGAGACTACCCGTATGGCTTATACCCGTGCCACCCGGGCTGGTTATACGTTCGGCCCGCAGACTCAGATACACGCCATCGCTGAAAGCCAGATTCAGAAAATACAGGCGGCTCGAGGGCCGCATCGTAACGCGCACGGGAGCAAACTCCGGATTGGCCTGTAGCTGACTGATAATGTACCGCAGACGAGGCATATCTTCCGCTTTCACCGCATAGCGGGGAGAATCCTGCCCGGAGCTGTATACCTCCACTTCGGCTTGCATAGTCTCCAGAAGCTCCCTGCACCTTGCAAGTTTATCTTCGGCTTGCCTAATGTGTCGGAGACGCGCCTCCTCATGAGTCGGCTTAACCCGGTTTTGCTGTGTCTCTACTTGTTTCGCTGCTGCGTTGCAACAGCCCACACAAGCCACCGCCGCAAGGCACAGGGCTGTGGTGACGAGGATTCTGGGGATGGTGGGCATGGTCAAAAAGTTTTCTTCTGAACTTGGTTAAGATGTGTATTGGGCGGTAAAGGCTCGACTCTGAAAGGTACAGACAGGCCGACCTTGTGACGCCTGAGCGAAAAATGATGTTTAGTAATGAGCGTAGCTGTACCTGCAGATGCTGTATTAAATTGGAGTTTCCATCGAGTGTAACCGTAACCGTCTTGTACCTTTCCAGATGTTGAATTTATGCGAGTTTCTTCGTAAAATTCGGCTGTTTCCGGCGAATAAACGTAATAAGATTCTTTCCATACTTGCCGATTTGTCCCCTCTGTAAAAGAACTGAGAGGGAAAGTCTTGCGGACAACATGAGAATCCGAAAACGCGTAACGCTGTTCGGCATCTTTGATTTTCAGCACCAGCACTTTGCCAACGAGAGACGGAGACGCTGGTTCTGCTGCACATAACGGACATGCTCCCACCGCCGCAAGGCACAGGGCTGTGGTGGCAAGGATTTTGTGGAAAATTGTCTTCATTATTCTCTATCTCCTTTACATAAGATAATACTTCCCGGCACCGAATCCGCAACAAAAAATTGCAGAAAGTGCAGATTTTCTAATAAATAGACGCTCGCGGCGGACATTTTGTTGCGCGTTTCCTGTATTTCTGTTGCCAATGGCGCAAAAACTGAGGCTGCAAGGGGAGGATTCGCTCGAAGTGGAGCCTTGGTCTGCCGGGTGCGGGTCATG
>JAZNGY010000020.1:0-19656 GCA_045576695.1 Akkermansia sp.
GACAGGGTATCCGGCGAGGAGAGATAAAAGAGTTGCGGCAGGAACATTAGTTCCGGGACCAATCACACGCCGAGAAACCGCCGTATGCCATAAATGGCACGTACGGTGGTGTGTGAGGGGGCGAAAGCCCCCTACACGATCCCCCACAACGTCATACAAAAGTATCGTTTTTTTTATTTTGCCTTGACTTTTTGTATCTGTTTTCCTACATTATATATCACAACTTTCACGAATCATGAGCAATTATTATATAGCTAAACCGGACGGCACACAGGAAGGTCCGTACGACAAGACAACCCTAATTTCCCTGGTAAAAAACCACACCTATTCCCCGGACTCTTACATATGGAGTGAAGGAATGGCGGAGTGGAAGCCCTTCCGCGAAGTTTTTGCGGCTAAAAAGAAAGCCCCTCATCCGGCCTCACCGGCTCCAATGACAGCGCACCCTGCTCAAAAGAAAAAAATGAAAGGGCTCATGATAGGCATTATAGCCGGTGCTCTTTTGGCAACAGGCGGTGTTACTTACTGGCTGATGAGTGATGATGAGGCCAAACAAAACAAAGTAGAAAAAGAAATACAGGGAAACATTAGCTCAGACGAAGAATTGTACAATCTTTTTGAACGCAACTTCAAAACCTATTTAGAAGGCGATACAAGTGAGTTAAAAGAGGTTATTCTAGTCGAATTTACTGACGAAAAGTATCAGGGTATGCCACGATTTCTACACGTTCGTGATTACATCCTCGTTCTCAACCACGGCGAAGCTGCCAAATACCTGATAAAAAATATGATGAAGAACGATGAGGATAAGGAAGAATTTTTGGAAGACGCTGTACAATGCGGTGCCCACAACGTAGCAATCGCCTTAATTGAATCGGGGGTTACTATAACTGAAGAACAAGATAAGGAACAACTATTGAGGGAACTTGTTCAAAACGCGGCAAGAATGCACGAATCAGAACAAATGGCACGACTTACCCCCAACTGTTTACCTATAAAAGAAAAATATATAGAAAGTAGAGATTTCCGCAAATGTGCAGAACTGGCAGTTAAAAAATTTAACAGCCCCGTCCTTAAAGAAGATGTCCACGACGATGTTAAACAGCTTAAACTAACAGGCAAAGAAAAACCGCTCACAGATTACATTTCATCAAAAATGTAACAAAATAATTTATACGAACAAATTACCCCGCCCCGCAGCCACACAGCTGCGGGGCTTTTTTTTCGTGAACTTCAGCGCGCGAGCAACAGGTAATTTTCAAGTAACGGATGACGCCTCGAGGAAACGATGTTTTGATTCTTATCATATTAAAATTACAGGAATTAAACAGCTTAAAAATTAGTTATAACTAACAACAAAAAAAGCTCATAAATATAATAGGGGCATACACTGTAGGCTTGAAATTCGGGGCGATAAGGAGTTTAATGTGTGAGCACCAAAGTGGCCTGAGGTGGCCTAAGAGCTTTAGATTATGAACACGACGAAAACTTTACAAGTGCCTGATGCTACGCGCGTAGCGATGAATTACCTCATCAGCAAACCGGTGGAGGAAGAGATTATACCCAACAGGCAGAACGAAGCCGGAGAGTACATCATCTTCTGAAGACACAAGAACAGATGGCTGACCACAATGTCAGCCATTTATTATATAGGCAAAGCTGTTTGCCCGGATATTATACTTGCCAAAAAGCGCAAGAGGTGTTATTCTGTAGCGCACCGTAACGCATCTAATCTATATTCATGAAGGCACTAAAAGAGAGGATTCTGAGAGATGGGAAATGTTTTCCCGGGGGTATACTCAAGGTGGACAGTTTTATCAACCACCAAATGGATGCAAGTTTAATGCGCTCTATGGCAGTAGAGTTCGTACGCAGGTTTGCCTCTGCGCGCATCAACAAGATTATTACGGTAGAGGCCAGTGGCATAGCCCCGGCTATTATGGTGGGTAACCTGTTAGAGCTGCCCGTAGTTTTTGCCAAGAAGAAGAAACCCAGCACCATGGAGAACATGCTCTGCACCACCATTCATTCTTTTACAAAAGACAAAGACTACACGGTGTGTGTAAGCAAAGAATACTTAGGGGAAAATGACAGAGTGCTCTTTATCGATGATTTCTTGGCCAACGGGAATGCCGCTATGGGGATTCTTGACTTAGTAAAACAGGCAGGTGCCTCGCTGGAAGGCATGGGCTTTCTCATTGAAAAATCATTTCAGAACGGTGGCAACGAGCTGCGCCGCATGGGGATTCATGTGGAATCCCTGGCTATAGTAGATAGTTTGGATAATTGCGCCATACAACTACACGACTGAACATGAGCAACGCGCCAGCCGGCAACCGGCCCGATCTCATATACGGGTTAGAGGATACCCCGCCATTTTGGGATGCTCTTTTTGCAGCACTGCAACATTTGCTCGCCATGTTTGTGGCAGTGGTAACCCCGCCACTCATCATAGCCGCTGCACTTAAACTGGACACCTCAACCACGGGCTATCTGGTGTCTATGTCTCTGGTGGCATCCGGCATTTCTTCCTTTATACAGTGCAGGCGTTTCGGCAAACTGGGGGCCGGGCTCCTCTGTGTACAAGGCACTAGTTACTCATTCATAGCACCCATCATTGCAGCCGGACAACTGGGTGGTTTACCGCTCATTTTCGGTTCCTGCATGACGGCGGCCTCTATGGAAATGATGGTGAGTATAACCCTGCGCTACCTGCAAAAAATCATCACACCGTTGGTATCCGGCATTGAGGTTACGCTCATTGGCCTAAGCCTCATAAAAGTGGGTATCATAGCCTGTGGCGGTGGCTACACCGCCATGAGCAACGGTTCCTTCGGCAGCTTTCAAAATCTTCAACTTGCGGGGTTAGTTCTTGTATGTATCGTTATCTGCAATCAAAGCAGCAACAAGTATCTGCGTATGAGCTCCATCGTTATCGGGCTTGTTGTAGGCTATGTTGTTGCCTGGTTCGCCGGGCTGGTCGATTTTAACAGCATTTCCGGTTATGGGGCTTTCCACTTCCCTACCCCGTTCCGTTATGGGCTGGATTTCAGCTGGTCCGCCTTCATCGCCCTAGGGCTTATCTACATCATCACCTCCATAGAGGCCTATGGCGACATTACAGCCAACTCGCAAATTACCGGACTGAATGTACAGGGGAAAGATTTTATGAAACGTGCGCAGGGAGGCATACTGGCAGATGGGTTTAACTCCATGCTGGCCGGTATGATCAACTCCTTTCCTAACTCTATTTTTGCGCAAAACAACGGGCTCATTCTTCTCACCGGCATTGCGAGTCGGCGGGTGGGGTACTACATTGCCACCATGCTGGTGTTACTGGGGCTTTTTCCGTACGTGGGCTTGGTTTTCTCCCTCATGCCCGAACCGGTGTTGGGCGGAGCCACGCTGCTGATGTTCGGCACGGTTGCTGCGGCCGGCATCCGTATTTTGGTTTCGCAAGAGATTGATCGTAAGGCATCGCTCGTAATCGCTATCAGCCTTGCTTTAGGTATTGGCGTAGAAATGGTGCCCGATATCCTCTGCCAAATGCCTCAGAGTATAAAAGAAATTTTCTCCTCCGGCATCACCACCGGCAGCTGCGCCGCTATACTCTCCAATATGTTCATTCGCATCAAAAAAGACAAACAGAGTTAAGCCTCAGTCTAAAATAGCCCCCATCATTTGAATTGACTCGGTGAGGCGCCTGTAACACCATCGTAACATTTTGCGGACGCGCTCCCCCCATGACAAACACATGGACTATGTTCCCTTTTTTTATTTATTCTACCCTCCCGTTGCCGAGCTTAAATAGAAAAACTTAGCCGCTCAGCGGACAAGTTTTGGCATTTCTTAGCCGCTCGGCGGACAAGTTTTGACATTTCTTAGTCGCCCAGCGGACAAGTTTTTATTTTTTGTACTTGTATAAGGGGGAAAAAAATGATATAAAAAGCCATGAAAATGAGTTTACGAGAAATATTTACCGATATGATCACCAACTTTCAGGAGAAAAAGTTCGAAACAACGGCTCCGAGAGATATCCGGCCGCGAGCCGTTTCGGGCAAAATTATGGTAAATGTAGGAGTGAGACGCTGTGGAAAATCCACACTCATGGAAAATAGACTTTCCATTTTAGAGGAACAAGGGGTACCTCGCGAAAACATGGTAATGATAAATTTTGCAGACGAACGATTATCCGAACTCAGAACCGGAAATTGGAACGAGCTGTACGAAGCCTACTACAGTATGTACCCGGGAAAAAGGCTGAGCGAAACGGTATACTTTTGTTTTGACGAAATTCAAACATTCCAAGATTGGGAATTATTTGTCGAGCGTCTTCGACGAGATGAAAACTGTGACATTTACCTCACGGGGTCATCTGCAAAACTTTTATCAAAGGAAATACACACAGCACTAAGGGGGCGATCTTTATCTTGGGAACTCTTTCCTTTTTCATTCGGCGAGTATTTGACACGCAAGGGTATTCCTCGCCACGGAAAAGGCACTACAACTAAAATGAAAATAGCGCAAGCTTGGAATAACTACAAGCAAGAAGGAGGATTCCCGGAAGTGTACGAGCAAGATAAAGCAACGAGAATTCATATACACCAAGATTATTTCGACACCTTACTATACCGAGATATTATAGACCGCTATAACATCTCGCAGCCGCTTGTACTTAGGCAACTGGCTAAGCGAATGCTCGGTAGCATCGGAGGACAATTTTCCGTTAACAAAATATGCAACGATTTTCGTAGTCAAGGAATCAGCGTCAGCAAAGAAACTGTTCTGCAATACATTGAATGGCTTGAAGATGCCTATTTCCTCTTCAACATACCGGCGTGCACTGCATCTGTAGCCGAGAGATTCAAGCTGATGCGTAAAGTATATTGCGTTGACCACGCCATGATAACGTCCCTATGCGGAACATTTTCCGACCAACGTGGACAGATACTGGAAAATATGGTATTCATTGCATTGCGACGCATCAGCCCGGAGGTATATTACTACCGAACAGAAAATGGTTTGGAAGTAGACTTTTTATCTATTCACCCTTTCTCGCATGAAAAAATACTTGTACAAGTGTGCGCGAATATGGAAGATAGCAAAACAAAAGACCGAGAAATTCGAGCAGCCGAAGCCGCCATGAGAGAAACCGGTATTACAACCTCGTTCATTATATCCGATGGCGACATTCGACAAGATATTTCAACGGCCCATGGCAGGATAAAACGACGCTCGGCCTCTCAATTTTTAGCAGCCAAAGACCCTTGGGAAATTGAATAAGGGCAAAATAAAGAAATAATTCACATCAAAATAAAAGGGATTAACACCTTAAAAAATTAGCCATAACTAACATTAAAAAAAGCACATAAATATAATAGGGGCATACACTTTAGGCTTGAAATTCGGGGCGATAAGGTGTTTAATGTGTGAGCACCAAAGTGGCCTGAGGTGGCCTAAGAGCTTTAGATTATGAACACGACGAAAACTTTACAAGTGCCTGATGCTACGAGCGTAGCGATGGATTACCTGAAGAACGATGCGGAAGACCAAGGCGAGCTGGTAACGCTCAACGTGGGACCGTCTCACCCTGCGACACACGGCGTGTTGCGACTGAAGCTGGTAATTGATGGTGAAGAGATTGTATCATGCGATCCCGTCATCGGCTACCTGCACCGCGGCATGGAAAAGATAGCGGAAAACTGCCATTATAACCAATACGTAGCCTACACGGACCGATTTGACTACTTGGCACCGATGAGCAACAACATTGCCTACGCCTGTGCCGTAGAAAAACTGATGGGCTGGGAGCTGCCGGAGCGCGGCCAAGCCATCCGTGTACTGTGCTGCGAGTTGTCACGCATCTCCTCGTGCTTCTTGGGCACAGGTGTGTATGCCATGGATACAGGCGCCATGACGGCATTCCTCTACGCCTTTGAGGAGAAAGAGAAGGTACACAACCTGTACGAGCAGATTTGCGGCGCCCGCTTCACCTCCAGCTACACGCGCATCGGCGGCATGACCCGCGACCTGCCCAAAGGCATCAAGAAGCAAGTACTTAACTTCTGCGACAGCGCCCTGCGCACGGTAGACGAGATGGAGAAGCTGCTGTTGCACAACAAGATTTTCATTGACCGCCTTGTAGGCGTGGGCGTTATCACCAAGCAAATGGCGCTGGATTGCGGCATGACCGGCAACAACCTGCGCGCCAGCGGTGTAAAACGAGACCTGCGTAAGACTAACCCCTACTTGGGCTACGACAAGTACGAGTTCGATGTACCCGTGGCAAAGGAAGGCGACTGTTACGCCCGCTTCCAGGTTCGCATGGAAGAGATCCGCCAGTCCGTACGCATTATCCGCCAAGTGATGGAGACCCTGCCGGGTGGCCCCATCTGTGTGCAGACCGACAAAGGCATACTGCCCGACAAGAAAGAGGCGCTGCAGAACATGGAAGAGCTCATCCGCCAGTTCATGGTAAGCACCCAGAGCGTGAACGCCCCCGTGGGCCAAGTATACTTTGCCGCAGAGAACCCGAAGGGTGAGCTGGGCTTCTTCTTGGACAGCAAGGGCGGAGGCATTGCCAACCGCTTGAAGATGCGCAGCCCCTCCTATTGCACTCTTTCCATTCTGCCCAAGTTGCTGCCCGGCCACTTGGTGAGCGACATCGGCGCCATTTTGGGCTCCTTTGACTTCGTACAGGGCGAATGCGACCGCTAAACCGATAAACAGCAAACTTACACAATACCAACATGTCTGAAACACCTAACGCTATTGACGCCATAACAGCGGCACAGCCCTCCCCCGGTGAGCAATACTTCCCGAAGTTCGAAGTAACCCCCGAGCTCGTTGAGAAAGCAAAGGAGCTTGTTGCCCTGTACCCCGAAGGCAAGGAACAGTCTGCTGTGCTTCCCATCATTCACCACGTGCAAGAGGAGTTCGGTTACATCTGCGCAGATGCTATTCCGTGGATTGCCGAGATGTGCAAGAGCACGCCCATCCACGTAGCCGGCATTGTAACATTCTATCCCGGCATTCACCGCAAATGCCCGGGCAAGTTCCACTTCCGCGTATGCCGTACGCTTGCCTGCGCCCTCAGCGGCGGCGAGGAGCTGATGGCCTACATCTGCAAGAAGATTGGTGTTAACCAAGCAGAGATTTGCGATGCAGAGCCCATGGTAGTGAGCGAGAACGGCCTTTTCAGCATAGAGCCCGTAGAATGCTTGGCCAACTGCGGTTTCGGCCCCAATGTAATGGTGAACGATACGCTGTACTCTCAGGTGACACGTAAGAAGGTAGACGAAATCGTTTCTGCCTGCAAAAAGCAAGTTGCCGCAGAAAAGAACCAGTAACCCTTTTAGCGAAACATGAGCGACATAACCTACAAACCCGGCAAAGCGCCGCACCCCAAGGAGACGCGCCGTATCTTCAAGAACATTGATCGCGAAGGGTATGATCCCTCCATCAAATGCTTCATCAAAGACGGCGGTTACAAGACCCTCAAGAAGGTGCTCAAGATGGAGCCCGCCGATGTTATTAATGAAGTTAAAAAGAGTGGCCTGAGAGGCCGCGGCGGTGCAGGTTTCCCGACCGGCGTGAAATGGACTTTCATCCCCAAGGGCAACACCAAGCCCGTATACTTGGTATGCAACTGCGACGAATCTGAGCCCGGCACATTCAAAGACCGTTTCATCGTACACCAAGACCCGCACCAGTTGCTGGAAGGCATGATTATTGCCTGCTACGCCGTGCAAGCTCACTACGCTGTGATTTACATGCGCGAGGAGTTCCCCGAGGCGGCCAAGATCATGAACAATGCCATTAAAGAGGCAGAGGCAAAAGGCTTCTTGGGCACCGATATTCTGAAGAGCGGGTTCGACCTCAAGATTATCGTACACCGAGGCGCCGGCGCCTACATTTGCGGTGAGGAAACCGGCCTTATCAACTCCATTGAAGGTCTGCGCCCCTACCCGCGCATTAAGCCCCCCTTCTTCCCGGCTGCTATCGGTCTGTATGGCTGCCCCACCATCGTAAACAACGTTGAGTCTCTCTGCCAGGTACGCCAAGTCATGATGATGGGTGGCGAAGCCTACGCAGCAGAAGGCGCCCAGCGCAGCCCCGGCACCCGCATCATCGGTGTATCGGGCGACGTGAAGCGCCCCGGCGTCTACGAGATTATCTCCGGTTCCATCACCTATGGTGAGCTGCTGTACGACATTTGCGGGGGTCCGCGCATTGGGCGCAAGTTCAAAGCCATCATCCCCGGCGGTGCATCTGCCAAGGTGATGCGCTGTGATGAGGTACTTACCGACCGCAACCCGGACGGCACCATCCGCGAGATGAGCGTATTCGACATCCCGATGGATTTGGACAGCATCGCCAAGTTCGGCTCCATGAGCGGCTCCGGCGGCGTTATCGTAATGGATGACACCCGCAGCATGCCCAAGTGCCTCAACAACCTCAACCGCTTCTTTGCTTGGGAATCCTGCGGCCAGTGTTCTCCCTGCCGCGAAGGCAACCCCTGGATGCTGAAACTCTCCACCCGTATTTGCGAGGGCAAGGGCTCGCCCGAAGATGTGGATCTGCTCAAGTCGGTAGCAGACAACATTTGCGGCCGCACCGTATGCGCCTTCGGTGAGGCCTGTTCTTGGCCCACACAAGCATTCACCACGAAGTTCCGTGAAGAATTCTTGGCACTTACCAAACCCATTAACGCCCTCAAGGCCCACAGCGAAGAGGCCAAGGAGGCACGCAAGTTCCTGATACGCGAAGACTGAACCTATTTGAACGAATGAGCACAAAACCCACAATACTGCCGAAGGATGCCGCTGCCGCCGAGGGCAAAGTGAACGTCCAGATTAACGGCAAATGGTATCGCTTCCCGAAGGGAACCCGCATTGCGGACGCCTGCAACTCCGTAGGTGTGCATGTTCCCTGCTTCTGCTACCACCCCAAACTTTCCGTCGTCGGCTCCTGCCGCATGTGCTTGGTAGAGCAAGGCATGCCCCCGCGTTTGGCCCCCGGCGCTACCCCCATGTACAACAAAGACGGCTATCTTGACATTCAATGGATGCCGCGTGCTGTCATCGCCTGCGCTAACACCGTAGCCGAGAACATGGGTATACGCACCAATGCAAAACTCTGCGAAGAAGCCCGCCGCGGCGTGCTGGAGTTCTTGCTGACCAACCACCCGCTTGACTGTCCCATCTGCGACCAAGCCGGCGAATGCAAACTGCAAGAATACACCAACGACTACGGCAGCGGCACACACCGCTTCACCGAGGCCAAAACCAAAAAGGGCAAAAACCTCTCCATCGGCCCGCGCGTTAACCTTGACCAAGAGCGCTGCGTGCTTTGCCGCCGCTGCGTACGCTTCATGAAAGAAATCGTCGGCGAAGAGGTACTGGGAGTCGTAGGCCGCGGCACCCACAATGCGATTGCCCTTTACCCCGGCACCAGCTTGGACAGCAATTACTCCATGAACGTGGTAGACATTTGCCCCGTAGGTGCCATGACCAGCAAGGATTTCCGCTTCAAGATGCGCGTGTGGTTCCTCAAGAGCACACCGACCATCGACGTGAACTGCGGCACCGGCACCAACATCAACATCTGGACCCGCGAACAGCAGGTATACCGTATCACCCCGCGCCAGAACGACGAGGTGAACAGCTGCTGGATGCCCGACAGCCACCGCCTCAACTACAAGTACATCAACGCCGACACCCGACTTAAGACCCCCTTGGTCAAAACGGACGTAGGCGCACCGCAACGCCCCAGCACTTGGGATGCCACCCTCAACATGGTGGTAGAGCAGCTGCACTCTTGCGCCCCGGCAGAAACGGCCATCATCTGCTCTGCCCGCATGACCAACGAAGAGTTGTACATGGTGCGTGCCTTGGCTCGCCAGCTGGGTGTTACCAAGATTGACATCGTACCCCGCAAGGGCGAGAACGACGGCATGTTGGTAAGCGATGACCGCAACCCCAACAGCACCGGCGCCAAGATGATTCTCGGCAAGACCGGTACCGGCTTGGCCACCATCCGCCGCGGCATCAAGAACCACAGCATCCGCTTCTTGTTGGCATTGGGTGAAGACGTCACCACAGACGCCGGCATCCCCGAGGAAGACCTCGACACACTGGATTACCTGCTGGCCATGGACCACACCGAAAACGCCACCACCAAGAAGGCAGACGTGGTATTGCCCGGTGTAACATTTGCAGAAAAATACGGCACCATGATCAACGTGGCAGGGCGCATACAGCGCCTCAACAAGGCCATTGAGCCCATTGGAGAGGCCCGCCCCGAGTGGGACATCCTCCGCCAGCTCACCGAGCTGTTGGGTTGCGACTGCCCGCGTGTAATCGCCTGCCCCAGCCCGATGATTATTTTGGAAGAAATGGCCCAAGAGTTCGAGCCCATGAAGGGACTCACCTGGGGCAACATCGGCAACGAGGGTAAGGTAATCATCGACACCGGCGTGACCATCCCCCTCATCGAACGCGAAAAAGCCAAAAAGTAACATTTAAACGAATATTAACACCATGGAACATAATGTATTAGCCTCCATCTTAGCCAACTGCAGCGACAGCGCATGCGGCGGGGTGTGGTTCTACCTGATCGTTACCATTCTGAAGCTCGTGCTGGTATTTGCCGTCATTTTGGCTTTTGTGGTACTTTCCGTGTGGATTGAGCGCCGTGTTGCCGGTTGGATTCAGGACCGCCCCGGCCCCAACCGAGCCGGTATCCCCCTGCACCTTTTCCAGCGCTTCGGCAGCAAGGAAAAGCAACCGTGCAAAAAATTGTTGCATTTCTTCGGTATCCCCGAGACATGCTGGATTGCCAAGCTTTTCCGCTGGTTGAGATTGGATCGCGAAATCCCGACCTTCGGTCTCATGCAGCCCTGCTTGGATGGCGCCAAGCTCTTCCTTAAGCAAGAGCTTACCCCCAGCTACGTGCGCAAGGTATACTTCACCCTTGCCCCCATGCTGGTATTGGGGCCGCCCTTGGTAGCCGCAGCCGTTATTCCCTTTGCCTCCGGGTTCAGCACCCCCTTCGGCGATGTGAATATGTGCGTAGCCAACTTGGGCATCGGCCCGTTGTGGATTTTCGCCATCTCCGGTCTCTCCGTCTACGGTCTTACCTTGGCCGGCTGGAGCTCCAACTCCAAATACCCCTTCTTGGGTGGTTTGCGCGCCACGGCACAGCTTATCTCTTACGAGGTAGCCATGGGTCTTTCCATCATTCCTCTGCTCATGATGTTCGGCACGCTCAACCTGCAAAACATCGTACAATACCAAGCCGACAACGGCTGGACACTGCTTCCCCTGTGGGGCGAGGGTCTTACTTGGGAGCGCTGGTTCATGATGTTGCCGCTGCTCATCAGCTTTGTGGTATTTGTCACCTGCGTATTTGCAGAAGCCAATCGTACACCGTTCGACATGGCAGAGTGTGAAACCGACCTTGTAGGTGGTTACCACTCCGAATACTCCTCAATGAAGTTTGCCTCATTCTTCATGGGTGAATACGCCGCCATGGTCATTGGCTCTGCACTGGTAGTTACGCTCTTCTTGGGCGGTTGGTCCATCGGCTTCGGGGCAGATGCTGCCCTGCATGCATGGTGCGACTGGTTTGCCGTGATTTGCCAATTCGGCATATTCCTCATCAAGCTGGTAGCCTTCATCTTCTTCTTCGTGTGGGTGCGCTGGACACTGCCGCGCTTCCGCTGGGACCAGGTGATGAAACTCGGCTGGCTCGTCTTCTTGGAAGTCACCGTAGCCAACATCTTCCTGACAGCTGCCATCATCTACTTCGTCAACTAATCACCCAAAGGATTTCACACTATGTCTTACATTCCCGTAAAACGCCCCAAGTTCTCCTTCCTCGACAAGATATACGTTGTCGAGTTGGTTAAGGGGCTTGCCATCACCTTCAAACACCTGGCGCTCTCCCTCATGGGCAAGAGCCGCAGTAAAAAGGAATTCAACGGCAAGGGTGTGGGTGCTTGTATGCCCTTCCCCGAGCAACGTTGGGATGACCATCTGCCCGACTACTACCGTGGCGCTCCCACGTTGGTACGAGGTGAAGATGGCCGCGAGCGCTGCGTATCTTGCCAGCTTTGCGAGTTCATCTGCCCCGCCAGAGCCATCAAGATTACCCCCGGAGCCGTAGACCCCAACGCCTCTTGCCAGAAGCAGGAGAAAGCCCCGGCAGAATTCGAAATCGACATGCTGCGCTGCATTTACTGCGGCATGTGCCAAGAGGCATGCCCGGAGCAGGCTATCTTCCTCTCCAAGGAATACCTCATCACCCCCACGGATCGCAAGGATGCCATCCGCAATAAGGAAACCCTCTACAAGCTCGGCGGCACACGCAAGGGCCTTGTAAACAAGTGGAACCAACATAAATAAAAATACAAGATTATGGAAGCAGCAATATCCTCCATCCTGTTTTGCTTGTTCGCGCTCATAGCCGTGCTGAGTGCCTTTGGCGTAGTAGCCTCGCGTAATCCCGTAAACTCCGCCATGTGCATGGCAGTCAGCTTTGCCGCAACGGCAGCTATCCTGTTCTGCATGGGGGCTCAGTTCTTGGGCATAGTACAAATCATTGTATACGCCGGTGCGATTCTGGTTCTCTTCCTCTTCGTCGTGATGATGCTCGACGTCAAGAACGAGGAGCGCAATCTCTCCAACCTGCCCAGAGCCATTATCGGCGTGATGGTAGCCGGAATCTTTGCCGGTATGGTCACCAAGGTTGCACTCCTGCTGCCCGGAGCTGCGGACGCCAAGTGCCCGGTAAAAGCCCTGTGCTGCAGCGACTACGATGCAACCACCTGCCCGGCTGTACCGGAGGGTGAGATGTCCGGCGGCGAACTGCCCGCATTGACCGAGAACAAAGACGACGTCAAATCCTTGGGCGCTACGCTTTTCTCACAATACAATATTCCCTTTGTCATCCTCAGCTTTGCGTTGCTGGCCGGCACGGTAGGTGCCGTAGCACTCGGCCGCAAGATCCGTAAAGACTAACACCAAGACACATCACCATGACACCTTTAGCTCATTATCTGATACTTTCCGGCATCCTGTTCTCCATCGGGTTGGCGGGCGTACTCATCCGCAAAAACATCATCGTGGTATTCATGTGCCTTGAGATGATGCTCAGTGCTGCCAACATATCCCTGGTAGCATTCTCACGTGCCCAAGGCACGGAGGGTGTACCGGTATATGACCCGCAGGTACTTTCACTGTTTGTCGTAGCCGTGGCTGCCGCAGAAGTAGCCATTGGTCTTGCCCTTATCGTAGCCATGTTCCGCGCCCGCAAGTCGGTAGAGAGCACGGCCATTACCACCCTGAAAGACTAACCCCAAGGCTCAAGTAATATGACACATAATCTTCCCTGGTTATTCCTTCTGTTGCCGTTGGCAGTTGCAGCCATCAACTGGCTATTCTTCAGCAAACGCGCATGCAGCGCGGCAACACTCTCCATATTATCCGCACTCGGTACATTCGGTCTGTGTGTAGCATACTTAAGCGGCATGTTGCCGGCAGTTACCCCGGACATTTACACATGGATGCCCATTGCTGCAGAGGGCATGCCCTCACTGAGCCTCGGCTTGTTGATGGACCCGCTTGCCATGCGAATGATGTTGGTAGTAACGGGCATCGGCCTGTTGGTACACATCTTCTCACTCGGGTACATGAAGGGCGACCCCTCTAACAAGAGCCGCTACTTTGCCGGTCTGAGCATCTTCATGTTCAGCATGACCATGATTGTGATGGCCGATAACTTGGCAATGACCTTCATCGGCTGGGAAATGGTAGGTTTCTCTTCTTACCTGCTTATCGGCCACTGGTTCAACAAGGAAAGCGCCGCTGATGCAGCCAAAAAGGCGTTCATCACCAACCGCGTGGGCGACTTCGGCTTCCTCATCGGCATTCTGCTTACCATGGCCGTATTCGGCACACTTACATTTGCAGAAATGGGAACCGCCACTGACGGCATAGCCCCGGCAGTATTGACGGCAACCGTGCTTTGCCTGTTCTGCGGTGCCGTAGGTAAGTCTGCCCAGTTCCCGCTGCACGTATGGCTGCCCGACGCCATGGAAGGCCCCACCCCGGTATCTGCCCTTATCCACGCAGCAACCATGGTTGCTGCCGGTGTATACATGCTGGTACGCTTGCAGGTAAGCATGGGTGACGCCGCCTTTACCGAGACCGCCTGCAACGTCATTGCAAGTGTGGGTGCCATCACGGCAGTATTGGCCGCCCTCATGGCCGTGCAGCAAGATGACATCAAGCGCATTCTTGCATACTCCACCCTTTCACAGCTGGGTTACATGGTAATGGCCGTAGGTTTGTTGGCCGGTGAAGCCGCCATGTTCCACCTGTACACACACGCTTGGTTCAAGGCTCTGCTCTTCTTGGGTGCGGGTGCCATCATCATTGGCTGCCACCACGAGCAAAATATCTGGAACATGGGCGGCTTGCGCAAAAAGATGCCCATCACCACATTCTGCTTCCTGATGGGTACCATGGCCCTCATCGCCATCCCCGGATTCTCCGGTTTCTTCTCCAAGGAGTTGATTTTGGATGCCGCCTTGGCCAAGAGCCCGTTCTTCTTCTGGGTTGGTGCCGGTGTATCTGCCCTCACCACCTTCTACATGGCACGCCTGTGCTTAATTACCTTCTTGGGCAATGCCCGCGCCCACGGCGCAGAGCACGCCTCTGAGAAGAGCTTCACCATGAACATGCCGCTCATCATCTTGGCAGTCATGGCCATCATCTCCGGCTACGGATTCATGGCAGATTCTCTCGTACCGTTCGAGGGCTTCCACGCCCACGGCTTTGAGCTCGGCCTGCCCTTCTACGTAAGCATGGGTACACTGGCACTTGGCTTGGGCTTGGCATGGCTGATATACGGCAACGGCAAGCGCAGCAAAGACCCCTTGGCCGGCAATGCAATTTCTAACGCCCTGCGCGAGCGCATGTACATTGACAAGTTCTATGACAAAGGGCTCATCGGCATGCTGCAAGAATGCGGCACACGCATCATTGAGTTCATTGATACCACTATCATCCGCGGTATTTTTGTACAAGGCACCTCTTGGTTTGTGGGGCGCATGGGCATTCTTCTCAGCCGTATACAGGGTGGCTCGCTGAGAGCATACTCCCTCATCATCGCCGTTGGTGTCATCTTCATCATGTTCATCCTCGCATTCACATTCCAATCACTCTAACCTGATTTTACGACAATGCTTATTTGGCTTATCTTAGTACCAGTGATAGCCGCAGCCCTCATCGGGTTGGCCAAGGCACCGGCTCGCGCAACCGCACTTGCCAGCGCCACCTTCACGTTGATTATGGGATTGTGGGCAGTCATCAGCGCCACCGTGTGCCCCGAATGCACCAATTGCGCCGACTGGAGCACATTTGCCGGGCATGACCTGCAGTTCACCATGGAGCTGCCGCTCAGCCGCATCATGTTGACGCTCTCCGTACTTGTTACCTTCGGTGCCATTCTCGGCATGAAGGCACCCCATGCAGCAGCAGAGCGCAGCTGGTGCATCTCTGCACTGTTGTTGTCCACCGGTGCCATCGGTGCATTCCTGTCAGACAACATCATCTCCTTCTACGCATTCCACGAGTTGGCACTCATCCCCACCTTCGTGATGATTGGCTTCTACGGCCGTGGTGACCGCCGCACCGTAGCTTGGACCGCCACCATCTACCTCGGTTTGGCCTCCATGATTCTGTTGGCCGGGTTGTTGTTGCTGTGCTTCCAAATGGATGCCTGGAGCTTCACCGCGATGAAAGAGGCAGTACTTGCCGGTGCCGTACCGAGCGGCTGCTTGATCTCCGGCTTGCTGCTGGTAGGTTTCGGCACACTGGTATCCCTGTTCCCCTTCCACAGCTGGGCAGCCCCGGCTTATGCCAGCGCCCCCACCCCCATTGCCATGCTGCATGCGGGTGTGCTTAAGAAGTTCGGCCTTTACGGTTTGTTCACCTTGGCATGGGCATTCGGTCCTGCCTGCGCAGACTTCTTCGGCTGCTGGAACAACGTACTGTTGGTGCTTCTGCTGGGTAACGTGCTCTGGGTTGGTTATGTAACCGTTGCTCAGACCCGCTTGGACGACATGCTGGGTAACTCCTCCGTCATGCACATGGGCTACATCTTCTTGGCATTCGCAGCCTACGTAGCCATGGGTGGCAACAATGAGCTTGCCTTCAAAGGTGCTGCCGTGCTGATGTTGGCACACGGTCTCACCATTGCCCTGCTCTTCTTGCTCAACGGGCAAATTGAAAGCCAAACTCGCACCTTGGAGATGGACTCCATGGGCGGGCTTGCCAACAAGCTGCCGTGGCTCGGCTTCATGTTCGGCCTTGCCGGCTTGGCCTCCATCGGCTTGCCTCTGCTGGCAAACTTCGTAGGTGAGTTCACCATCTTCGTCTCCTGCTTCCAAGGCTGGACCCCCGGCGCTGCAGCAGTAGAGGGTGGCATACTGGGCACCATCTCCGGTTGGTTCGGTGGTCTTGGCCCCATCCAATTGGCCACGGTATTTGCCCTGTGGGGTCTTGTTATCAGCGCCGTGTACATGCTGAGAGCCTTCCGTCGCGTCTTTGAGGGCGAGACAGGGCTTGCCTCCGAGCGTGCAACGGGGCTGAGCAAAACCGACAAGCTTGCAGCAGCATTCCTTGCTTTCTTCATTGTACTCTTCGGTATCATCCCCTTCATCGTTCTCTAACCCCACCATTAAAAGAATATTATGGAAACGACTATGATTTCAGCCACATATACTTGGGCACAATTCATTCCCGAGTTCGCACTGGTGGGGATAGCCACCATCATCCTGATGGCCGACTGCTTTCTGCCCAAACTGCCCAAGAGCTTCTATGCCATTTTCGGGGCAGTCGGTGCAGTAGCAACCGCCTTCTGCATGAACAATGAAACCGTACTGAGCCAATTCCGCATATTGGCCGTAGTAGCTACGGCATTGTCCATTCTGTTGGCCTATGACTACCGCAAAGTAACCTGCGCAGCCATAACCGGCAACGAGAGCGAAGAGGGCACCTCTGAGCTGTATGCCCTGCCGCTCATCGCATGTGCCGGCATCTGCGCCCTCACACAGGCAAAAGACATCATCATGCTCTTCGTGAGCTTGGAGGTGGTCACCCTCAGCTCCTATGTGCTGGCCGGCTACTTCCGCCGCAACCAAGGCTCTATTGAGGCCGGTGTAAAATACCTCATCCTCGGTGCCATGAGCACAGGCTTGCTTGTATTCGGCGCTGCTTGGTACTACGGTATGACCGGCACCTTCATGCTTGACACCGCCGTGGTGAACAATATCCTGTACCACTCCGATTATGCCTTGCGCATCGGCTTCATGATGGCCATGGCACTGCTGCTTGCCGGCGCCTTCTTCAAGACGGGTACAGCCCCCATGCACATCTGGATTCCGGATGTATACCAAGGTGCCCCCACCCCGGTATCCGCATTCTTGGCAGTAGCCTCCAAAACCGCAGGTTTCGCCGTACTTTGCATGCTTCTGGCCCCGTTTGTAGGCAACCAGCTGGTATCCATTGTAGAATGTCTGGTTATCCTGACAGCCGTTACCTTAATTATCGGTAACCTCGGGGCAATTGCCCAGACAAACGCCAAGCGTCTGTTGGGTTACTCCTCTATCGCCCAGGCCGGTTTCATCATGGTATTCCTCATCGGAGATGTAAGCGAAGTGGCCCAAACCCAGGTAGCAAACTACCTTACCGCCTACCTGCTTGCCACCATGGCAGCCTTCTACGCCATTGCTATGGTACGCACACAGCGTAACAGCGAAGAGCTCTCCGCCTTCCGCGCGCTCGGCAAAACAAACCCCGTGATGGCCTTCCTCATTACCGTATGCTTTGCCTCCTTGGCCGGTGTACCGCTTACCTACGGTTTCATCGTGAAGTTTGATTCCTTCCGCGCTCTGATTAATGCCTACGGTACGGCAGAATTGAATTGCTGGTTTACGAGCTTGCTCTTCATCATGATTCTGGGTGCAACTGCCGGTTTCTACTACTACTTCAAGATTATCCGCGAGATGTACTGGGAGAAACAGCAAACAGAGGACAAGCCCCTCTGCGTGCCCATGGTAACAGCAGGTGTTATGACCGCATGCGTCATTCTGCTGGTAGCACTCGGCACTTGGCCGTTGCTTACCGGTAATCTGTAAAAAAGCAGACAATGATTTTTTCAACCGCTGCCCTCCAACCGGGGCAGCGGTTTTTCTTTCTGCTTGCACTGCCAGGCACTTTATCATACAATCTTGCTCATGCAAGCCGGGGAAGAACAGAATACGCAAACACACCCGCAGGGTAAAAGCCGCCGTTGGTTTCTCAAAACCCTGGCAGGCACAGCATGCGCCGTGGGGGTAAGCAAAGGCATAGACCTCTTGCTGCCGCTCACCATATGCCGCGCAGGCGAATGGCATGGCCCCATCACCGACCATTTCAACGGCAAATACTTTTTCAACCCCGAGCGTGTGGGATTGCACAGCACCCACAAAGCAGCCTCTGCCTTCCGCTGGTTGTTCCGTAAGCGAATCAAAGGACATTACCCCGAGGTGGCAGAAAACACCCACCGCCCGCAATTAGCTCCTGAGGTAGATGGGGTTGACTGGGAGATTACCATGGTCAACCACTCTACCCTGCTCATCCGCGCCGGTGGTCTCAACATCCTTACCGACCCCATTTGGAGCGACTGCACCAGCCCCGTTCAATTTGCCGGCCCCAAGCGCAAACGCCCCGTCGGTATTGCTTGGGATGCGCTGCCCAAAATAGATGTATGCCTGATTTCTCACGACCATTACGACCACTTTGACGCCACAACACTCAAGCGTCTGTATGAGCGAGACAACCCACTCTTCATCGTCCCCCTCGGCCTGCGCAGCCTGCTCAACTACCACACCGGCGCCACCCCGCGTTGCGAAGAAAAAGACTGGTGGGATACCGTGCAGGTAAGGCCCCATGTAAGCATTACCCTCACCCCTGCCCTGCACTGGAGCCGCCGATATCGTCACCCCGAAGGCAGCAACCGCTCGCTCTGGTGCGGGTTCTCCATCCATGTTAGCAACGGCCCGCATATTTTCTTTGCCGGAGATACGGCGGCCTCTCGTTGCTTTGATGATATCTACAAACGCCTCGGCGCCCCTACCGTGGCTATTCTACCCATCGGGGCTTACAGGCCGGACTGGATTCGCACCCACCACACCAACCCGGCAGATGCCGTACACATCATGCAACAACTGCATGCCCAACAAGCCATCGCTTGCCATTTCGGCACCTGGCAACTTGCCGATGACGGCTATCAGGAAAATCTGGATGACCTAGCCGCAGCCCTCAAAGCAGCAGGCATCCCCACAGAACGATTCATCGCCCCGGATAATGGGCAAACCGTCCGCAATTCCTCAGCGGACAGTTTCGAGAGAACATAATCAGGCAACAAAAAGTCAGTTTTGAACACAAATCGGAGTTTTTCGAGCAAATGGCTCGCGTAAGCGAGCGGAATTTTTGAGCCCCGGCGAGGGGCGGCATACAATAGCCCGGCGGTGGCGCCCCGTCAGGGGCAGAACCCCGGGAAAAGATAAAAACAAAATTGGAACCCCGGCGAGGGGTGACATAATGC
>JAZNGY010000021.1:0-2724 GCA_045576695.1 Akkermansia sp.
GCTGCGGAACTGGTGCTTGGCTTCATTGAGGCGTACCGCGATATCACCCACATTCATTCCCTGCTCATGCAGGTCAAAGATGAGTCGAACCACATCGGCCTCGCCGGGAACAATCTGGAGCCCCTGCTTGGTGAGCTGATACCCATAGGGCGGGCGTCCACCTACCCAGCGTCCTCGCGCACGCGTGGCGCGTATTTTATCTCGGAGTCGGGCGCGAATGATAGCAGCTTCGTAGTCGGCCACTACCGCCATCATGTTCATGGAAAGCTTACCCTCGGGCGTGTCGCTCTGGAGGCATTGCGTGGCGCTCTCGAATATCACGCCATTCTCGGCAAATTCTTTCATGAGGATGGAGAAGTCCGCCAAGTCACGGCTGAGACGGTCCAGTTTGTAGACCACGATGCAGTCCACGGCTCCGGCTTTCACCAGTCGGCGCAGCGCGGTAAGCTGCTCGCGCTCTACCGTGGTACCGCTGACGGCTGCATCCACATAGGTTCCGGTGTATACCCAGCCATCATCTTTGTGGCGTTCAATGAACTTCATGCAGACATCTGCCTGAGCATCCAGAGAGTTGAACTCTTGGTCGAGCCCCTTGGCGATGGACTTGCGCGTGTATATTACGCAGCGGCGTATCTGAGGTGCTTGTGCTTTCATATCACTTCTTGGCGTTAGCGGTTTTGCGGGGAGTGGGTGAGAGGTTGAAGAATGAATTGCCGCTCTTGGGGTAGCCGCAAATCTTCCATGCAATGGCGGTCAGGTTGTCGTATCGAACTCCCTCGTAGGCGAATGAGCTTGCCCCCAGGATAGTCACCTCATGGGCTTTGCCCTTGTAGACCCGGCGCAGCACCGTGCCACGTTCCAAGTCCTCCAGCTTCGGCGGTTGTGCTTCATTGGAAATAGTTTTCACACGCTCCACTTTGTACTTCTGGGGTTGGAGGCGAATGTAGGGTTCATCCGCGATGGCTTCAGCTCGCATCAGGGCGCGGTCAGACAATCCACCGTTCAGGATGCACTTGATACGCCACGTCAGCCGCTTGATGAGGAACTGCCTGTTGTTGGTCGTGTACGGCTTGGTGCCGAACAGCAGTACCCACTCCTTTTGGAGATTATTCACGTTGAGCGTTTGCAGCCGCGCAATTCGCGCTTCTGCCTGCTCCCGAGTCATGGTGATGTTGTATCTGGTGGTCATACGTAGCGGATGGTTGTCTGGGTGATGAAATCCACGATGGCTTCGGCTCCCTTGCGGTAGAGCACCACGGCGAGGAGTTCTGCTCCGGCGTATACAGCCCAGTAGCGGGACTTCCTGTATCGGGTGATGGTCAATATGAGTCGGTTTTTACTATTGCGTAAAACATTAGGCGTTAAATACTTATTACTATTCATGCACCTATACTCTAGCATACTGAGCGCACAAGTCCAGAACTTATTTGCTTATCTATAGCATTTATTTTAAGTTCTTTACGACGCGGCTATCAACTGTCCGCTCGAAGCAGATATTCGGGTTCTGCATTGCTCTCCTGATGATGGGAGCCAGAGCCTTGGCCAGTTCCTTGCAAGCCGGAGAGATGGAGTTCGGATTGATGGGAATCACGGTTTTCTTCTTCATTGCGGCGGGCGATCTGCTGGCCGGAGTGATGGGTGACACCACCCCGGCCATTGGGGTTAATCAACCGATATTCCTGATGAAGTCCACGAAGTCCGGGGTGTGACGCCCGATGTTTCGCAGAACCGGAACCACAACGCTATTGCGACCGAACTTCTCGCGCTTGGTGGTGAGTGCCCACTTGCCGTTGAACAGACCATCGCGCAGCGAGAACTTCGCAGCGGTGAGGATGTTCTTCCCGGCGCGGGTGTAGGCTACACCGCGCAGCGTCCAGACCGCCAGACCGTAGGGAACTCCGTCAAACTCCAGCGGGTAGGCGTAGTCGGCATCCTCCGGGGCTTTGAACAACAGTTGAACGCGCAGCATCGGCGTGAATGCGGGCGGCATGTCGTTCACCCATTCGATGGTGCCACCTGCAGCTTTGACCTCCTCCAGCGTATTGAATACGCGGGGCTTTTCCTCGGAGTCAAAGGGCAGATTTTCCACGAACTGCTTGTGAGCGGAGAGTACCGTCAGCTCCAGCGGCTTGGTGCCATCAGTCAACACCACCTCCTTGTTGAGCACAACATTACCCGGCGAGAACAACTCGGAGAGAGTACCGACACCCTGAACGATGTTGAGTCGAGGGATAACGATGTCCTCCGTGCTGATATCGCCCGTTACCGTACCCAGCGGGAGCGGAGTCTCGGCAACTGCCGGAACGAGGTCGGTTGCCTCAGCGGCGGCGATGGTGTTATCGGTGTTTGCTACTTCCGAGGGCTTCTGCTCGGAACCGTTGATTTCGTATGGTTTAATCTTAGCCATAATCTTTTACTTTCTATCTTTTTGGGATTAGTTACTTGATGCGCTTGAGCATCTTGCTCGGCGCACCGGTGGTGATGATGCCGTCCTCGGTAAGCCGAGTGACCAGCTCATCCTTGCTTTTCTGCTTCTGCCCACGGGGAGCAGTAGCGGAAACTTTATTGCCCAGCTCCTCAAGACTCACGCTGCCGCAGCAGTTGAGGAAGTCCTCAAGGGACATGGAGTCTTTCACCGCACCGTAGGCAGCGAGCGCATCCGGGATGGTGCGGCGACCTGCGCGACTGGTGAGCTTGTAGCCGGGGATTTCTTTGCCGTTGACC
>JAZNGY010000022.1:0-1999 GCA_045576695.1 Akkermansia sp.
GAAGCGGTGGCCAGAGGTATGGCAATGGTTCCGGCTGCGGTCAGAGCCACGGCTGTATGTTCCCCCTCAATGATGGCATCGGCTTCCAACAACACGAGGCCAGCCTGAGCAGCAGACGCTTTCAACTGGTTCACCCACGACTTGGTGGCCACCAGATCCGGCGCGGGGTATTCCCCGGCAGCGGCTTCGGGAGCTTCCGTGGCCAAACGGATAATGTCGTTAATCAGGGTCGTATTGATGGTGTCGGATAAGCGTTCTGCACCATCGTCTTGCCAAGCAAACTCGGCTACGGCAGAGAGCGTTGCGGCGGTGGCGGCATTGCCGGAGCCCACGGCGAACGCATTGTTCAGAGCTACGCTGGTAACAGCCAAGCTCAGGTCAAACTTCATGCCCTCATCGGAGAGTTGCCCGGTAGCGGATTCAGCATACGCGAGGAGAGAGCCCTCGTAATCGCCTTTGGCTTTGATTCCAAATCGCAGGTTACAGGCGGTAGTGCTGCCCATGACAACCACGGACAAGTTGAGATTCGCGCCCCTCTTGAGACGCAGAGACGAAACAGGGGAACCTGTGACTTTGGCTTGTACGGCTGCCGGAGATTTTTCGGAATTGATGTAGATGTTCATACTCCATGGCAGCATGTCAAAAAATGGGAGCGGCGTGTTAGCTGCTCCCAAGGTTCGGAATACCGAGATTCCGATTATTTAGCGTGTCGGCGATTAACGTAGTTCAGAGCGAGGCTCAGCGTTTTCTCGTCCACCGGCAATTCGTGGTACAGCGCAAGCCCGGCCAGCTTGCTGAACTCCAGACTCAGCCGCTCGTTCTGCGGGGCGAGCTTGGAGATATTGCGGATGTACTCATCCTGTGCTCTCTTGAACTTCGACTTATTGCGCTCGTTCTCGATGGCGTCTTGGTACTTATCCAGCACTTCCATCGTCTTGTCGAGGGATGCTTGGAACTCTGCACCCTTAGCTTCGAGTGCCTTGCGGATTTCTTCTTTGCTTGCGTTAATCATGGTCGTAGAGGATGGTTAGATTTTCGTGCGGAGATAGTATAGAGCCTTTACTGCGTACTGCCAGAGCATCATGTCAACGCTGTGGCCGTAGTAGTATGCCGCGCCGCATACTTCGATGAATCGTTCTGCCATGGCATTCTGGTTAGCGACCGTCTCGTCAAGGATTGCCTTGTAGTGTTGAGCCTTTTCCGGGTCGGTGTTGCTGTACTCCATCCACTTGCTGATGGCTTCCGAGCCTCGCTCAAACTCTGCGCTGAACTTGGCGTATTCCTCTTCATACTCGCGAATGGCTTTCTCTTTGCGTTCCTGTTCGTTCATGATTCTTCGGAGTTAGGCGTTGATGAACTTCTTGGCAACGGACAATGCAGGGCTGGAAACTTGGATATCCATTTCATTCATGTGCTGCACGGCTTCCATCAGCTTGTTAGCCTTATACTTCAGGATTCGCTTCTGCTCGTTGATGCGGTCTTTGATACGCTCATTCTCGGCTTTGAAATCCTCCATCACTTCTACGGCACTGCGCGGGTCGAGGATATGCAGGAGCTCCGTGCTGTATTCTGCACGGCGCAGGAGGGCTGCTTTCTGATGCTCGTACTGTTCCATCGTCTCGTACTCGTGCAGGAAGCTCAGGAGCTGGTACTTATACTCGCGGGCGATGCTGTTACGCTTCAGCTCGTTCATGTCGGTTGCTGCGGATGACTTACTCATGGCTGTGTAATATGTTAAGCATTAGTCTTTTGTCTATGGTGAAAGTATAGCAAATTGCGCACAATATGCAAGGACTTTTTTACTTTTTCTTTCGTCTTTTTACACTAATTTTCAACAACTTACACTACCATACACAACAAGTGATTCCGGCAGGTTAGGATACCGGAATCAGTTGTAATTGGGTTAAGATTTCCAGACTTTTGTCTGCATGTAATAGGTTCCGTTAGGCAGCTTTGCTCCACGAACCGTGTAGTTCTCTTTTTGAACTTCTTTGTAGTG
>JAZNGY010000023.1:0-3049 GCA_045576695.1 Akkermansia sp.
TCGTACTTCAAATTACCCGGCTCATCTACTTTACAACTTTCCAAAAAACCGGTACCATGGTATCACCCCCACGGCACCGGTAAAAACTCTTGCTGAGTTCTTCAGCGTGAATGCAAGTTAAACTTTAAACATCAAAAATTCAACATCAAACATTACTTCTTCATTGCCGCGCGGATAAGCTCTGCGCACTCGGTATGGCCCCAACTCTCGGCTTCTTCAAGGGCTGAATCAAGGTTAGTAGCGCCTTTGGAGAGCATTAACTGTACGATATCCATATGGCCCCTCCTTGCAGCGCCCTCAAGCCCCTCGTTGTAGTCAGTAGCGCCTCTGGAGAGCATCAACTGTACGATATCCATATGGCCACCCTCGGCAGCGCCCAAAAGCCCCGAGTCGTAGTCAGTAGCTCCTTTCTCGAGTAACAGCTGTACGATATCCATATGCCCACCACAAGCAGCGCCAAAAAGCCACTCGTCGTAGTCAGTAGCGCCTTTGGAGAGCAGCAATTGAACGATATCCAGATGGCCACCCACGACAGCGTACCAAAGCCCCTCGTCGTAGTCAGTAGCGCCTTTGGAAAGCAGCAATTGAACGATGTCCATATGGCCATCCAATGCAGCGACACTAAGCCCATCATCGTAGTCAGTAGCGCCTTTGGAAAGCATTAACTGTACGATGTCCAAATGACCACCCTCTGCAGCGCCCTCAAGCCCCCAGTTCGGCTTTGCGCCTTTGGAGAGCATCAACTGTACAATGTCCATATGGCCACCCTCAGCAGCGCAATAAAGCCCCCTGTCGTAGTCAGTAGCGCCTTTGGAGAGCAGCAACTGTACAATATCCATATGGCCACCCTCAGCAGCGCAATAAAGCCCCCTGTCGTAGTCAGTAGCGCCTTTGGAGAGCATCAACTGTACGATATCCATATGGCCACCCAATGCAGCGCCTCTAAGCCCCGCGTTCGAGTGAGCGCCTTTGGAGAGCATCAACTGTACGATGTCCATATGGCCACCCATGGCAGCGCCTTCAAGCCCCCAGTCCGGCTTTGCGCCTTTGGAGAGCAGCAACTGTACGATGCCCATATGGCCACCCAATGCAGCGCCTTCAAGCCCCCGGTTCGGCTTTGCGCCTTTGTCAAGGCATTGCAGAACCAGCTCTTTGTTACCGGCGGCAGCGGCACCCGTACAATAGATACCAATGTGTTTTTTATCTTTCAGACTTTCTAAAGTAACAGTATCACCCTCATACCCGGCGCGGAAAATCTTTATTTCCTTTTCCGAGAAACTTTCCAATTCCAAATATCGGCATAACTTATCGAGAGGTGATACCGTGGCTGTAGGGATACCGGGCGCGGCGGTATCCGTGTTTGATGTGGCGGTATTATCACCCTTGCAAGGTGGAACCACACAAGGCACTGCGAGGAGCGAAAGAAGAAGTAATGAGCGTTTCATCATGTTTTTAATGGTTGGTTGTTGATAAAGAGTACCAAAAAATCAAAATTTATCATCCAAGAGAAAAATAACACATTTTTTCATTTAAATCAAGCAGCATCTCCCCAAAAATAAGCGGTGCCGCGGTATCACCCCCATGGCACCGGTAAAAAAGTTTGTTGTGATATTCGGCTTGAATGAGTGTTATACTTTAAACATCAAAGATTCAACATCAAACATTACTTCTTCATTGCCGCGCGGATAAGCGCTGCGCACTCGGTATGGCCGTTGCGCTCGGCTGCATTAAGGGCTGAATCAAGGTCAGTAGCGCCTTTGGAGAGCATTAATCGTACGATATCCATATGGCCACCCTCGGCAGCGTCACTAAGCCCCGCGTTCGGGTCAGCGCCTTTGTCAAGCATCAACTGTACGATATCCATATGGCCACCCTCTGCAGCGCCCTCAAGCCCCGCGTTCGGGGCACCGCCCTTGTGGAACAGCAACTGTACGATATCCATATGACCACCCTTAGCAGCGACATAAAGCCCCCGGTTGTAGTCAGTAGCGCCTTTGGAGAGCATCAACCGAACGATGTCCATATGGCCACCACGAGCAGCGACATAAAGCCCCCGGTTGTAGTCAGTAGCGCCTTTGGAGAGCATCAATTGTACGATGTCCATATGGCCACCACCAGCAGCGCCTTTAAGCCCATCGTTGAACTTAGTAGCCCATTTGTTGTGCAGCAACTGTACGATGTCCATATGGCCACCACCAGCAGCGCCCCAAAGCCCAGAGTTCGAGTCAGCGCCTTTGGAGAGCATCAACTGTACGATATCCATATGGCCACCCAATGCAGCGTTCTCAAGCCCCCGGTCGTAGACAGTAGCGCCTTTGGAGAGCATCAACTGTACGATATCCATATGGCCACCCAATGCAGCGCCTCTAAGCCCCGCGTTCGAGTCAGCGCCTTTGGAGAGCATCAACTGTACGATATCCATATGGCCACCCACGGCAGCGCCCTCAAGCCCCGCGTTGTAGTCAGTAGCGCCTTTGTCAAGGCATTGTAAAACCAGCTCTTTGTTACCGGCGGCAGCGGCACCCATAAAATAGATACCAATGTGTTTTTTATCTTTCAGATTTTCTAAAGTAACAGTATCACCCTCATACCCTGCGTGTAAAATCTTTATTTCATTTTCCGGCCGACCCAATAATTTCATAAATTTACATATCTTATCGAGAGGAGATACCGTGGTTATAGCAGTATCCGTACTTGGCGCGGTGGTATGATCATCCTTGCAAGAAGTGAGTATACCCGGCACTGCGAGGAGGGAAAGAAGAAGTAATGCGCGTTTCATCATGTTTTTAATGGTTGGTTGTTTGTAAAAAGTACCAAAAAATCAAAATCTATCAGCCAAGGAGAAAAATAACACGTTTTTTCATTCAATTCAAGCAGTATCTCGGTAAAAAGTGTAGTAGCCCCACAAATCGCATTGCCTCAAAAAAACAGTCACCGAACTGACACTTCCCACGAGTTTGGCTGACACGTGAAAAGCTGGATGCCTCATAAATCAGGTACTAACATATACACATGTCACTCAAAATGAGCAAACAAGCAATAATAGAGT
>JAZNGY010000024.1:0-9889 GCA_045576695.1 Akkermansia sp.
CTGCCACATCTACAAACTGTAAACGCGTGGGCATCATTAGAAACATGAACACTAAATCGGAGTTTGAATGTACGAATGACGATATACGAGGTACGAAGTTCAGGAGTCAGGCGCCTGCGGCGCAGTGTTGCAAAGCCACGCATGAGTTGCCGCTGTCATTACGGCTGTATGCCTGCCTATTACTTCGTATTTTGAATCTCGTAACTCGTACTTCAAATTGCCATTTATAGGATGAACATTTCCAATTGCACTCACCGTAATACATCATTCCTCCCACTCACAGAGTTGCCTATTGCGTGGCGTTTATATCCCACGCTGATTTCGCAATGATGCGAGACCGGTAAGCCCGGCTATTTACTTTGTCAATTGTAAATCGTAATTTGTCAATTGTACTACTACAACTTTATTCCCAGCTGCTCGGGCAAGGCAATGCGCGGGCGCTCGGTGAGGATTTCGCCCCCGCGGGAGCCTACGGCCACGGTGTGCTCAAAGTGGGCAGACCAAGAGCCATCTGCCGTCACGGCGGTCCAATCATCCTCCAGCACTTTGACGCGGAAACTGCCCAGGGTAATCATGGGCTCAATGGCCAAAATCATACCGCGCTTGAGGCGGGGCAGCGCATACTTGGGGCGGTAATTGGGAATCTGCGGCTCCTCATGCAACTTGCGGCCCACACCGTGCCCCACATAATCGCGCACAATACCGAAGCCGAAGGGCTTCACAAAATCCTCCACAGCGCCACACACCTCTACCAACGAATTGCCCTGCTTGGCCTCTGCCACGGCGCGGAACAAAGCTTCCTCCGTCACGGCCAGCAGGCGCTTGGCATCCTCGCTCACATTACCTACGGGCACGGTCATGGCATTGTCGCCATACCAGCCGTCCACAATGGCGCCGCAGTCCAGGGAAACAATATCGCCATCCTGAATCACACGCTTGCCGCCGATACCGTGCACAATCTCCTCGTTCACCGAGATGCAAAGCTGCCCCGGGTACCCATAGTAGCCAAAGAAGGCATTGCCACACTTCTCGCGCTTGAACAGCTCTGCCGCATAGTCATCTATCTCTTTGGTCGTAACGCCCGGGCGTATGATGGGCATCAAATCCATCAAAATACGTGCCGATACCTCACCGGCTTTGCGCATCTTGGCTATCTCGTTGGGGTTTCTTACAGGTATACGTTCTGCCATGGTTTTATCTCTTTCTTTTGCTGCCCCCAGTCTACCACAGCTCGCCCCTTTTGGCAATCAAAAAGCGCCCCCCCTTTTCAGGAGAGACGCTTTGGATAAATACTTTTTATTTGCTCGCGCAAATTACTTGCGGCGGCGGCGCTTGTCACGCCAAAGTCGCTTTAGCGACGGCGGCGGCGTGCAGCCAAACCGGCAAGGGCCAGCAAGCTAAGCGTTGCGGTGGTCGGCTCGGGAATGGTGGGCATGCCGGGATAATTGGTGGCTACAACGTTGTAAGAGTCGTTTGTTTGGAGAGTAATGGTGTTGCCACCTTGCTGAGTACCGTTCATGTTGTGGTTGCCACCGGTGAAAGAAGCTACTTTTACATCGTTGAGGTACAAGTCTGCAGCAGCAGAACCATTCGTGCCACCAAGGTATTTCAGGGTGTAAGAACCGGCACCCAAGGTGTAGGCCGTTTCACCATCGATGGTGAAGGTAGAAGAGTCACTAGTGCCTGTTGTTACGTCGTTGGTCAGCGTTGTGGCCGACAGAGCACCACCGCGGTTGAGGGTGAGGGTGCCGTTGCTGTTAAGCTGGAAGGCATTGACGTTGTAGCTGCTGCCGTTGACCTGATAGTATGCGGCTAAAATGTCATAATCACCGGTAACGGCAAAAGTCTCTTCCAAGGTGAATGTAAGGGTAAACGGACCGGCAAAAAGGTCGCCCCCTTTGTCCATGACATAACTTTCTGCCATGGCCACACCGGTCATAGCCATCAGTGCAATGATTGTTTTCTTCATTGTTAATTAGTTTCTATGTTTTAGATTGTTGATGATGTTGAGCGTTATGCTCAGGGGTGCTCGTCTCTTCGCGCGAAGGAGTGCTGAGATACCTGATGCAACCCGCTGACGCCATTTTATCTGTTTCCGAATGCTATAGCTTCAATTACATTGATACCAGAATGCATTATGCATAATTGTAGAGTGAGATTTTCTCATGTACATCATCTGTGTTTTGTCGGCCTCCTCTTCCTGTGCTTCGGTTCGCGTTTTTATTGTTCAAAATAAGGAGAATTCGCAACATCATGGCGTTAGATAACGTGAATTTGAGAATATCTGCAAAAAAAAACGCTCAAAAACTGTTTTTTTTTAAAAATTAGCTCGACATCTCATTCGGAAAGAGCTAAACTTGCGCCAGCGGGTTGCATCAGGTATCTCTGCACTCCTTCGCGCGAAGAGACGAGCACCCCTGAGCATAACGCTCGACATCATCAACAATCTAAAACATAGAAACTAATTAACAATGAAGAAAACAATCATTGCACTGATGGCTCTGGCCGGTGTAGCCGCCGCTGCCACAGAGGAAGTTGACACCATCACAGCAGCTTGGGGCACAGCTCCCGTTAAAGCCGGCAACTGCTGGTCCGCAGACTACACCCTCACCTTCACACTGGATGAACTCTACACCCTCGAAGACTCCGGCAGTGTACTTGGGTTCTATCGTGGTTCTGCCGTGAACGACACGTACGGTTACAACGGTATCGTACTTGGTGGCTCCAATGAGGCTCTCACCCTGACCATTGGTCGCGGCAGAGCTTTTAACACCGTGGACGACGCAACAGGCATCGCCGCCGGCACATCTTTCACATTCGCTAATGCTGCTGACGACAAAGTAACCTTCACTACCACCATTCAGAAAGGTGTTACCTACACGCTTTCCGTAACCGGCGGCGACCAAGCTATGACCCCCACCCTTACATGGGAGGGCGGCTCTGAGACTCTCGCTTCCTACAAGGGTAATATGAACGGCGACGCCGCTCTTACCACTGCTCTGAACAAGGGTACCATCACCATCGAGAAGCAGGATCCCACCATCCCCGAGCCGACCACCGCAACGCTTAGCTTGCTGGCCCTCGCCGGTTTGGCTGCACGCCGCCGTCGTCGCTAAAGCGACTTTGGCGTGGCAAGCGCCGCCGTCGTCGCTAAAGCGACTTTGGCGTGGCAAGCGCCGCCGCCGTCGCTAAAGTAAAAAGCGACTAATCAGAATTCACAACTTCTCTCGGTTAACTCCCGAGAGAAGTTTTTTTATGGCCATGTTATATTTTTTGCCTACATGGCTGAGCCCGACCAAAGGAAATTTGTGGGGTTGTTTTGTACGAGCGATGGCGAGTCGAATTTAAGAGCCCCGTGAAGCGGGGCGACGGACCGGTAGCCACGTGGTGTAGCTGCGTCAGCAGCGGAACCCGTGGTAGTGGTAGAACGGAATCTCGGAGCCCCGATTAGGGGCGATAAGAAGCTTAGCCGGTGGTACAGGGAGCCCGCGACAGAGGGCGAGCGGAACCACCGGTAGTGATACAAGATGAATGGAACCCCGTTGAAAACGGCGGTGACAGAATAGCCGCCGCAAAATGAAAAAACGGATGAATTATTCCATTATTGATTTTATGAAATTATATTGAGGCTCAATATTTTAATGGTCGCAAATCATAAAGCCACGCTTTTCTGTCGCCGCCGTTTTTAACGGGGCTCCTATTTTTTATCTATCTGAACCGGAGGTTTCGTTCGCCCGCTGTCGCGGGCTCACTGCACGCTCCGGCTAAGATTCTTGCCGCCCCGCATGCGCGGGGCTCTGAACTTCGTACCTCGTATATCGTAATTCGTACATTCAAACTCCGATTTAGCGTTCACGAAAGGCGCGGAGCAGAAGCTGGTGCGTTATCTTCGCTATACTTGCGGCGTAGCCGCCGAATTTCAAGATTCGCAAATCAAATATCCGTCACTTTTTAAGCCACACGAGCAACAGGGCAATATCTGCCGGGGTAATACCGGGAATACGGGCGGCTTGGCCGATGGTGGTGGGGCGCACACGGTTAAAACGCTGGCGGGCCTCGGTTTTCATGGCAGGCACGGAGTCGTAGTCAAAATCCTCGGGTATGCGTTTATCTTCTTGGCGCTGCATGCGCTCTGCAGCCACGCGCATGCGGTCAATATGGGCGGCAAAAATAACCTCAATGCTCATGGGCTCCCACACATCGGCCGGCATCAGCTTCAGGATGTCTTGCGGCAGGTTGTGCCAATCGTTCTCGGGGCGGCGCAACCAGAGGTTGAGGGGCACGCCACCCACTTTTACCTTGTGCGTAAGCGCCACACCATCTTGAATGGCCTGCAAACGGGCAGAGGCAGCAGCCCCGCGCTCTTGAGAGAGCAACCCGATTTTTGCCGCCATGGGAGACAGGCGCAAATCCGCATTATCTTGGCGCAACAACAGGCGCATCTCGGCACGGCTGGTGAACATGCGGTAGGGCTCATCCGTACCGCGGGTAATGAGGTCATCTATCATCACGCCGATGTAAGCCTCATCTCGGCGTAAAATGAGCGGTTCATCGCCACGCAGGGCAAGCATGGCATTGGCGCCGGCCATCAGGCCTTGGCCCGCGGCCTCCTCATAGCCACTGGTGCCGTTAATTTGGCCGGCAAAGTACAACCCGCGCACGCGCTTGGTTTCAAGCGTGGGCAGCAGCTCGGTGGGCGGCACAAAGTCGTACTCCACGGCATAGCCGGGGCGAATAAGCTCTGCTTTTTCAAGCCCGGGTATACTGTGTACGATTTGTTGTTGCACAAAGAAGGGCAAGCTGGAGGAAAGGCCGTTGAGGTAGTACTCATCTGTGCTGCGGCCCTCGGGTTCCACAAAAATTTGGTGGCGGTCTTTGTCAGCAAAGCGCACCACTTTATCCTCAATACTGGGGCAATAGCGCGGGCCCGTGCCCTCAATCACCCCGCCGAACAGCGGACTGTAATGCAAGTTATCGCGTATGATGTCGTGCGTACCCTCGTGCGTATAGGTGGTACCGCAGGGCATTTGTTGCAACTCAAAATCGGTATCGGCAAAATAATTGAGCGTGCAGTGCGGCTCGGTCTCGCGGCTCAGCACCTTGCATGACTCATTGCTGAAGAGGGGGGGCGGCACATCGCCCGGCTGCATGGTAAGAGCGGCAAAATCTATACTGCTGCCCTTAATACGGGGGGAAGTACCGGTTTTGAAACGCTGCAAGGGAAAACCCAGCTTGGCCAAGCTATCAGACACCGTACTGGTGGCACCACCCAAGCGCCCGCCGGGCAGGTGGTCCATACCCACATGCAACAGCCCTTTCATGAAAGTGCCGCTACACAACACCACCGCTTTTGCGGCAATGCGTTGCCCCCAAGTGATAAGCACACCGGCCACACGGCCATCTTGCACCACAATTTCATGCACATCCCCCTGCACCAACTGCACACCGGGGGCGGTCTCCATCACCCACTTCATGCGGGTGCGGTAGGCAGCTTTATCACACTGCGCACGCGGGGCTCGCACACTGGGGCCCTTAGACGCATTGAGCATACGGAACTGGATGGCCGTGGCATCTGTATTCAACCCCATGGCGCCGCCTAGGGCATCAATTTCTCTCACAATATGCCCCTTAGCCAAACCACCGATGGCAGGATTGCAGCTCATTTGGCCGATGGTATCCAAATCATGCGTCACAAAAGCCACCTGCCCACCCAAACGGGCCGCCGCCAACGCAGCTTCCACACCGGCATGCCCGCCGCCTATCACCAGCACATCGTATTCTTTATCTGCCATATCCGTACGCGCACAGTCTACCAAAGCTGCACCCAACTGTCAAACAAATCATTAATCTTGTTGTGGTCAGGCTCACCCATCATGCGCTTGCCTTGACGCTGAAAGCGAGCGCAGCAAGCCAAACTTTAAATTCGTACTTCGCAAATTACAATTTATCGGGCTGCCACATCTACAAACTGTAAACGCGTGGGCATCATTAGAAACATGAACACTAAATCGGAGTTTGTCGGGGTGTTATATGCGAGCAAGGCGAGCCGAGTTTTTGAGCCCCGCGCATGCGGGGCGGCATATGGTAGACCCGGGTGCAGCCGCGTCAGCGGCGGAACCCGGGGTAAGATGAAAAATATATTGGAACCCCGGCGAGGGGTGACATAATGCGTGGCGTTAATATTCACGCTGATTTTGTAATGATACAATGCGTGAAAAATAAAAGCCTTACGCCATTAAGCCGCCCTTTATGCCACCCCGCCATTCGGCGGGGTTCGAATATCGTTTATTCCGGACCCGGGGTTCCGCCCTTCGGGCTGCACCGCCGGGCTACCATATGCCGCCTCGCCATGCGGCGAGGCTCTGAAATTCCGCTCGCCTACGGCTCGCGTCTTCGCCCTGCGGGCTTCGCCGAGGCAAGCGCCATCTGCCCGATAAATTACAATTTACCAACCAAAAGATTCACATAACCTTATGTAATACCGGGGTGATTGTATCATCGATTTGCAATAAAATCTGAGCAAACAAAACCGCCGTTGTTCTGCAGGCAGAGCAGCGGCATTTTCTTTGCCGGAATAACAAACATTCCCTAAAGTTTTGTGTTGTTTTGATGTAATATTCCCTCAAGTTTTGTACAATTTTGCAGCGATATTCCCTCAAGTTTTGTGTATAGATGTACTCTTATGTGTTTATTGCCAGTGTTGAGGTAAGTGTGGGAACTTTTTTGCGTTTTTAGCGGTGTGGCGAGGTGCGCCTCATTTTCTGACCATCGGTAATGTAGTTTAAGGAATTTCTGAGCCGATGCTTGGAGCTGTGGTTAGGTTAATGTTTTTTTGCGTTGATTGTCAATCCTAATTTTTTGGCGATTTTGTAGCGGAGGGAGCCCCGCCGTAGCGGAAAAATCGCCAAAAAATTTCGCCGAGGGGGGGATTCAGGCGACGGACTGATGCTCTTCTCTCCATTTTTCCGGTGTCTTGTTGCCAAGGGATGAATGCAATCGTTCGCTATTGTAGTAGCTTATCCATGTCTTGAGCCGTTGCTCTATGGACTTCTGTGTCACGTCGTCATATAAGTTGAATAATTCGTATTTGTACGTACGCCGGAAACGCTCCATTCTTACATTATCCCTCCAACTACCCTTGCCGTCCATACCGGGCCTGATGCCCGGTTGTCGTACTCGTGATAACCGGGATTCAGATGTAAACTGACTACCCTGATCTGTATTGAGGATTTCCGGTTTACGTCCACTCGCTAACGCCATTGTCAGTGCCTCATGGCACAGTTCCACGGTCATGTTGCGTCCTACGCTACTGTGTATTGTTTGCGTTGTTTGCTCATTTTTGTGTTTGCGGTTATGTTACCCCAAACACGGCTTTTTTTCCACCCTAAAATTCGTTAACCAATGTGGCCTTTTCAGGGGCGCACCTCAATTTAACAGGTTCCGGCTTTTTTTTGCTTGAAAACGGCTGTGTTTATGTTAGTCTGGTAGCATGTTACTACGCCTATTATTAAGTTTGTTGCTGTGCTGCATTTCATCGCTCTATGCCTTGAGCGATGACGAGGTGGCTCTAATCGCAGAGGGTAATGTGTTGGGCCATGCTGAGCTGGAAGGGGCGGGCCTAAAAGGGTATTTAGTTGATTTGAAAAGAACGAAGAACGGAAAACCTTCCGGGTTGAAAGGTTCAAGTCCAGTAGAAGTTGTTAAAGCATTGTATGACTATTTTAAGGCCGGGTGGAGCCGTAAAAAGCTTGGTAATTACTATCGCTTAGAAGACGCACTATATGCACCCTTTATATACATGCCGCCGGTTTCTGCGCGTTATGCTCCCATCGCTGCCGGGTTGGGGAATCCCCAAGCCCCGGAGTCAACGTGGGAGTGCCAGCCTTCCGCCTGGTTGATGGTATACCGTGGCACGGTAATTGCCCCGCATGCGGGGAAGTTTCGCTTCATCGGCGCGGGAGATGATTTTCTTGCCGTGCGTTTCAAAGGAAAAACCGTGCTGGAGGCCGGCTACCGTATCCCCACGCTGTATGACCCCAAAAATCCGTCAGATTGCAGGGTGTCCTATTATGATGCTTCCCGAGAGAAGTTTCTAAAAAGCCGAAAAGGCTATGAGATGATAACGGGCGTACGCGGTTGCCATACATGGGATTCTGAGTTGGGTGGTTTGGTGGCGGGTACTCCATTTATGGTGAAAGCGGGTGAGCGTTGCCCCATTGAAATCGTGCTTTCCGAAATACCCGGGGGACAATGTGGTTTTGTTCTTTTTATTGAGGATATCTCATACGGAAAAAACTCTAATGCCAAGAGTTATGACCTTTTCCGCACGGCGGATGTGCTGCCGGATATAAAAGCTATCGAAAAGGCGTATAAAGAGGCAAGGTGCTATAGCTTAACCTCGGAGATTGCTTTCAACCCGGATTCTCCCGTGTGGCGAATTGCGCCGCCCGCTAAAAAGAAAAAGGACGCAAAAGGGGAGTAATGTTACCTCCCCTTGAGGTGCCCGCGGTTACATGATTTCCTCAAAGAAACCGCCGCCAAGCAGGTGTTCCCCACGGTCGGCATCGGGGGCGTAAACGGCGCAAACCTGCCCCAAGGCCAGGGCGCGCACGGGGGTATCAAAGTCCAGTCTGTAACGCCCCGCGGCAATGGGGGTGCAGGTGGCATGCACGGCTGCGGCACGGTAGCGGGGCTGTGCCATTACCCGCTCGGGCAGGGGTAACAAGGTGTTGGTGACAGAGCCGATGATGGCGCTGCGGGAGTAGAGGCCGGGGGTTTCTTCGCCCTCGTACCCCAAGATGAGGCGGTTGCGTTTCAAATCTTTACCCACAACCACATAGGCCACCCCCTCTCGCGGAGACGCCACATGGTGCCCCTTGCGCTGCCCCATGGTGAAAAGGTGCAGCCCGTTGTGCCTGCCCAGCTTTTTGCCCTTAAGGTCAACAATATCCCCGGGATTATCGGGCAGGTAGTGGCGCAAGAAGTCGCTCATTTTCACTTGCCCGATAAAGCAAATGCCTTGAGAATCTTTTTTCTCTGCATTGGGCAAGGCAAAGCGGCGGGCAATTTCTCTTACCTGCGGCTTGGTGATTTGGCCTACGGGGAACACGGCGTGGGCCACTTGCTCCGGGCGCATAAGGGCGAGGAAGTATGATTGGTCTTTATTGCGGTCTGCACCGCGCAGAATGTAGCTGCCTTCGCCCTCAACATCAAGCCTGTTGGCGTAGTGGCCCGTGGCTACCGAGCTGAACCCTTGCTCCAAAGCATAGTCCAGCAAAACCCCGAACTTCATTTCGCGGTTGCACAAAACATCCGGGTTGGGGGTAGAGCCGTTGCGGTAGCCCTCTATCAAATAATTAACAACGCGGTTGCGGTATTGCTCAATAAGGTCTACCACGCGCAGCTCAATGCCCAGTTTGCGGCATACACCAAGGGCATCTTCAATATCTTGCTCCCACGGGCATTCGCCGGGTATGTTTTCTTCGTTTACCCAGTTTTTCATATAAGCCGCTACAACCTCATGCCCCTGCTCGGTGAGCAGGGCTGCTGCTGCGGCACTGTCTACGCCGCCACTGAGTGCTACAAGTATCTTAGCCATGGTTGGTGTTGTGTTGCGCTGTCTGCGGGTAAAACCGCCACACCCACTATATCAGATTTTGGCGGCGCTGGCAATCCCCATTTGTTGGCGGGGCAGGGCAAACGCATTAGGATTATGACACTTTCTTCAGATTGACAATTTAGCATTTATAATTTACAAAGTTATTGAATTTACAAGCTCTTATATAAATATTCATCAGCTGAAAGCCCCCCATAAGGCAATATCCTTTCCCGGCTACATAGCGAGAGAAACATGTTTTTGCGCAATGCTGCGGCCATAAAACATCGTGCT
>JAZNGY010000025.1:0-3045 GCA_045576695.1 Akkermansia sp.
TACCAATTTGTGAGGGTACCAGAGTTTTTAGAGATTCCTCATTTACAATTTACAAAGTTATTGAATTTACAAGCTCTTATATAAATATTCATCAGCTGAAAGCCCACCATAAGGCATTATCCTTTCCCGGCTACATAGCGAAAGAAACATGTTTTTGCGCAATGCTGCGGCCAAAAACATCGTGCTGCACTCAGGCCCATGTTTTATCAGAAAATTGTAAATGGTAAATTGTACATTGTAAATAAAGAACTTACAAGGTTCGTTACCTAATGCGTTTGCCCTGGAATTTCGATTTATTTTCTTTACTCCGCGATTATATAGGTATAGAATGTGCCATAATCATGACGGCGATGAAGATACAATTCTGTACGGCAAAGTTGTTGAAATACCCTGCCCTGGCAACGTTGGCGGCTATGGCCGGCAGTGCGATCGCGAGCGATACGCCCGCACAGCAAACAGAACAGCAAACGGCGGCAGAGCCAACGCCTCAACAAGAGCCCCCGAGCCCCCCGCAAAAACCGGAAGAAGAGGAGATACCGGTACCCCAGTATTGCCGGGGGGAGATTGAGCCGGAAAGAGAGTGAATATATGAAGTACGAAGTACGAAGTACAAAGTACAAAGTACAAAGTACAAAGTACAAAGTACAAAGTACAAGGTACAAAGTACAAAGTACAAGGTACAAGGTACAAGGTACAAAGTACAAGGTACGAGGTACGAAGTACAAAGTACAAGGTACAAAGTAATTGTTTGGGGCATTGGTGCGGGTTGGAGCATAGTGAGCCATAACAAATAGTACACTATCGAGGCTTGCGGGTTTTGGCTTTTGTGGTAAAATAAAGATATGAAAACAGATGAACTCAAGTATACGGGGTCTCGTCGCGTTTATGTGGCGGGTACGTTATATCCGGGCATCAAGGTCTCCATGCGCGAGGTAACGCAGTCGGATTCCGTTTTTCCCGATGGCACAACGGAGCCTAACGAGCCGGTGAAGATATACGATTGCTCCGGGGCATGGGGGGATGAGAGTTTTCATGGCCGGGCGGAGCAAGGTCTGCCCCGCTTGAGAGAAGAGTGGATACAGGCCCGAGGCGATGTTCAAAAGGATGCCGATGGCGTGCTGGTGGCTAAGGATTTGAAACACGCCCCCACACAGCGAGAATATGCGCGCCGCGGCATCATCACCCCCGAGATGGAGTACGTGGCCATACGCGAGAACTTGGGGCGAGAAGAGGCATTCAAGGCCATTTACGACCGTTTCCCCAACGCGAAATCCAGGCCCGAATGCGCCCAAGTGATGCTGGATGAGCTGGGCACCGGCATGCCGCGCCCCAGCGAGCTGGAGAGCTTGGACGGCTTTTCGCCGCGCAGCTTAGAGCGCCGCTCGCAGCTTAACTACCAGCACCCAGCAGAACAACGCGGAGGCAACATGCCGGCGTTTTTCACCCCCGAGTTTGTACGGGCCGAAATTGCCGCAGGGCGAGCCTTGATACCCGCCAACATCAATCACCCCGAGGCAGAGCCTATGATTATCGGCCGCAATTTCCTCTGCAAAATCAACGCCAACATCGGCAACTCTGCCATTGCCTCCGGCATTGAGGACGAGGTGGAAAAACTGCGCTGGGCCATTCACTGGGGGGCAGATACCGTTATGGATTTATCCACCGGTAAAGACATTCATAAAACACGTGAGTGGATTCTGCGCAACAGCCCGGTGCCCATCGGCACGGTACCCATGTACCAAAGTTTAGAAAAATGCAGCGGGCGTGTGGAGCACCTCAGCTGGCCGATTTTCCGCGACACGCTCATTGAGCAAGCACGCCGGGGTGTAGACTATGTAACCGTGCACGCAGCACTTTTGGAGCGCTTTGTATACCACACTGCCAACCGTGCCACAGGCATTGTATCCCGCGGTGGCTCTATCATCGCCAAGTGGATGATGCTGCACAAGCAAGAAAACTTCCTCTACACGCATTGGGATGAAATTTGCGATATACTGGCCACGTATGATGTAGCCATCTCCATTGGCGACGGCTTGCGCCCCGGCTCTATTGCAGATGCCAACGACTTTGCCCAGCTTGCCGAGCTGGAGGTACAGGGCGAGCTGACTCGCCGCGCTTGGGATAAAGGCGTGCAGGTGATGAACGAGGGCCCGGGCCATGTGCCGCTGCACCTGGTGCCGGAGAATATGCGAAAACAGCTGGAGTGGTGCTACGAGGCCCCCTTCTACACCCTCGGCCCGCTGGCTACGGATATTGCCCCCGGGTACGACCACATTACCGGTGCCTTGGGGGGCGCCATCATTGCCCAGCGCGGGTGCGCCATGCTTTGCTATGTTACCCGCAAAGAACATTTGGGCCTGCCCGATAAGGAGGACGTGCGTGAAGGCGTGGTAACTTACAAACTGGCAGCCCATGCCGCAGACCTTGCCAAGGGGCACCCGGGCGCACAGCTGCGCGACAATGCGCTGGCCAAAGCGCGCTTCGAGTTCCGATGGGAAGACCAGTTCAACCTCTCGCTAGACCCGCACAAAGCACGCGCCTACCACGACCTCACCCTACCGCACGCCGGAGCCAAAAAGGCGCACTTCTGCTCCATGTGCGGCCCGGATTTCTGCGCCATGAAGCTGACGCAGGAAATCAGAGACACGCAACCGTAAGCCTCTCACAAAACCGCGCCACCCGTTTTTCGGCAGTGATTTTTTAGCGCTGAAAAACGGGTGTTTTATTTCCTCTCTTTGCCGGCGCCGGCGGGATTAATCGGAGATAAGGGGCTTTGCGTCGATACGCCCCCCACGTAGAAAATAGCAGTATATCAACCCCAAAAATTTAACTGCGCACAAAAAAAGCCGCTGCCTGTTGGGGGCAGCGACCTTGTTTTTCAAATCTTGTAAAAGATGATTACTTGCGGCGGCGCTTGTCACGCCATAGCTTTAGCGACGGCGGCGCCTGTCACGCCATAGCTTTAGCGACGGCGGGGCTTGTCACGCCATAGCTTTAGCGACGGCGGCGGGGGGCAGCCAAACCGGCGGGGGCAAGCAGAGAAAG
>JAZNGY010000026.1:0-2769 GCA_045576695.1 Akkermansia sp.
GGCTGAAGCGTGCCGGTCATTTAACATCAGTCGAAAAACAGGATATAAATGGCTTAGACGGTATGAGAAATATGGCGATTCAGGATTGGTAGAGCAAAGCCGAAGGCCTATAAATCAACCGACTAAGTTATCAGAGAAGGCGCTATTGCGTATCATCAGTATTCGAGTCGCAAACAAGCATTGGGGGGGCTGACAAAATACGAGCTATTTTGAAAAGAGAACACTTTTCACCGCTACCAGGACGCACTACCATTCATCGGGTCTTGAAGCAAGCAGGCCTTATCAATTGGCGACGCAAACGAACGCCCAAACTTGATAATTTACGTCTTGTTCAAGATAGGGGGGCTGACCTGCAAGTAAATGATGAATGGACAATTGATTTTAAGGGGTGGTGGAGATCAAAAGATGGTGAAAGAAAGTGTTACCCTTTGACAATAAGAGACGCAAAAAGCCGTTTCATCTTAGGGGTAACACTACTGCCAGACTCAAAGGAAGAGAGCGTACGTCAAGCCATGATAAAAGTATTTGAGCGTTACGGATTACCAAAATCAATACGCAGTGATAATGGTTCGCCTTTTGCCTGTACTCAGGCATTGCTTGGGTTGAGCAAGCTGTCCGCATGGTGGATTAGGCTGGGAATAGAGCCAAATCGCGAACGTGTGGGGTGTCCCCAGGATAATGGAGCCCATGAGCGGATGCACAAGGATATGAAAAGTGAATTGCAAGCAGAAAAGGCCGATACTCAAGAGGAGATGGATGAATGGGTGCATGAGTTTAATACCATACGTCCGCATCAGGCATTGAAAGGAGACACTCTAGCCCAACATTACCGAAGAAGTCCCCGTGCTTATACAAGCAGCCTTGTGGACTACGACTATGGAAATATGGCAACAAGAAAGATAGACAAACATGGTGACCTGAAATGGCACAGCATGGACTACTTCCTCTCGGAAGCTCTAAGAGGGGAAAGAATAGGGCTTAAAAGCATAGGCAAGAGGCGATATGAAGCATGGTTTTGCGAACACCTGCTAGGCATCATAGATGAGGAGGCGGAAACTTTTACGCCTCAATTAGCAAACGGCTGTAGGCAGAGGATCATCCATGCCAGACGTAAACAAAAGTCCTACATCAAGGTGTTGTAATCCGTTTCCCATCAGCGCTCCGCGCGGCGGCTTTGCGCCTCCGCACTCGCCCTTCTGGCTCGTGCTACGGCACAAAGCCGCCGCGCGGCACATTAAACTTGCATTATAGCCAATATAATGGTACAAATCTCACGCACCAAGTGTAACCTATGTAGTTGAACTAAAGTGTTACCCATGTGAGTGGCGCGCCCTGCTCTTTTTACCCCCCACCGCCGAACGAACATGCGCACAGTAGATTTTGATTACGCCCTGCCCGAGGAACTGATAGCCGACCGCCCGCTGCCCGACCGCGCCGCGAGCCGCATGCTTGTGGTGCACCGCGATACCGGGCTTATCGAGCACCGCCATTTCAGCGATATCCTCGAGTATGTGCAGCCCGGCGACCACTTTGTGCTCAACAACACCAAGGTCGTGCCCGCCCGTTATTTCAGCAACGACGGCAGCATTGAGCTGGTGCGCGCATGGCTGGTACAAGAGCTGGTGTGGAAGTGTATGGTGCGCCCCGGCAAGAAGATGAAAGTCGGCCGCACCGTGCAGGTGGGGGATGCTACGGGTGTAGTGGAAAGCATAGATAATGAAGGCTACCGCTACATCCGATGGGATAAATTCATCTACCCCGGAGTCTATGGCCGCCTGGCACTGCCCCACTACATGAACAGCGAAAGCGAACTCGCAGACAAAGAGCGCTATCAGACTATCTACGCCGAGCACGAGGGCGCTATCGCCGCCGCCGCGTGTTGGCCGTGGGCACCACCAGTGTGCGCGTGCTCGAAACCCTCGCCACCCGCCATGGTCGTCCCCTGCCCCCATGCAGCAGCGATACGGACATCTTCATCTACCCCGGCTACGAATACAAGGTGGTGGGCGGTCTGCTCACCACCTTCCACCTGCCGCAGAGCACGCTCATTATGCTCGTGTGCGCCTTTGCCGGCAAAGAACTCATCATGGAGGCCTACCGCCAGGCCGTGGAGCAACGCTACCGCTTCTTCTCCTACGGCGACTGCATGCTGATACTCTGACCGCGCCTCTATTCATTATATTCAGCCGACGGAAGTCCACCCCCTGTCGTAGCAGAGCGATTCCCCGTTGCCACACAGGCAACGGGAAATCGCTCTTCACACACAACAGGCATAACATGGAGTCACAGCCCCACGCTTCTGCGAATGATTTCAGGATACACGTCATCGAGCGTATCGATTACAGTCGAAATCATCACCATTACCACATGCTCATTCAACGCATCTTCACAGTCGAGCGCAGCACAACGGCACAGCACCTGACCATCATCCGAGTCCAGATAAAGTGTCGTGAGTTTTAAATAGTTGTTTTTCTCATTCATCATATCAATAACCGACGAGCGCTTATCCTTCGGCACAAGAGCCGGAATTGTTCCATGCACTATCAATAGTTCATCTTCCTCCTTACAAAGCACATTAACTTTTATGCTGCAATTATCTCCATTTACGCCAAAATAGACACCTTCATCATATGCAGCCACCCGAATTTAGGACACAGAGCTAATTCTGCTAAGCTTGCGCAAAAGTCCGGATGAGTGTAAAATAACCTCAAAAACACACAACACACTCATCAACATGACCAAAATTCACAAGAGAGGCCGCTATAGTGC